>CAIYUC010000107.1 GCA_903929315.1 uncultured Bacteroidales bacterium
TATGAACCTCTGTGTAATAAAAAGCTAATTCTTTTGAAAAGTATTAATTTTGGAGGAATTATGTCGCATAATTTCCATGAACAAAATAAATTGATTAATAAATTTAACTATGTCAGAAACTTTGTTTGGAATCGGCTCCCGTGTGAAACATCCTCAATTCGGGTTGGGGGTCATTATTCAAATACGCCCGGATGCTTACGAGATCACCTTCATTGAACAGGGAACCCGCCATATCCTGCGCGATTACCAGGGAATGGAAATCATCGAAGCGGTGGAAACACCCTCCGATCTCGTGTCTTATGAAATGATAGAAAAAAGTTTTATCCGTGTACTTCGCCGCTTCAGTGACCTTCAGGAAACCATTGCTTTAGGCAGTAAATGGACCGGGGGAAAACTCGTCATGATACCGGGAGATAAGGACCTGAAAGAAAAGGAGATCCCTATAGATGCATTTTTTCATAAAATTGTGATGATCCGTGACCGGATGCGCGTGCTCGAGCAGAAACTGAACGCCAGCGCAATTACCGATGAAGAAAAGGTGGAAATGCAACAATATATCACACGGATCTATGGGAGCCTCACCACATTCAATGTCCTTTTCAAGAATAAGGAAGACTATTTCGTCGGCGACAAAAGCGCCTGATCTTTCCCAATATACCAATAACGCGAATGAACCCTCAGGGTTCATTCGCTAATATACACCACGTTTTAAAACCAGATCAAACTAGTTAAATATCACTTCGCGTAACATTTTTCCGCCGTATATCGTTCGCATGTTGACACGGGTCTCATTCAGTTTTTTCTGTGCGTCATCATTGCCAACAACCTTCTTTTCAATGGCATCCCACTTATCTTCTGTCCCGTCCATGCTTGCGAGATTCTTGTACTCGGCCAACAGCATAATGTTCCAATCTTCCGGATTGGCTGCAGTTCCCTCAAGGATCTTATAAGAAAGGATCAACCCTTGTTTAATTGCTTCATCGTGCACAGCTTTCCAGGTAGTTTTGACGAAATGTCCCCTCCTGAAAATGTTTAAGTCAAACGGGTTGTAGTGATGTTGGAATTTATTTCGAAACCTCCGGGTTCATGATCTTACCCATAAACAATATGGTACCATTTATATTATCTTTTATACAGAAAATAAAAGGATGGTCAGCGTTGAAAACCTTTATATCGGATGAAGGGCGTATTGCTGTCATCTTCATTACCACTGCTGTGGCGGCAGCAGCCTCAGTTCCCTCTTCATCAACATTAATAAATGCCTGATGAATAACTTCAGAAATGCAAAGATCTCGTCTACCCGTCATCCCGGAAAAATCAGCACCACCTGGCGAAAAAGCCAGCGGCATTCCCATCTGTGAAAGGGTGGTTCCCAAATTGATTTTATAGGTGGTTTGAAATTTTGGTAGAGATAAACGAACCTCGTTGGATTGGAAGGCATCGATAATGTCCTGATAATATTTGTAATCAAACGATTTCTCAAGTTCAGCCATCTGCTTGCTTTTTATCGGAAGAAAGATCACCATTGATGCCTTGTTGTCCTGATAAGGAATCTCAATAGCCTGAATTTTCGTATCTTCATAGTAATTATACCTGCCTTGCTGGTTCATATACGGGACATTAATTTTGGCTCCAGCCATCAGGGTAAAATCTTTTGACTCCGTTCTTTGTTTTTTAAAAGGCTCTTCCCAATCACCATAAAAATAGATGGCATTGACCAGCACCAGTCTTGTTAGTGAATTGAGATCACCTTGGCTTAGGAGGTCTTTTATCTTATCATTTGTTTTCTGCTCAACCCAGGCATTGATTTCCTTTCTGGTCTTTTCAGATTCTATGGCATCAGTAAAGTCAACATTTTTTAACTCCGAATAGTAATTGGATTTAACTATGTTGAAATAGGAATCAAGAAACTTAAAATTCTTTTGTGCCCACAAACCATTGGCAATATTCAGTTGGATCTTATCCTCCTTTCCTGTATTCAATCCATCCAGAAGATGTTTGTAATCAGAATGAAAATTCTCACTCTGTGGAAAATTCATGGTCTGACTTATTTGTAGAGCTGTCTCAGTATGAGCACCTGCGTATACCATTGCCAGAGCTGTCGAAATACTGAAGGGGGAATAGAACAGATTGTTACCAGTTGTGCTGTCTTGCACCTGATGGAAGAGCTCGAAAGCGAATTTATTATTGCCCTCAGCAATTTCTTTTGGATTATTTGCACTGATCATAAGGGGGAGAAGACAAGTGAAGAAACAAAGGAAAGATTTCATGGGAAAGAAATTATGATATCAAATCTTAACAGATATCATGCCAGAGACATGGGCAATCCGTAACAAACCATTTATTTTATACAGCGCACCGAGAAACCAGCGGTGAAAATAGTGGGAGCCCTGAATAAATCAATATAGCACCAGCGCAGCCCCCGAAACCACGCAAAACTTGAAATATCTATTGTAGAAGTCCAGTAGTTTGTATCGTGGTCGTTGTTTGGAGCCAAACTCCATGCACCAGTAGAATTGCGGAAATTTGCACAAAGACCAGTGAATCCACTTGTGTTTGTTCCCCAGGTTGTGTCATCATAAGCCCAACGTGTCGTACAATTTTCTTTCATTTTTTGCCCGGCGACCGTACTATCGCCAAGAGTGTTTGCAAGTGTTCTCCACTCCTCATCCGAAGGGACATGCCAGCCAGCAGGACATGCATTGCGAGAATCTTGTACTGCATAGAAGTTATAAAGATGACCATACACCTCGCCTTCAAGCGTATCGTTGTGATAATTACAGTATGCTCCTGATGTTTCATTGCGCCATGCAGCACTATCGGGTACATTTGGTATGCTTGAGCCATCCTGATATTTAGTGGTCTTGAGGTTTTCTTCCATCCATATCTGCGTGCCAATTTGTACAGTGGTATAATTATTCCAATCAGCATCAGTGCAGGGGGTAAAATTAAAAGTCACTGTCTGGCTGCTTGTGGGAACAATCATAAATGCTGTTCGGTATATATCAGAGATTCCAGTTATTTTCAACATGTCACCTGCATTATATTGCATTTGTACAATGGAGGAAGTAATTTTTAAATTCAGGTTCTTCTTAAAACTTTTACTTTCTCCTTGGTAAGTAATCATAGGCATTGCCGCTCCATTGTAATTACTAATTAATTTCCCTTCATAAGAATACCCCTTTGATCTTATATTAATAAGATAAACCCCATTGTTAAAGCCACTAATCTGGAATTTTTGCAAACCTCGTGAGAGATTGACCTGAGCTTGAATAATATTTTTGCCTGCATTGTCGAATATTTCAATGGTGGCATCCCCTGATACAGGTGATATAAATTCAACGCTGGCAGATTCTGGGAATGGGTCAGGATAGATATTTAATGGGAGATTTTTACTTAAAAGAGTGCTTTCAATGCCCAAAGTTGAACGAAGGTTCAATGTGTCTGTCCCAACAAATTCCAAACTTGTGCATTGGGTGATGTTTTCTACATTAACACTATCAACAGTGGTGCCTGATCCTGACCCTGCAAAACTTATCAGATAATTTTGTGCCTGGAGATTGATCAGTATAAATGCTAAGAATACTCCTAAAATAATTGTTTTCATGACCGATAAAATTTAACTGATGTTTTTATTTTCTCAATAAATCATCGGGATCAACCGTTTTGTCTTCTTTTTATAATCCGAATACTCCGTTCCAAATTGTTTCTGTAATAATTTCTCTTCAATATTAATGCGGTTTATAAAGGTGATAAGTACAGGAACAAAAATGATTATTAAACTCAACCAGTTATTTAACGATAACCCAAATCCTAAAAACGACAATAATGAACCTGTATAGGATGGATGACGAATATATTTATATAATCCATTCTTTATCAAACTGTGGTTACCATATATAGCCAGATTGACCGTAAAGAATTTCCCAAGTGTCCTGATAGCGATAAATCTAATAATTATCCCGACAACTATCAGCATTGATCCTAAATAGAGCAACAAATTGGTATTAATAATCTGGGCTCCCCAATAAATTGCAATAAAAATCCCTAAGGTCATTGAGGCTATTATCGCAATCCAGATCAGACTCAGGGAATTTTTATCCAGTTCCTTTGAATCAGCATTTTTTGACCGCACTAACCTGTTCAGCAGGATCTCTGATAATAACCAGCAAATCCATATAATTTCAAAAATGTACTTCATCTGTTTTTATTTGTTTCCCCCATTCCTGTGCGCTGCTGTGCTTTTTTTTATTTCAAATCCGAATCTGGCTTAAAAGGTCTCAATCTTGGTATCCAGCGGGGAACATTTCTTTTGTACTCCCGATACTCATCGCCAAATTTCTTCTCCAGATTCGGTTCTTCAAAAATAATGAACCAAATATTGTTAATCACAAAAAAGCATAACGCCCATATGAATATTTTGAAAGATAGGATTGCAATTGATTCCCCAATCAGAACTGTCAGTACTCCCAGTATCATTGGATTTCGAACATATCCATATATCCCATCTATAACCAAATGTTTGGAAGGGCTCCATGGTGCCAATGTGCCTTTTCCTGTCCTCATTATACTCGATACGGTCATAATGATGGCATATAATCCTATGACCATAATAATCAGTCCGATTATAAAGGTTGGAATCAGTTTTAATGAGATGTTGCTCTCGATACAAAGCGGAACTATTATCAGTACAATGATAGGGAGAATGAATGAAATTATTTGCTGGAGCGTTCTTTTCATTATTGCTTAGGTTTCCTTCATCTCTCTTCTTTCCATTATAGAATCAACCCACGATTGAGGAAGTTTTTCAAGAAAAGCACCCAGTTTGGACATGTATCCGATCTGGTACCGTGTTTTAGGATTTTTTACCGCAAGAACTTTAGCAATCAGTTCTGCCACTTCAATAGATTCCGTCCGCTTACTATCAAATTTTATCAGTTCCTTCTGAACTTTTTGAAGACGTTCTTTGTAGATATTAGCTTTCTCATTCGACAAGTTTTTCAGTCTTTCAGTAAGTTCCTTTTCTGATCGCTGCACGGATGGGGTCTTAATCCCCCCGCAGCGGATCAGAATGTTCTTAATGCCATCAGGAAGAAGTTCTAAATTTAAGGTTCTTGCCAGATAATTGACGGCAAAATCGGCAGCATGGATATCGGCAACATAAGGAACAGGGAATAATGCTGGTGTAGCTATCCATATAATCCTGCCTTTGGTCTCACGCAATAACGGGAATAACTCCTGAAGCAGCATCACTGGGGCAACAATCCTTTTTTCCAGTTCTTCTCTGAAATCGGAAATACTCATTAACTCAATAGGACTAATACTTCCCCCTCCTGCAATATTGATAATCGAATAAAGTGAAGGGATTTGATTAGTTCTAACCTGTTCTTTAATAAGATTGGTTGCAGCAAGAATTTGATCTGGTTTCGTGAGATCAAGCGGACACAGAGGCTTGAGGTTATTCAACCCAAGATTATTCAGGGCCTGGGCATCAGAATCTTTCCTAACTGATGCCAGCACAGTATAACCTTGCTTGGCAAGATAAACAGCAGCGGTATTTCCTATTCCTGAAGAAGCACCTGTTACAATAACTGATTTTGAGGATTCAAAAGCCATATCATTACTTATAAATTGAAGATCGCTGGAATCTTAGGCTAATTTCTTCCCGACCTGTACCTTTTGGTGCCATTTGATCTTTTCAGTCCCGACATACTTAAACCCTGCACGAGTAATCATTTTTTCAAATTCTTTAGTACTGTATAATCCAACCTGAGCGCGATCAAAAAGATGTAAAACCTTTGCTAAAACCCTGGCAACCCAAAAATCAACCGGTGGATCAAGGATGTAAACTTTCCCCTGAGGTTTTAACAGCCGATACATTTCTTTCAGCGCTTTTTCAGGATGCAGATAGTGATGAAATGAATTGGTGCAAATAATAATGTCAAATCGTTTGTCTTCAAGAGGGATTTCTTCCGCATTGGCTTTAATAAAATGAAAATTCTCTCTCCCCTTAAAGTTTTCTTTTGCCTTTTCGATCATCTTTTCTGACAGATCGACCCCATAGAAAGTACCTTTGTCGCCATTTATTTTAGCGGCCTGACCCAATGCCCAGCCTGTTCCACAGCCGATATCAAGCATGTTGACATTTTCTTGGAGGTTCAGCAATGAAATAACTCCAAGTTGAGCTGATCTCAAGTAGTCATATTTCAGGCTCTTTCCATCAACAGTTTCTGCCCATTTATTCCATTTGGCTTCGTTAATTTTTAGTTGTTTTGAATCTTCCATGATCTCAATTCTTTTTAAAGTCCTTTTGGAAGTGAATTACCATCCGAAGGAACCAGCACATTTTCATCTAATTTACGATGTTGTGTACCGCTTATTTAATTATTTTTAATTCTTTTAATATTTTCTTTGTCAACTCAATCCGAAAGTTATTCTTTAAATCTCCGAAATTGTTTACAATTACATTCATTGCAAATATTTTCGTTCCCGAATCTGTCTCAATAAAACCAACATACCAACCTATTACTTTATTTTCCCAACACTCTCCACCGCCAGTTTTTCCATATAGTTTGTAATCAGTCGTTGTCTCATAAAGCATTATACTCTTTACTGCATCTATGTTTTTGTCCGAAAATCCCTTTAGGTTATGTTGGTAAAGTTTCTTTAAAAAAGCTATTTGCTCATTTATAGAAATCTGTATTGAACCGCATAACCAAAAGGTATCTAATCCACTCGATATATCTTTATTGCCATAGCCCAATTCGTTAACCATTTTTTTCATCCGCTCTTGTCCAACTCTCCTTGCTAACTCCTGATAATACCAGACACAAGAATATTTGAATGCTTTTTTTAAGGATAAATCTTGATACCAATACTTGAATGGCTCATTGGCTAAATGGAATGAATCCTTTGGATGAAGCAGGCTATCGTATTTGATAATAAATCCCGTATCAGAGATAACGCCTGTCTCCAATCCAATCAGTGAGTTGGGAATTTTAAAAGTTGAACATGGTGAAAATCTGCTCCTACAATGCGCTGAATTGTATTGAATGTATTTATCTGTTTTTAAGTCATAAACACTGAATCCGCCAACAAAATCACCAAAGTATGATTTGAGATTAATCGTATCTGTTTTTTGACCAAACAAATCAAATGACAAAAAAATCAAACTAAAAATCAATATTCGTTTCATTCGTAGTTTATTTTTAGTGGCACACAACTGTTTGTATCCGAAAGAAAAGTGTTGAAGAATTTTTTTTCATACTTATTGCTTGCCACAGTTGATTGGTCTTTTATGGTTTATTTGGTTCTATTTGAATCTTTCCAATTCCACCATTTCAGTAATTGAGGATCATGTGCCTCTGGGTTGGTTGATGCATAATAAATGGCACAACGGAAACTATACAACAAGCACCTGTCCTGAACCGCTCCAGCATATCTATTTGACAGGTCATACAAAACTTCAGGGTCTTTCCCTTTCAGGTCATCAATTGATGTGATCCCAATATCCCATAAGTCATTGGCGATGGATTTGCCGATGCCGGGGATTGACATGAGTTCTTTTACAGACTGTTCCCTGGTCATGGTGTAGAAGGTATAAGGTGCAATGGATATACAAAGGTAGAAAATCCTGAAGAAGCAAATACTTTTAATGGTCTTTATCCCATGTCTTCTATCACAGCGCAATTATATATTCCGCAATGAACTAGCTTTGTTCATTGACCCATTGTACCATCAAGGTCGAGAACGGATGACCAACAGAGAATATATGCAAAAAATAACATATTTACAATATTCTAAAATAGCGCGGGTATTGGGTGGGTGGTAATATTAAAGAACTCAGAAGTGTTAAGCCTAAGGTGTAAAGTGTAAAGTACGAGGTATCTTTCCACACACCCACACCCACACCCAAACTCACACCCGATTGTGGGATGTGGGAGACTCGAACTCCCGACCCCGTGCGTGTGAAGCACGTACTCTGAACCGACTGAGCTAACATCCCTGGAATGTGCCACGAAAGTAGGAAAACTAATTGAGATCCAAAAATTCCCTACCTTTGCACCCCGAATTATTGAAGCACAATATAATAGCCATACCTGGTAACCCCCTCTCCTGGAGGAGAGGGGGACGGGGGGTGAGGCTGATAAATGAATAGTAACTAAATCAAGAATCTAACCATTGAATTTTAATGAATTTGGCTTTGATCCGAAATTGGTAGAGGGTATTGAAGCGCTTGGCTACGAGCTGGCGACCCCGGTTCAGGAACTAGCGATACCAGCCATTTTACAGGGCAGGGATCTCATTGCATCAGCACAAACCGGGACCGGTAAAACAGCAGCTTTTCTCCTTCCCGTTATTCAAATGATCCTTCGTTCCATTCCAACCCAACGGATCAAGGCGTTGGTCATTGTACCGACGCGTGAGCTGGCCGTCCAGATCGACCAGCACATGGAAGGGCTTTCTTATTTCACCTCCGTGAGCTCCATCCCTGTTTACGGAGGTACGGACGGATCAACTTATACCAGGGAGAAACAAGCATTACAGGAAGGTGTCGATATCGTGATCTGCACCCCCGGCCGGATGATCTCCCATATTAACCAGGGTTATGTGGATTTTTCCGGGTTGCAATTCCTCATCCTCGATGAAGCAGATCGAATGCTCGATATGGGATTTTATGATGATATTATGAAAATAATCTCCTATATCCCTGTGAAAAGACAAAACCTGCTTTTTGCCGCTACCCTGCCGGATGAGATCCGGACACTCACCCAAAAAGTCCTGAAAGATCCTGAAGAGATCAGCCTCGCCATTTCAAAACCGGTAGAAAAAGTATTGCAACTGGCCTATTCTGTCTATGACACGCAGAAGATCCCATTGCTGAAATTCTTGCTCCAGTCGATGAAGTTGCAAAGTGTATTGATATTTTGTTCCACAAAAAGCAGTACCAAACAGCTTAGTAAAGAATTGAAAAAGCTGGGTCTTTCCATTGAGGAAATTCATTCGGATCTGGACCAGGAAGCAAGAGAGACGGCATTGAGGAACTTCAAAAGCAGGGATATTACGATACTGGTTGCCACTGATATCCTTTCACGGGGCATCGATGTTGACAATATCGACATGGTCATCAATTATGATGTTCCAAACGACGGGGAGGACTATATTCACCGGATCGGACGTACGGCAAGAGCCGAAGCTTCCGGCATTGCCATTACCTTTATCAACCCGAAGGAACAACGCAAATTTTTAACTATTGAAGAACTTCTGGAAAAACCGGTACATAAAGCGATAGTGCCGGTTCAATTTGGCGAAGGGCCGGAATACAATCCTGCGAAGCATCGTCAGGGAGGGGGATACAGAAAGTTTAAACGAGGGATGAACAATTAACAAATGCACTCCATCCCTTACAGGGGCAAACTAAAATGTCTTTGTGACCATTGTGGTTAAATTATAAAACACTGAACCACAATGAACACTAAGAAGTCACTAAGGCCACAAAGAAGAAAAAAGAATCTTCAGTCATTTTTTTTAGTCAGCTCCATGGGGGTTGAGGTGTTTAAAATAAATTCAATCTTTAATTAAATTATGTCATTAAATACATTACGAAATATTGGAATTGCCGCTCATATTGATGCAGGAAAAACCACGGTGACGGAAAGGATCCTGTTCTTTACCGGAGAGACACGAAAAATGGGCGAGGTACATGATGGACAGGCGACGATGGATTTTATGAAGCAGGAACAGGAGCGGGGTATCACTATTGCTTCGGCCGCCATATCCTGTCACTGGAAAGGCTCCCAGATCAACCTGATCGATACCCCGGGTCATGTCGATTTTACCATCGAGGTGGAACGGTCGTTACGGGTCATCGACGGTATGATCGCCGTGTTTTGTGCGGTTGGTGGCGTTGAGCCTCAAAGTGAGACGGTATGGAACCAGGCCAACCGTTACCGGGTACCCCGTATCGCTTTCATCAATAAAATGGACCGTAATGGCGCTAATTTTACAGGCGTAGTCTGCCAGATGAATAAATACCTTGACGCCAACGCGATTGAGTTTCAATTGCCGATTGGGTCGGAAGATAATTATACAGGGATCATCGATGTGCTCGAAAGAAAAGCTTATGCCTTTACTGAGTTAGAAAGCGTTGAAACGGAGATCCCGGAAGCTTACAGGCAACAGTGCGAAGAAGCCAGGGCTGTAATTGTGGGGAAGCTCGCCGAGTATAATGAGGAGATCATGGGGCTTTTCTTTGAAGAGAAGGAGGTTCCTGCCGTACTTCTGAAGAGAGCCGCCCGTGAGGCCACGCTGAAAATGTTGATAACTCCCGTTTTCTGTGGCGCAGCATACAAAAATAAGGGTGTCCAGCTTCTTCTTGATGCGGTGCTGGATTACCTGCCTTCCCCGGTGGATGTGGGCGCCGTTGTGGGGATGGATATTGATGACCCGGAAAAATCACATTCCCGACACCCATCAGCTAAGGAGCCTTTCTCTGCGCTGGCCTTTAAACTGATCCATGATCCCTTTGTCGGACAGCAGACGTTCACCAGGGTTTTTTCAGGGACGCTGCGAAGTGGCATGCAGATCCTGAATTCTACCCGGGGTAAGCATGAACGTATCGGCCGGATCTTTAAAATTCATGCGAAAGACAGGGAAGAGATCTCTGAGGCAGGTCCGGGTGATATTGTTGCGCTGATCGGGATGAAATTTACCAAAACAGGAGATACTTTGTGTGATAATGATCATCAGCTGATCCTCGAGTCAATCCATATCCCGCCGCCGGTGGTTGAACTTAAGATCGCACCGGCTAACAGGAAGGACCAGGCGAGATTGGGCGAAGCGTTGGGTAAGCTGACAAATGAAGACCCCTCTTTTACGGTTCATTTTAATGATGAGACGGAAGAGAGCGTGATCTCGGGCATGGGGGAGCTGCATCTTGAAATTATCCTTGACAGGCTCAAGCATGAGTTCAACGTGGAAGCGATCGTAGGCGAGCCATCCGTGGCTTTCAGGGAAACCATCACGAATGAGGTTGAATCCAACTATAAACATTCAAAGCAAACCGGCGGCAGGGGCCAGTTTGCCCATACGGTCATGCGCATCGAACCCAATGAAGGCAAAGGGTATGAATTTATTGACAAGATCAAAGGAGGTGCGATTCCGGGAGAATTCATTCAGTCAGTCAATAAAGGGATTGTTAAGACCCTGGAACGCGGGATACTGGCCGGTTATCCTGTCGTTGACGTCAAAGTAGTACTGATTGACGGGAACCATCACCCGGTTGATTCTTCCGATATGGCTTTCCAGACATGTGCTTCTATCTGCTTCAAGAACGGTTTTATGAAAGCCAATCCTATTCTCCTTGAACCGATGATGAAGATCGAGATCAACACACCTGACGAATACATCGGCGATGTGGTCGGCAACCTGAACCGGCGAAGAGGTAATATCGAATCCATGAGAAGGTTCCGTAAAGGCGCCCAAAAGATCAATGGCTTCGTTCCGCTCATGGAAATGTTTGGTTATGCTACCCAGCTAAGGAATCTTTCCAGCGGAAGAGCAAATTACTCAATGGAATTCTTTAATTATGCACCGTTACCCCGTGCGATACAGGAAGAAATCCTGAAGAAGGTGGAAGAAAAGAAGAAAGCAGGATGATTACAGATTAAACTACAGATACTCGATACTGGATACTCGATACTCGATATTCGATATTCATGCCCCAATCCTCACACTCACACATCGAGGATCTAGTATCCAGCATCCAGAATCATTTATATCTTTTCATTTCCAGATTAAACAAACTATCCATTTTTGCAGCGAGTTTTGGCTGGCGGTTCTCAGAAGCCATATAATTCAGCCTTTTTAAGATGCTCAGTGAAGTCTGGCTTTCGTCGTTGAAAGAAGATTTATTTTCCGCCGAAAAAGAAGAATAGTAATCCAGGTTCTGGCAGGTTATCTGTGAAATCCTTTCGACGATCTTCTCTGCTTTCTCTGTTTCGCCTGCTTTATAGTAAAAATCGGCATAAGCAATGACCGACATATCATAAGGGAACTGGTTATCAGGAAAATGTTTGAAATAAAGATCCATGATGTTTGCGGCTTCCTTAAGTTTCCCTTGGTCCAGAAGGGATTGTGCCGTCCGGACGATTTCCATTTTCGGTCTCAGGTAATTATTCAAACTTTCAGGATCGATATATACACGGGGGTCGCTAAGATTCCCCCAGGCACATCGGTGCATGAACATGTCATACGATCCCAATGCATCTACACCACCCATCCCTGAAATATAATCATTTGAGTCGGCCTTCACCGGCATCAATTTGTATACCCATCCTTCGAGCAGACAATACTGATCTACGTTGAAGCAATGACTGACACTCCCGGGAGCGGCAAAATAAATCGGTCTTGTCCAGTTCGAAGTGGCAATAATATCCAGCATCATCAGGTCATTCTTATATAAGTAGTTTGACTTAATGGTCCAATAAATGGTATCAACCATTTTCCCTTTGAAATAATCGGGAACAATACCATATTTTATGCAGTTTTCATGGTTTACTGTTAGCTTAACCTTCTTTGAGGGGAAAAATTTTATTTTCTCCCCGTTCTGCATCGTAAGGTATGTCTGAGGATTGTCGCTCTTAATAAAGTCGATCAGATCTTTCAGCTCAACATAGCCTTTTATCCCGATATCGTAATAGGGTACGTAATCATTGGTCCCCTCCTGATAATGCGATGGTGATAGAGTGAAGGGCAAGGGTTCGGAATTATACACTTTCCTGAACATCTGGGTGATATACCACGATCCTGAAGCCAGTTCGAGATTCACGTCCCTCACGTCGGTGCGCACGCCTTCCACTTCCTGGTTATACCAGAGAGGAAAGGTGTCATTATCGCCATTTGTGAACAAAATGGCTTGTTTATCACAGGAGTTAAGGTAATCCGCTGCAAAATCCCTTGCTGAATATTTTCGTGAACGGTCATGGTCGTGCCAGTTCTCTTTGGCCACGATAACCGGAACAAGTAGTGTGGAAACCAAAGTGACAACAATGATGGCAACCATCTCCTTCATCTTTAATCTTGTTTTCAAAAGATCGATGAGATAAAGAACCCCCAGTCCGATACAGATGGAAAACGCATAGAATGAAGCCCCGTAAGAATAATCTCTTTCCCTGGGCTCATATGGCTGCTGGTTAAGATAGGTAACGATCGCCAGGCCGGTCATCAGGAACAGCAGGGCAATTACGATACCACCCCGGTAATCCTTTTTAACCTGATAGAAGAACCCTGCGATACCAAGCAATAACGGAAGCATGTAATACTTATGGCTTGCTCTCGTTTTCATGCTGTCCGGCAGGTCAGATAGGGTATGCCCGATCCTCATCTTATCAAGGAAAGGTATCCCGGTTATCCAGTTGCCATCCTTAATACCTCCGAAACCCTGTTCATCATTTTGCCGGCCGCAAAAATTCCACATAAAGTACCTCAGGTACATCCATGAAACCTGGTAAGTAAAAAAGAACCGCAGGTTTTCAACGAAGGTTGGCCTGTAAAGGGTCTCCGATTTATCTTCCTGGGAAGAGACCTGTATCGGAACGCCTTTACCACCCCATTCTTTATAAAATTCTGCACCGCCTTTCCGCTGTGTGCTCCACATCCTTGGGAAAATAGAAGTAAAACGTTTATCATAGATCGGGACTGTGCCTTTCTTGCTGTTGATGATGATATACTGTCCCGATTTATTGTCCCGCTGATAAACGGGGGCTCCATCCCCCCATTCTACTATCGGTGCAGTATAAAATTGTCCGTAAAGAAACGGCCAGGTACCATATTGCTCCCGGTTCAGGTAGGGAACCAGGCTGACAGCGTCCTTAGGTGCATCCTCATTGATCGGTGTATTGGCATTCGACCGGATCACCAATGTCAGAAACGAAGTGTACCCGATGAGTAGAAAGGTGAAACAGAGGATAATGGTATTGAGAACCGGCATTGTTTTCTTCCTTGTGTACCAAAGGCCCCAGATAATCAGGCCGATAAACAGGAGAAAGTAAATGATCAACCCCGAGTTGAAAGGTAACCCGAATCCATTGACAAACATAATTTCGAACTTTCCTGCCAGTGTCGGGATCCATGGGATCACGATATACATGATGAAAGCCAGGATAATAAAGGAGAGTAAGAGATTAAGGAGGATCCCATTCCGCGAGGGCTTGAATTTCTTAAAATAATAAACAAAGGCAAGAGCCGGGATGGTGAGCAGGTTCAGCAGGTGTACCCCAATGGAAATCCCGATCATAAAAGCGATAAAGATCAGCCACCGGTAATGATGTTTCTCATCCGCCACGGTTTCCCATTTTAAGATGGCCCAGAAGACAATGGCTGTGCAAAAATAGGACATGGCAAATACGTTGGCTTCCACGGCTGAAAACCAGAAAGAGTCGGTGAAAATAAATGTAACGGCGCCGATAAAGCCGGCCGACATGATCGTCCATGTCCGGGCTTTCGTCATCTCATTGTCCGGTGCAACGATCTTACGGGCCAGCATGGTGATGGTCCAGAAAAGGAAGAGAATGGAAAAGGCGCTGGAAAAAACGGAAATCATATTGACCATGACAGCCACTCTTGCTGTGTTGCCGAATGCCATAAGTGAAAATAACCGGGCTACAAGCCCGAAAGTCGGAGCTCCGGGAGGATGCCCTACCTGGAGCTTATAAGCAGTTGCAATGTGTTCACCCGGATCCCACCAACTCACAGTGGGTTCAACCGTGAGCAGGTAAGTGGCTGCGGCGATAGCAAATACAAACCATCCGACGATGTTGTTTATTCTCTTATACTGATTCATGGGAAAATGATTGGGATAATAAAATCGTTCTTTTTCTGTAAATGCAAAATTATTGTTTATTCAACTCATATTCAGAAAAAATATTATAATACCACATAGCGAAATAGTGAAATAGCGAAATGGCGAGATAACGAGATAGCGAAATTTTGGTTTTGTTATTTTGTTACTTTGTGACTCTGTGATATCACTACTACTTCATGATTTCCTCTCTTCTGTTAATACATTTGAGATCGATCTCGTCGATGGTAAGATGGACATCGCAGCAGAATGCATCACCCTGCTGATGTTCACCACAGAAACTGATCTTACGGTAGGCAATTCGTTGGATGTTGAGCAGGTGCCGGACTGAGATATTGTCGGTCGTATAATTTTTCCCTCCCGAGCCGCAGGCGAGCGTCATGGAAGGGGTCAGTCCGTTGTACAATCCTCCCAGGGCGCCCTGCGAAGAAGGTGTGTTTACGACGATCCTTCCCGCATTCAGCGACTGTGCGAAATACCGGATCTTTTCATCATCATTCGAAAAAATGCTGACCGTATGCCCTAATCCCCCATGTTCATTGATCCGGCGGCACATTTTAATGCCTTCCTCGAAACTATCGACCTCATAATAGGCCAGTATAGGGGCCAGGATCTCAAGCGAAAGCGGCCATGCGATCCCTACCTGCTCCTTATCCATCTGCGCCATCAACAGCTTTGTTCCTTCGGGAACCTGTATGCCTGCCATTTGAGCAATGACGGGAGCCGGCTTCCCGATAACCTCAGCGCTCATTGATCTCAGGTAAAGATTAAATGCTATTTTACTGACTTTCTCAATCTCTTCAGGTGAAAGGAAATAAGCGCCCCGGCGGATAAACTCTTCTTTTACCTGCTTGGCATTGTTCATGGAAACCACGACAGCCTGTTCGCTGGCACAAATCGTACCGTTGTCAAATAATTTGGATAAAAGGATCTGGTCAACTGCAAAAGCGACATCTGCGCTCTTCCCGATATAAACCGGAACATTTCCCGGGCCGACGCCGATTACAGGGTTACCTGAAGTATTAGCGGTCCTGACAAGGCTCACGGATCCTGTAGCCAGGATCAGCGCCGTTTTTTTATGACTCATGAAATGCAGCACCTGGTCGCGTGTAGCTTTGGGGATCCATTGTATGCAATGCTCCGGGGCGCCCGCTTTCAAAGCTGCATCATAACACATCCGGGCAGTTTCATTCGTACAATTCCTTGCTGCCCCGTGGGGAAAAATGATGATCGGATTACGGGTTTTCATCGCGATCAATATCTTGAATAAAGCAGTGGAAGTAGGATTCGTTACCGGTGTCACTGCAAAGATCGGACCTACAGGCCGGGCAATTTCCGTGATCTGGCTATCAGGATCTTCGCTGATGATCCCGACTGTTTTCTGGTTCTTTATATCCCTGTATACAAAACGCGAGGCAATGATATTTTTGATGACCTTGTCCTGTATAATGCCTATCCCGGTTTCTTTATGCGCCATTTCAGCAAGATGCCAACGGTTATTAAAACCTGCTTCATACACAGCCCGTACGATCCTGTCTGTCTGGTCCTGATCCAGTTTCACAAAAGCATTCGCTGCTTCTGTGGCTTTCTGCATCGTCTCTTCTATAAATTGATCCTGAATGTCTGTTTTATCCATAATTCAACTTTATTTCAAGGGATTGCAAAGTTAGAGATATTTTAGGATACAGGCTGACAGATGCTGGATGCTGGATGCTCGATACTTGATGATTACGAATTACGGATTAAACACAACCTGAGGAATTATTTCCTTATAAATTATAATATTACCCATCGCAATAAAATCATTTTTTGTATACTGGATAATATATCAGATCGGAGGGTTTTGTGTGTTGTGTGTTTAAAAAAAAATATGCTAGCAAATGCTATGAGGTTATTGGTTGTATCGTGAAAAGTATGCATCAATTTCTGTTCTCAATTCAATTCCAACTCTCTCAAAAATATCCAACAATTGCTGATATGTTCCTTCTCCTCCAAGGAAATCCCAAAACTCACTTGCAACTTTCAATTCATTTTGTAAATCCAACATTCCTCTCATAGTCCAACGGTTGTATGGTTGAGGTTCATACGGATTATAAGGAATCGCAATTAATGATTGAACATTTACTATCGGATTGCTTGCAAGAGTCGCAGCAACCCATTCCAGAAGTGTTCGCTTAAATTCCTTGAAACCTCCTGCATTTGGTTTTGCTGTCTTGATGTCAAAAAGAAAAATTTCACCATCGTGTCCAACAACTTTCACATCAACCTTTGTGAGTTTTACAGTTCTCATTTCTCCATTTTGGCAAACTCGTCTGATAGCCCTTATTTCATCAGGTTTGTTGGGTGAAGTGTTGGCAGTTGTCAAACCATCCATGATGTTTTGAATAATATTATGTGCTTCAGAAGAAATTTGTGTCCCGGCTACTTGCTGCGATAAGGCAGATTGAAAGTTTACTGCTGCAATTGCTTTTGCGACAGGCTCAAAAATACTTGTTCCGAAATTTGTGTTGAGAGAATGAATGAAGGAAAATAATGCCATTCTGTCTTTGCCCAATAGTCGTGTGTGAAAAGGCATCGATGCTGGCTCAGGATTGTAGCTTTGAAATTTGTGTCTTAAACTATCCTTTAAAACATTTTCTACTTGTAGGATTTGCGTTTGTATTAGCGCCATTATTTGTTTATTAAATTTTTAATGCCGTCAATTTCCGGAATTTGGGCAAAAAAATCTTCCCTATGGTTTTCCAAAATGTTAACTGGTTGTCGCCTGTAAGAATAAGTATCATCCTTTACACAACATGTGTGATAATGCCTGTTAAATTTTGAGTCAAGAGGTTGGTTATTGAAATTCACTCCTTCAACCCTACCATAATAATTTGAAAATTTACATTCCCCATCATTAAAGTTTGGACATTCACTACAAAATAATCGACTTGTTCTATTTCGTTCTGTAATTAAATTTTGTAATGTTCCATTCGAATAGTTTTCAATCATTACATCACAATAGAGAATGTTTTCACCACACTTCGGACATCTGTTATGCATGTTATTTTTTAAATCAACTGCGAATGTTGGAATAGAAGTTCGTATTGAAAATTCTCTACTTTGAAGTTCTTTTTTATATCCCACTTCGACGCCGTAGATTTCTTTATTACTTTGTAGAATAAGAAAATCAGGTGGTGCAATAGGGTTCTTATTGCCAAAGATTCTTTGAATAAGCAATAAGGGAATAATAATTCCAATTTGAAGGCGAATAAATTCGGCAAACACTATTAATTCTTTAGGTGCACCTAATGTTTTCGGGAGTAATGAATCAACGAAATCATCTATTGCTGGAGTCCATTCGCCTTGCCAAATTTTCACATCATTTTCTTTTAATTCAATTGCCAATTCCTCATCTCCAACTTTCTCGTATAGAAAATCAATCGGTATTTTCTCTTCAAGTTTTTCAATGTATGCTCTTCTTAGTTCCGGATTTACTGTTATTGTGTCAAACAATAACATTTGATTTACAGAATAGAAAATAAGTTTGTAAAAATGTTTTAAATGTTCAGTTGATTTTGCGGCATAGTAATAAGTTCTACCAGAAAAAATGTATTCAATCACATCGCCTAAAATCATTTGGCGATTTAATTTCACATGGCTGCTAGCACCAGTTTTACCTCCTGCATAAAGCTCTCTTGAAATTTCCTCATAAATTTGGTTATACGATTCTGAACTTAATAGAGAATTTATTCTTTGATACTCCTCACTGTGTTCACTGAAAACTTCATCAAGACATTTGAGATGTTCAATAGATATTCCTAATTTATCAAGCAATAACTTCATTACTCTTTCTTAAGTGAAAAATAATTTATGAATACTCATACTAAATTTCTTTCCTCATTACAACAATACCCTGTGGTGTGTCCCATGAACTTTCTTTATGACTTCGAACTATTTTATTTGCCCAAAATATATCATCTTTTGATGATGGTTTATAATCTAAAAATTGCCAAAATAAAATTGCTTCCTTTGTTGGTGAAGCAGGAACTTCAATAATATTTAATCCGTTTTGAATAGCTAGTATTTCAAGTTGATTGACAAGATTTGTTCCGATGCGATTTCTTTTTAAATAAACGCTTATTGAATTAACAATTGTAGCATTATTTTCAAAAGAAAATTCTAACTTACCGTGTTCGCAAAAAATTCTATCTTCAGTAATCGTGAAGTTTGCTTCTAATTGTTCGGTATACAATAACTCTTCCATATATTATTTACTCTTTAAATGAAAAATAATTTCAGAGTAAGCAGCTTTATCTTTCTCTGTTCTGTTTAATACTGGTCTCTTGAATTGATTTATAATTTGCATTCCTGCGTTTACCGCAATGGTAGGATACAAATTGAACTTGTCGTTAGAAACTAAAAACACTTTGTAATCGTCTGCTAAAAATTGCTTGCAATTATTGAGCACCGCTGAAATTCCTTCAGTGTAAAGGCGCTGTGCTTCCTTCGTTTGTTTTTTTGCAAGTGGTCCGATTTCCAATTCGTCATGTCGTTCAAAGCCAAATAAATCATAAGCGTAAGCATGTTGCTCATGATAATCAATCAATCCAACATAGGGCGGCGAAGAAAAAATTCCGTTTATTTTTTTCTCTCTTACAATTTGTCCATATGTAGGAAATTTATTTTCAAGTTGTTCAAAGATGTTGATGTTCCTTGAATCTCCCGTTAGGCAAAATTGATTCGTGTTTGTTCTCAACCTGTCAAACTCAACTAATCTTTTCACTGTGTCTTTAGCGTAGCGTTCCCACCAACCGTAAATTGAGAAAAGTGGTTTGCAAACTTTTCCATGCTTAGAACAGTAATATATATTTGAAATCGGTTCAAGCAATGTTGCCAAATCCGCATGAGTTGTAGCTCTGCAAGTCCGAACTGTTCTACTTAAGATGATACTGATGATTTTTTTTGTTGAAGGATTGTAAATCTTCTTCACTAAATCAAACACAAAATCAATTTCGTTTCTTACTGGTTGCAAATACCACTTGTCTAAAAAAGTTTCTTGTGCTTTCTGCTTGATTTGGATTTTGAATTCAGCAACTAACTTGGCAAAAATTGGCAGGAACTCTTTCATTTTCTCGTCTGCGTATTCAAATTCATTTATCTTTTTGTCTTTGAGCCAATGTTTGAATTCTGGTGAAGGAAAATATTTGTTGTTCAAAATATTCAATTCCTGTAACAATCGTTCTTCAAATTTTATGTTTGAACTGTCAACAATAAATTGCTTGAGTTGGCGTGAAATAGTATTCAACTCGATTTGAACATCTGCCAAATTATACTTTGTAATTTTTGCGTTTGAAATCTGAGTGTTGAAAGCAGAAACATCAATGCCAATGGCATTGATGCCTAATTCATTTGCTTGAACAAGCGTTGTTCCGCTTCCGCAAAATGGGTCAAGAACAACGTCTCCTTTTTTAAAGTAGGTCTCTTTCTTAAACTCGTCAGTATGGTTGTCCAAGAAATACTCCACCAACTGTGGAATGTATTTTCCTTTGTAAGGGTGAAGTCGGTGAATATGCTTTGTTGTGTCTGATTCTTTCAGGTTATCAAACGAAAGATGCCAGTTCAGGTCGCTTCCCAACTGCTCTTTCCAGTTTATTTCTCTCTTGCCATAAAACGATTCGTAGTATTTTATTAGGTCATCTTTATTGATTAATAAAAGTCCATTATCACCTGTCTTCCGAATCTTTCCGTAACTGATCAAATACGAAATATTGGAAGTTGTTATAGCTTTTTTGAGATGTTCCGTTGCCCAAACACTCGCTTCTTTTATTGTCAGGAGTTCACTCATTTTCTTTTTTCTATTGCCACTAAGTTAGGCATATTTCGGATTTAGAATTGGTTCAAAAGTAAAAAAGATTTTCACAATCGTCGAAACACTTGCTACTATTGCCTCTTTAAAGGGACAAAAAAAAGTGAAATAACTTCTGTTCGTGTTTTTGTTTTTTTTCCAATTATCCATACATTAATCGGTCAAAATGAAAAAGGTGATATGTTTTATGTGATAATTTTTTGATAAAAAAAAATTTACCTTAGTTTTTTGGAAGGAACAAAGTGACGAAGTAACGTTACGAGTAAAAATCGTCATTATATGACACGTAATCAAAACCCTTCTCAAAACATCACTGATTGAACGATCTTTTTGTAAAATTACAAACAAAAACCGAATATAGATAAAATGGACTTATAACTGAAAAATTCGTGTTAACCTTTGAAAAGTTATGATCTGGAAAACAGATACCAGATAACCGTCTTCATCACAATAATGCCCACCTCTATCCAGACAGAAATTGAATTTTAAAGTTTATTCGTGATTTGAATTACCCCGGTCTTCAGGCCGGAGTTCAGACAGGCAGGCTTCTGGGGCTGACTAAAAAGTCTTTGTGATCGTTGTGTAATACTTTGTGAACTTTGTGGTTAATTTATAAAACTCTGAACCACAATGAACACTATGATTACACAAAGCACACAAAGAAGGAAGAATTATCATTTGCCATACTTATTAGACAGCCTCTCGGGGGGTGAGGCTGATAAAATTTTGGGCTAAAGCCCCGTGTTGTATTACTTTTCAACCCCGGCCTAAAGTCCGGAGTAATTCATATTTTTCCGTCAAGCAAAGGAACCAAATTAATTTACGAAGTAAGATTTACGAGATACGATTGAAAGGCAGATTGACGACTAACGATTAATTGAAAAGTGAACAATGAATAACAATGAATAACCACTAATAACAATTGGCAATCATTTGTCACGCGTCTCGCGTTACGCGTCACGTTTTCGCCCGGCTTATTGGGTTTTCAGCCCCCTCTTCTTCTTCTTTATCCTTTTTGTGTAATAGAGAGACGCTGAGAAAGAAATTACGGCAAGAAAAAGAAAAGCGATCACACGATACCCAACTGACAAATGTGCCAGGTCGACCAGGAAAAGATAAACTACCGTAACGAGAATAGTGGCAATGGCCATCCACCGGTACTTGATATTGTGAAGGATCATGCTCAGGATGAAATAGGCTGCGGCGACCGCTGTCCAGGAAAGAGTAACATAATGGCCGGGAATAGCATGATAAAAAGCAAACAGCATAGTGAAGAATAATATGACAAGATACATATTCCGCATAAGGTCGGTTTTCAGTGTCAGCCTTTCTTTTTTCCAATTCAGGATCCGTGCGGTTGCAAACGCTACAAAGGCAAAGCAGAAATTGATCCTGTCTATGGAAGGCGAGAAGGAGAGATAGATCACCAGGAGTCCCAGGTATAAGATTGAATTTGTGACAACGATGATCCTCGAACGGAACCAGAGCGCCATGGAGACAACGAAGAAACTTTGCAGGGTAAGAAAAAAATATGCATCGGGAAGGTGCACGAAGCCATACACCGAAACGCTTAAGGCCATAAACCCGAAGCATGCAAAAAATGAAGGTGTGAAGGGACTTTTGGTCAATATTTTAAGCAGT
This sequence comes from uncultured Bacteroidales bacterium, assembly GCA_903929315.1. Taxonomy (GTDB): domain Bacteria; phylum Bacteroidota; class Bacteroidia; order Bacteroidales; family FEN-979; genus CAIYUC01. The sequence goes on from CAIYUC010000107.1 coordinate 22,350, forward strand.
ACTGAAAAAGCCAGGCAGAAAAATGAGATGGCACCGAATATTCCTACATAAGTATTTTCAAAAAAGAGGAGGGTCACAACCAGGATAACAAACGAGAAAAAGAGCGCGTTTAACAGGATCATAGCGTTTAATCCTCGTTGTGGTTCTGTTTGATTCCTTCGTACCAGCGCCGTACAAGCAAAAATGGCCCCAGTGATAAATAAATAAATGGAATGGTACGATTTCGAGGATATCATTTCCAACGGATGTCCGAGAAGCGGGTTATTCATCAGCCATAACAGGTTGGACAGGTAAACAAGGATCAGCAGGACAAGAAATAACCGCCACCATGAATACCTGACAAAGAAATAAAAAGCGGAAAAGGAAATGAAGGTTAACAGCGGAAGAGTAATGTTCACCTGATCCACGATAAGAGCAGTCGCTATAGCCAGTACCATTGCGATACCCGTTCGTAACTCTGACTTTTCCCTCAGGGCAATAAATAGCTGGATCCCTATAACGAGGAATATCAATAAAAGATCGATCCCTTTCCCGGAAACCAATGGCTGTGCTGAGAAGAAATATAAGCGGAGGGTACTGTAGTAAAGCAGGAGATGACCGCTGACGTTGAGCATGAAAACCAGGTGCGGGAAAGACCGACGCAGGAAATATGCCATGATAAAGACGCCGATGGATGCGCCATAACCTAAGACACTTGAAAAGACCGGGTATCCCAGGTTCGTGGTAAAGGTCATCAGGAAAATAATCCCAAAGAACAGGACGAGGCTTCCGAGCCAGGCCAGGCCATATTCACCGATCTTTGATTCAAGAACGGCTTCATCCAATTCTACCGTTTCTTCTTCGGGTACAGATCTTATGTTGTCTTCGGAAGTTCTTTGATGCGGGATATCAACATCAGCATATCTCCCGGATCCCAGGCGAGCTTCAATACCTGTTATTCGCATTTCGAGGGATTGCAGTCTTTCCAGTATTTTTTCAATGGGCAGATCTTCTGCCGGTTCTGATTCTGACATAGCATACCTCCTGCTGCTAATGTTGGGACACGACATGTCGTGTCCCAACAGGTCGTATCCTTACTTCGATTTGAAGCTCCTCAGGTAATAAATGATCATCCACCTGTCATTATCGTCGGAGATCGTTTTTTTGAAAGAAGGCATTTTCCCTCTCCCTTCTGAGATCTTAAAAAAGACTTCACCATCGGTCTGGACCTGAAATTTAGCGGTTGAAAAGTCCCCGCAGGTAGCGTCAAGGCTGGCGGCTTTTGTCCCGTCCCCCAAACCTGTGCTGCCATGGCAGGATTTACAATGCTTACTATACAGATCCTTGGCATTGGCAAGGTTTTCCTTGCTGGCGGAAGTGGGGTTTTTCATGGTCTTGAATTTTGCCGGAACGATCCATTCCTGGACTCCCTGGGCATTGACAAGGATCAGAAATGCTGTGGTTGCAAATACGATCATAAAGATTTTAACGATTCTGCTTTTCATAGTTCTGTGTTTTAAAGGTTTAATTAATCAATTTATCTGTGACTTTGTGACTATGTGACTTCCTTACTCTCCGCATATTTCCCCAGCCAACGGATCCTGAATACGGTAATGATAATATAAAGATAATGGAACCAAACCAGGGATAGGAGAATAATTAGAGTATAGACCATCCATAATGGTGCATCTGTATCTCCCAACCCTCTTTTTACAATTTTCATGGGTGGTAAAGGTTTTCCCCAATTAATCCTCCCGGTTGCTTCAACATTGCCATAGGTTTCATTGTCCTCTATTTTCGCTACAATGGTTAGGTTTCCGGCCGAATCACCCGGTAAAGTCACAGGAAACTCAACATTTGCAACTCCATCCGACAATGATCCTTCCCCTACTTTAAGAAGCGAAAATGTCCTGGGAACATAAAACTCGATCTTCATATCCGGGATGGGCGTCATTTTACCATCCTGGCCGGCTTCCATGGCTTTACAGCTTATTTCCTTTTCTCCCTCTTTTTGAAAAAAAGAAAGCTCCATATTGACATTCCGGATTTCCACAGACGAGGTTGAACTTTTATATTTATCAATCCCGGTGAAGGTTGCCATGAATGAGAAAACACCTTTCGATCCGCCCGATGAAATGATCTTTTTAGGGATTTCAATGGTTGCCTTTCCTTTGGCAGTGGTGGAAATAGTCCCGATCGGTTTTTTCTCATTACCGGACACAAATTCAAAATTCACTTTCATGTTTTCCAGGGGGAAATATTTGCCTTCTTCCTGCCCCTTCAGTGAGGCAACCAGGCTTTTTGCTCCTTCTTTATTGAAAAAGTCCAGGTGAAGCGAGGTTTTGATTCCGGATGTTTCCTGCGACATGACTGCCGGGGCAGTGAAGGTTATTAAAAGCAAAAAGATCATCCCAATCGGTATATCGCTTCTTTTCCGCAACCGGATCAGTTGTTTCATTTGTTTTTCAAAGACTTTCTTTCTCAGCCTTGAATAATCTTTTTCTTCACCGGTCCTTACAACCGGTATGATGGGAATAAATTTCGAAAAAATAAAAAACAACAGGATGAACAAGGCTATACCTGCTGCAGTAAGCGTCCATTCAACCCAGGTAGGAGAATAATGAACATATTCGGGACGCAGATCATGGATAGGCAATAAGGGAGATTCCAGCGTGGGGATAATGATCAGGTACCTTTTCACCCACATAGCCAGTACCGCTATTAACGATGCGAAAGCGATCGAATTTATGCTCCTGAACCTGGGAATAGTGATGATTACGATGGGCAATAAAACACCGATAAACACTGCAAAAACGAACTCCCACCAATACTGACCCGGGTTGAAAAGCCTGAATAATACTTCCATGTCCCATTTGATGGAACCGTACCAGCTGGTGAGGTATTCGCTGAAAGTAAAATAGCCATATAAAGCGCCCAGGACAATCATGATGATCCCAAGATAATTGAAATGAATTTTAGTAAGGTGGGCCTCAAGGTGATACAACCGGCGAAAAACCCACATCACCATGATCAGGACACCGGTACCGGAATAAACCGCTGCGACGACAAAATAAGGAGCAAATATGGTACTGTGCCAACCCGGGCGAAGGGTCATACCAAAGATCCAGGCCAGCACTGAATGAACAAGTATTGCAAGCGGAATGATTACGATGGACAACAGATCAGTGGCCTGGTTGAGCAATTCTTTCTGTTTGGTGGTATCCTTGTATTTTACTGCCATGAAACGATAGATCGGGTTGCGCCATTTCCCTTTGGTTAAAGGATTATCACGCAATAATGCCATATCCCGGATCATAGCCAGGTAAAGAAAAATGATACTTCCCGACAGATATGTGCTGATGGCAATCGCATCCCAGATAATCGGAGACTGGATCCTTCCGAAAAGAACCAGATGTGGCAGCCGGTCAAGACGCCCGATACACAGCAGGATATACGAAGGACCGATGAGGGTGGAGATGACCGTGATCATCTCTGCCATCCGTATGATCGGGGTTCTCCATGGCACCCTGAGCAAATGCAGGATACCGGAGATCAATGCTCCGGCATAACTGATGCCGATAAAAAAAATAAAATTGACGATATAAAGCCCCCATACTACATTGTCACGCATCCCTGTGACAATATGACCCTTCACGATCTGCGTGATAAGGGCATATACCCCGGCAAGAATGACGAGGACAAGCACGATCGCTACGATTACTCCTCTTTTGCTTACAGACTCCAGCTGTGGTTTGAATGTCTTAAGATTCCTCAGTGTTTTTTCATCAACATTCATAGAGAGATAATTAATCCGTTATTTTAGCCTCTTTTTTGTACAATGCAATCTCTTCGTCGCTTAACCCCTCAAACCCAACCTTGTAATCGAATGCCCGGTCAACCGGTGGCAGATAAAATACACTGGGTTCTGTTCCCAGCTCTTCCATAAAACGGTACGCAGAACGATCATGGATCAGTTCACTGAACCGTACGGTTTCATTCCCGTTGGTAACAGCATCCTCGTTCTGATCACCATAAAAATAAACCCCGTTCGGGCAGGCTGTGACACAGGAAGGTAATTCCCCTTTCCTCACCATATCCGGACAAAAATCACATTTGCTTACTGTTCCTATTCTGGGAGGAACGCTTGTTTCGGGTGAATAGGGTCCCTTCTTTGAATTCTTATCGAGGACCGGCTCTTCCCAGTTAAATACCCTGGAAGAATAGGGGCACGCTGCCATACAAAACTTACATCCGATGCATCGTTCATTATCAATCAGAACAATCCCGTCCGTCCGTTTAAAGGTAGCGCCCACAGGACATACCTTGACACAAGGGGGATTATTGCAATGTAAACATGGCTTTGGAAACCAGTAAGGTGCTGTGAGAAGACTGTCCCGCATAAGGTACAACCTGATCCACTCCTTGTGGGGAGGAAGGTTATGCATTTTCTGGCATTCCTGGACACATTTCCGGGCATTTCGGCATTTTGCAAGGTCGATCACCATGACCATTTTTTTGTTCAGAAGACCCTGGCGGGCAGCCATACCAGTGCCCGGACATTCATGACAATGCGATTTATCCACTTCCACCAATTGACCGTCAGGTGTAAGTAATTTTGTCTTCTCACCGCTTTCTTTTGTTTCTCCCTTTGTGAAGGAAGCTAACAAGCTCCCTCCCAAAACAGTCCCGGCAGCTACGGTGATACTGCTTTTTAAGAAATTCCTGCGCGATGTTTTTTTATTGCTTTTTTGTTTCATAAGAAAAGTCGAATAATGATGGATTTAATATATCAACTTTTGATCGCTTTTTTACCAATGATATTAATCCGGATGACCAGTACGATGATGTATACAACATGCAGCCAAACCCCTGTAAGAAGGACGAGCAATGTATACACCATCCATAAAGGAGCATCGGTATCACCGAGTCCCCGGATCGGTTTAACCTTATAAACCAGCAGCGTCCCCCAGTTGATATCCTTGCTTTCCTCTACGGTACCATATGTTTCATTATCCGGCATCCTGACAACAATTGTAACTTTCCCGTTTTTATCCCCCGGCATAGTTGATGGAAATTCCAAGCTGCACGATCCCAAGGAATCCGTTTTTTCATTTCCAATCGGGTACAAACAAAATAATCGTTTCACATTAAATTCAACGGGTACATCCGGAATTCCCACTTTTTCTCCCTTTTCATTATGTTTAATAACCCGTGCTGTGATAGTTTTGATCGTATCTTTCTCATTCAGGGAAATTTCCAGGAATGCCTCCGTCGCATGTATGCTCTGGGAAGTTTTATCCAGCTTAGTATTCCCTCCAAAAAGGACCATGAATGTATACCCATCCTGATCCCTGGGCAGCGTTGTTCCCGGTTCAATGTCGAGAGAGGCTTTTCCCTGCTGGTTTGTAATAACATTTCCAAGGATTGTTTTTATTGCTTCATTCTGCGCTATGATCTGTAACGCTGCATCCGGGATATTCACGCGTTTATCATTCTGCCTGGCAGACAGCGCAATGGAGATCCTTTTTGTTCCGTCTGATAATTTAGCATAGGTTGCTGTGATCCGCGGCGTAACTGGTTCATCCGCCCGGGCAATCCGGTTGAACCCGGAAAAAACTGTCAGAACAAGGATAATCTGAAATATTTTCTTTAGGATCATATGATTAAAGTTTTTCTGAAATAAATTCTTTATTTTCTGGAACCTCACTAATATCTGCAACAGGAATGATCGGCATAAAACGGATAAAGATCATGAAGAACAGGAAGAACAATGCAACACCTCCTGCTGTCAATGACCATTCAACCCATGATGCATGATAATGAACATATTCGGGCCGGTAGTCCTGGTTTGGTAACAAAGGGGTTTCCAGCGTCGGAACAATGATCAGGTACCTTTTGATCCACATGCATACAACTGCTATGACCGCACCGATCGTAATTGTATTTATATTCCGGAAGAAAGGTATTCCTGTAAAGAGCATCGGTATCAGTACCCCGGCAAAAGCAGCCAGGTAAAACCAGGCGCCATAATCACTGAAATCGAATAATTTATAGATCACTTCCAGTTCCCATGTCTCCGATCCATACCAGACCGTAAGGTATTCACTGAAGGTAAAATATCCGTAAAGCCCTGCCAGAACAAGGAGGATCAATCCAATGTATTTGAAATGTTTCTCTGTAATATATTCTTCAAGGTGATAATATTTACGGAAGATCCACATCGCAATGATCAACACAGCGGTGCCGGAAAAAACTGCAGCAATGACAAAATAGGGCGCAAAAATGGTGCTGTGCCATCCCGGCCGGATCGTCATCCCGAATATCCATGCTAAAACCGAATGAACTAACACAGCGAGCGGGATGATGATAGCCGACATGACACTCAGGCCCCGGTTCAATAATTTTTTTTGCAAGGGAAGCTCATGATATGTAACGGCAAGTTTCCTGTATATTTTCTTCCGGAAGGAAGAAATCTTTAATTCCTGGTTGTCCCTGAGTAAGGCATAATCCCTTATTAATGCAAGGTAAAGGAAAAGAATGCTGCAGGTAAGATACGTTGTAATTGCAATGACATCCCATACGATCGGCGATTGGATCCTTCCGTATTCGAAAATGTGTAAAAACCGGTCCATACGCCCCATGCTTAACAATACATAGAGGGGACCGATCAACACGGAAATTACCGTGATCATTTCGGCAATCCGTATAATGGGTTTTCGCCATTCAACATGCAACAAATGAAGGATCCCGGAAATCATTGCACCAGCATAGCTGATCCCGATGAAAAAGATAAAATTAACCTCATAAATTCCCCATATGACATAATCCCTCATACCCGTGACTATCTGCCCTCTGGTCATCTGCAGAATTAATGCATAGAATGCAAAAAGAACGATAAGGATCAAAAAGATAAATAATCCTTTACTGAACTTTGAAGGTTTACCAAAATGCGCAAAAATCTCAACCAATTTTTGCTGGGCAATTTCCTGTTGACTCATAATCCCGTAGCTTATATTTTAAACTTTTTCAGATGTGCTCTTTTTACTTTATATGCCTTTTTCATCTCTTCAGGCAATTCTTCAAAACCTCTTTCATAAGGGAAGCTCCGGTCGACCGGTGGTAAATAATAGACACTGGGCCGTGTACCGAGCTCTTCCATATACCTGTAAGCGGATTTGTTCTTAACAAGTTCACTGAATCGTAAGGCTTCCACTCCGTTTGTCACGACATCCTCATTTTTGTCGCCAAAATAATAAACCCCGTTGGGACAGGCTGTAACACAGTCAGGTAAGATCCCGCTGACAAAGGAATCGGGACAAAAGTCGCATTTTCCCACGGTACCTATTTTCTGCGGGACACTGGATTCAGGAGAATAGTTTGCTTCGGGTTTTAATCCCGGTTTCTTCCAGTTAAATACGCGCGAAGAATAGGGACAAGCTGCCATACAAAATTTACATCCGATACACCGTTCGTTATCTATAAGAACAACACCGTCTTCCCGTTTGAATGTCGCCCCTACAGGACAAACATTCACGCATGCAGGAGCATCGCAATGAAAACAGGGTTTTGGGAACCAGTATGGCGACGTATCCTCCGAATCCTGCATGAGGAAAACTTTTATGTATTCCTGCCCCGGTTGCAGGAAATGCATTTTACTGCAGGCACTGACACATTTTCTTGCATTCCTGCATTTTGAAAGGTCAATGACCATTACAAAATGGCGACCGGGAATTCCTTTCCTGACCTCTTTCGAAGTGGGTACCCCGCAACAAAGAGCATGTCCTCTGTCCACTTCCATGAGCTTTCCTTCGGGAGACAGCATTTTAACCTTGTCCCCTCCTGCCGGTTTATTCACTTTGGAGATGGCTGAAAGCACACTTCCTCCTCCTATCAATGCGCTGGCCCCGGCAGCTAAGCCCAGCTTGAGAAATTTCCTGCGGGAAGCATTTTTATTCTTCATCTTTTTGGATTATTTGTTTCCCTTATTCAAAATCCGTTCTTTTTATAACTTATAACAACTGCTGAAATAGCAATTGATGGCATCAAAGCAAGATTGGATCTCGAGAATTTTGGGTGGTCAAAACTACTCTTTTAACTATTTCATTTTCCTGGAACAAACCGGTTATATATACAGAATAAACAGGATATCTTTCCTTCAAATCACCGGGATATATCAAAAATAGATTGATATAGTTCAATTCATTAATCTCTTCGAAGTATAATAGAGTGAAAATCCACATAGTAAAAATACAAAAACAAATAATATATAATATTCCTTTTATAGCTGAATCTTTTTTGATGTGCTGATTTATGTTTTTTTTAGCATATTAATGTTTATAATTTGCCTTTTGCCTTTTGAATTTTAAATGCTTAATCAGGTTAGTACCTGTGACGCATCATCTGTTTCCCTATTGGGCACTCTATATAATCAGCATTCATTGTACCTTTGCATTGGAATAATTTCCCTGATCCATGGAAAACGAAGTGAATACAGCGCTTTCTGAACAGAAATTGGAGCAGCTCCTGTCGCCTGCACAAATGGCAGGGGAATCGGAAATCATCCGTAATGCATATGATCAGCTGTCGGAATTTTACCTCCGTAAAAAAAAGCCGGAGTATCTCATCATGGCATTGGAAAACGCCTTGATCATAGTGGCCGAACTGAACCTCTCCGCTGAACCCGTTCTTGCGATTTTTCTTAAACCCCTTGCGGATAAAGGGGCATTAACAAAAGAACTTATAGAAAAAGTGTACGGTACGGCTGTTTGGGAGATCATCTCCGGCTTGCAGAAGATCGACCGGCTCGATACCACTAAATCCACTTCCCATGCGGAGAATTTCATCAAACTCCTGGTAACTCTCTCGGATGATATCCGCGTGATCCTGATACGTCTTGGCCGGCAGCTTTATGAGGTACGGCATCTCAGTAAAAATATTGAGGATAAACAAAACCTCATTTGTGAGGAGACGGCTTTGCTTTATGTTCCGATCGCCCATCGTATCGGGTTATACCGGATCAAAACAGAAATGGAAGACCGTGTCATGCGTTTTTCCGATCCGGAAACCTATTTACAGCTTGAACATAAAATCCGGGAAACACAGAAGGACCGTGATCAATATGCTGCAGCTTTTATAAAGCCGATCGAACTACGGTTGAGAGAAAATGGGTTCGATTGCGAGATCAAAAACCGTATCAAGTCCATCCCGTCGATCCATAAGAAAATGCTGGCCCAGAAAGTGGAATTCGAACGGGTTTATGATCTCTTTGCTATCCGGATCATCATCAAAAACAGCGTCGAAAATGAAAAAGCCGACTGCTGGAAGGTTTATTCTCTGGTCACGGATATCTATACCCCCAATCCACGCCGTTTGCGCGACTGGATATCCTTTCCGAAATCTACAGGATACGAATCCCTTCACACGACAGTAATTGGTCAGGAAGGCCGGTGGGTGGAGGTCCAGATACGTACTCTGCGCATGGATGAAATCGCTGAAAAAAGCTTTGCCGCGCATTGGAAATATAAGTCAGGTGAAAACAGCGATCCGAAACCTGCATTCTATGCTGCGATCCGTGAAATGCTTGAAAAACCGGTTCAATCTTCCCGGGAAATAACTGCCAATCTTGAAAAACGTGCTTTGTATACGGACGAGATCTTCATTTTCACCCCCAAAGGCGATTTAAAGAAACTGAAGACAGGTTACACCGTCCTTGATTTTGCCTTTGAGGTCCATACGACGATCGGCTCGACATGTACCGGCGCCATTGTGAATGGGAAAATGGTTCCATTGAAACATGTCCTTCAGAATGGTGATACTGTCAGGATCCTTACTTCCAAAACGCAAAAGCCGAACCATGAATGGCTTGAGTTCGTGAAGGGCCCGCGTGTCATCGCAAGGATTAAGCATGCATTGAAAATGGAATCTTATAAGGACTCTGACTGGGGTAAAGAGATCATCAAAAACAAGGTGATCCAGTTAGGTTTTGAGTTCAAGGATACGGTTATCAATACACTGGTCGATTATTTCCAGTGTAAAAATTACCTGGATCTGTATCAACGGTTCGGAGAAGGAAAACTGGATCCGATGAAGATCAAGAAAGCCCTGACAGAACCGGAGCCGGAAACCCTGGCAGTAAGCCCTGTAAAAGAAGAGCCCATTCCTGTGAAAATTGCTGAGGGACTGA
>CAIYUC010000108.1 GCA_903929315.1 uncultured Bacteroidales bacterium
AATAAAGTGTCCACTACATTTTTTTAAAAATATAAATTTCTATTTTCTATAAAAATGAATATCAGTAAGTTATAAAATAAAAATATGCTAAAACGGCAATCTGCTGTCAAAGTCGGGAGTAAAATGTTAGAGTTGTATTCTTTGTGTTACTTTGTGCAATCCTTTGTGCCCATTGTGGTTAATTCTTTAAAGGTTAACCACAATGGGCACAAAGGATTGCACAAAGGCGCACTAAAATCTTTTAGATAACCCATAAGGAGAGGTCTTAAAAAAAGTCTTATGGATAAGCAACAAATTCTGGAATTTTTAAACGCTAATCCGGATTTTCAATTAGCAACTGTTGAAGGAAATATCCCGCATGTCCGCACACTTATGCTGCATAAGGCCGATGAAACCGGTATTTACTTCATGGTTGGAAAGTTCAAGGATGTTTACAGACAGTTATCATTAAATCCCAATATTGAGCTCTGTTTTCATAAAGATAATTTCCAGGTCAGGATCGCCGGACATGTCGAATCGCTGGATAAAGACCTTGAGCTTAAAAAAGAGATCCTTTCAGCCCGTCTATTTATGAAACCATGGATCGACAGTGCCGGGTTCAAACACATGGCTGTTTTCAGGATTAAAAACGGAATTGCCACGACCTGGAGCCTCGAAACAGAGACACAACCAAAAACCTTCCTGGAACTGTAATGATCAAATAAAAGATTTGGGTGACCCATTCCAAGTCTTCATAATAAGCCTTTCTTCATCCAATCTTTCCGGATCCTCAGCATCGTCCTGAACATCGGCTCATTCAGGTTTTTGTTTGTTCTCAGTTCGATTGCTTCTTTCATCATTTCTGGCGGAGGACTGGTTTCGATCGCGGGTATGCAATTCGGACGGGTTTTTGATGCCTCTTTAATGAGATGGTCAATCCTTGGTTTCTCCATGGTACCGGAAAAGTAAAAAACCGGCGGGTAAAATACCGATTGGCCTGGTTTGATCTTCCCCTCATCAACAGCGATCGAATAGAGAGGAGTTTTTGGATAGATCCGTAAACCGGCCGTCATATAAACCAGGTCATCCGGGTTAACAAATTTATCAATGAAGTCAATGGTCTCCCGGAACGTCTGTTCGTCTTCACCAGGTCCGCCGAAAAGGAAAAACCACATAGTAGGAAGATCGAATTTGCGTATCAGCAAAGCCATCTTTTCAATTTCCTCCCGGTTGAATCCCTTGTCGAGTTTTTCCAGAACCGTTGACGATGCACTGTCAGGAGTTGCATCGATCTGTGTAAAACCGGCTTCCCTCATAAGGTTGAAGAGTTCTTCACTGGTATGTCGAGGGTTGATCCCCATAGTCCGTAGCCGGATCTTTATCTTTTTCTTAATAATCTCCCTGCATATGGCTTCGGCATGACCCTCGGGATCATTAAACGTTGAATCTACAAACTCGAACATAATTTCCCCAAGTCTTTTATGCGCTTCTTCAATTTCATCAGCAATCCCGACCGGACTCCTCATCCGGAACCGGTTCCCTTCCAAAACCGGATAGGTGCAATAAATGCAACCATGGGAACATCCACGCTTGGTTTGAATGGAATAAGCGCCTCGCTGTACATACGGCCTGAAATCGATGTGACGATCAATCCCGGAGAATTTCAGTTTTGCTATATCCCTGTATATATATTGGAAAATGTTTTCGGAAGTCTTTGAATTTGCAACAATGATATTTGGGATGTGCGAAATGTCCCCACCATTGTCAAGACATTTTAATAAGTAACGAAAACTTTCTTCCGCTTCACCTATAATCCCATAATCGGCGCTTGTCCGTACCATTAATTCCTCCGGGAAAATACTGAAGCCACTACCACCGAGGATGATGGGAACAGATGTTACTTTTTTCACCGGCTCGATAAAATCGGAAATGATCTTATCCACATAAAATACCTGCCGGTCTGCCACAATATCATCAATGTTCCGGATACTGAAACCGATATAATCAGGATCGAATGTTAGTAGTTCGCTTATCAAATGCGTCCCTTCATCAAAAACCCCATCATAGATCTTTACATTATAATTATCATCCAGGCTGGAAGCAAGAAGACATAATCCCAGCGGTGGTACCGGATAAGGAGATTTTTCGGTGTTGGTATTTATCAAAAAAACTTTCTTCATTTCTCGCAGTTATATAACATCATCTCCTTTCTTAATCAACCATAACGCTCCTACCCTTTCGTGAAATTCGTCGTGAGGCAGAACGGTTTTCATTACCGAATTAAAAAAATTGTATTTTTTATAGTTATTATCGGTGATCTGATTTTTTACCTGGTTGAAATAAACCGTTCCGGGCATTGGCGTGAGTATGGTATACCCGGCATAGACAACCCTGTTCCGGCCTGCATATTCAGCCAGGGCTTCAAAATCATCAACAACATAATCATTCGGAATGACATAATTTCCGCGAACCATAATACCGTTTTGCTCGAAAATTTTTATGGCTTCCTGGTTATATCTTGCCGGTGATTCCTTGTTGTATTTTTTCAGTTCCTTATCACGAAAAGACTCGAAACCGCAGATCACCACTTTCAATCCTCCTTTTGCAAGTTTCCCGATCAGTCCGGGTTGTTGCACTACGATATCTGCACGTATATCCATGATAAAGGTCTTTCTGATCCCTTCTTCAGTGATACGGTCGAAAAGACGGTTGATAAAGTCAAGGTCCACGATGGTATTGGCATCGGCGAAACGAACCACAGGATATTCATCGATTGATTTGAGCTCGTCGATCAGGCTTTCCACACTTCGCTGGAAATATTTTCCCCTGAATTGGGTCCAGATCGAACAGAATGTACATCTGTAAGGACAACCAAGAGAAGTATAAACATAAGTTGAAGGATCAGGACTTCCCCCGACTTTATAAGTATTGATCCATCTTCTCAGGTGACTGCGATCGGGAAGCAGATACGCTCCATTTATAATGTCAATAACACGTGGTTTTCCATTTGTTCTGATCAATCCGTCAGCAGAGTTAATCAGTATTCCCTGAATCAACGAAAAATCCTTTCCTGCTTCTTTTGCATCCACTACATCCCTGAAAATATGAGCACACTGACCGGGGATCACAATATCCACCGAAGGATCGGTGAAATCCATAGGACAAAGTGTGGCATGTAAACCGCCCGCGACCGTAAGAATTGAAGGATCAAATAATTTGGCTGTTTTACAGACTTCAGTAGCGTAATCAAATTCCGATGTTATGACTGTTACCCCAACAATATCAGGTTTGTGAATCGCAAGCAGATTTTGAATTAACAGCGTTAAAGTCGGAGTTTCCGGATCCAGGTCATACTCGCCTTTGGTATCAAATACAATAACATCATGGTCTTTCACTGCTGCGGCAATGGTGAGTAATCCCAAAGGCGGACCAATGAGTTTTTTATGAATAAAAGGCTTAGCCTCCTCAGGGGCAAACTTAAGGATATTATTTTCCGGAGACCGTGGTGGATTGATCAGTAATATTTTCATCCCGTCATTTCAACTGGTAAATTCTTCGTACAAAAGTAACAAATAAAGGGTTGAGGCTTCAGGCTGCAGGCTTCATGTGGAATTGTAAATTCCCGGTCACTAATTTTTTTGTATTTTTGTTCACATTCTAACTGTTCCGGATCTCAGGAAATGCACGATTTTACAAGGATCAAACAACAATTCTCTGATTTGAAGTGTTGCGTTATTATTCCTACCTTTAATAATGACAAAACATTGGAGACGGTCATCCGGGATGTGCAAAATTATACCGATGCTATTATTATCGTGAATGACGGCTCAACCGATAATACTTCAAGGATCCTTAATCATTACGGACATTTTTTTGTTCTGAGCCATGAACATAACAGAGGTAAAGGGCTTGCATTGAGGACAGGCTTTACTTTTGCGATCAGCAGAGGTTTTCATTATGCCATCACGATCGACTCCGATGGACAACATTTCCCCGCTGACCTTCCTGAATTTGCTACCTGGATTGAAAAGGACCCCGACTCCCTGATCGTCGGAGCACGTAATATGACCCAATCGGGGGTTCCCGGAACCAGCAGTTTTGGTCATAAATTTTCGATCTTCTGGTTCAGGGTGGAGACAGGATTAAAGATCCCAGATGCCCAATCTGGTTTCCGGTTATACCCTCTCGATAAAATCAAAGATATCAGGTTTTATACAACAAAATATGAATTTGAGGTTGAAATTCTTGTTAGGGCAGCATGGAAAGGAATAAAAATCCTTTCTATTCCAATTAATGTCTATTACGCACCAAAAGAAGAAAGAGTAACACATTTCCGGAAATTCAGGGATTTCACTCGGGTTAGTATCGTCAATACCGTCCTTGTGCTCATGGCAATATTCTGGTTCAGGCCTTTCATGCTTTTCAGGGATCTTCGGAAAAAATCGTTGAAACAATTTATCAGGGAATATGTGCTCGATAGCAACGACTCGAACACAAAACTGGCAATATCTATTGCTGTCGGGCTCTTTATCGGTGTGACCCCGATCTGGGGCTGGCAAATGGTGGTCGCATTCGGAATTGCTCATATGGTAAAACTCAATAAATTCGTCACACTGGCAGCAGCAAATATAAGCCTCCCTCCTTTGGTGCCGCTGATCCTCTTTCTAAGTTACGTTTGCGGCGGACTTATTTTACGCAAAGAGACTTCACTTATGAATTACCATTCAGGCCTTACGCTCGAATGGGTGAAACATAATCTTTTTCAATATATCATTGGCAGCTTTATCCTCGGTCTCTGTCTTGCAATGGTTTTTGGTGTTTCTTCTTATATTTTATTGAGAATTTTCAGGAAAAGAAGACCTGTAATGATAAAGGATTAATTGGTTAATGTATTCTGAAAGAAGAATTGGTCTGCTATGTCAAATTTTTTTGTTTGTTTGTATCGGTTCTTCCATCAACACAAAAAGCTGTATCTTATTTTTATTACCCTTCTATTCGCCTTCATACTTTTTTTTTCATCGCGGATAAGACTGGAAGAAAATATTTCCAGTATGTCAGGAAAGGGCCATGATTATGACTCTTTTGATTATGTCATTTCGCATTTCAAATTTTCCGAGAAGCTGGTCATCCATTTTATGAAGACCGATACGGTCTCCGCCCCGGAACCTGAGCTATTGATATCATCTGCTACCGGATTTATTGACCGGTTGTCTGCAAGGTTTGATTCTTCTTATATAACATCAATAACCGGAAAAGTTTCCGACACTATGATGTCTTATTTTTTCTCCTTCTTTAATGATCATCTGCCACTCTATCTCAATGAGAGCGATTACAGTCATATTGACAGTTTGATCACTCCGGAAGGTATTGAGAATGTTCTCAGGAAGGATTATAAAATCCTGATCTCCCCGGCCAGCTTTGCATTAAAAAACAGGATCATGAAAGACCCCCTTGGTTTAACTGTTTTGGCTTTGCAAAAGCTCAAATCCCTTCAGACCGGTGACAACTTTATCATACGTAATGGTTTTATCATGACCCCGGATAACAGAAATATCCTTCTTTTCATCATATCCGCCAATCCTGTCAATGAAACCTCCAAAAACACCCGGTTGATCCGGGGAATCGACGAAATCCTGAAACTGATATCTGCAGAAAATAAGCAACGTGTCAAAGGTGAATATTTCGGTAGTGTGGCAATGGCAGTTGGTAACGCCGACAGACTAAAAAAAGACATCATGCTGACACTTACCATTGCCTTGGTTCTTATCGTATTGTTTGTCGGGTGGTACTTTAAAAGCTTTAAAATTTCCATTCTCAGCTTTCTTCCCGCTTTATTTGGCGGCGGATTTGCCTTGTCCGTTCTTTTTCTTATCCAGGGAACGGTTTCCGCGATAGCTCTTGGTGTAGGTTCAGTGATCCTGGGGCTGATCGTGGATTATGCATTATATATTATCAATCATTTCAGGAAGAAAGGCGATTTTGAGATCGTTCTGAAGGAGATGTCATTGACCGTTGTCCTTTGCTTCCTTACTTCTGCCGGTGCATTTTTATGCCTCATCTTCCTCCGGTCCGGTGTATTGCATGATCTTGGATGGTTTGCTTCATTGAGTGTTGCCGGAGCCGCCTTCTTTGCATTGGTCATCCTTCCTCATCTTCTCAAAGACAAGGATGTCAGGAGCGACAAGATTCCCCGAAACACTTTTGTTGACAGGATCGCTTCATTCTCCTTTGAAAAGAAATACTGGCTTATCATTGTCCTTGTTGTCATTGGTGGGATCAGTTTTATAACGATGAAAAAAGCAGAATTCGGGAAAGACATGATGTCGATGAATTACACTACAAAAGAACTGCGGTTAGCTGAACAGAATCTCGACAAGATCAATTATGAATCGCTGAAAAACATATATCTCGTTTCAACAGGCAAGAACCTCAATGAAGCTCTGTTAAATCACGAAAAAACCGGGAAATATATACAGACACTGAAGGATAAAAAGTTGATTATGCAATCTTCAGGGATTGGGGACCTTTTACCATCCGATTCCGCGCAACAATTACGGTGGCAAAGGTGGAAACAATTCTGGACAAAAGAGAAAATAAAATTCCTGAAGAAAATGATCCTTGAATCGGGTAAAAAATACAAGTTCAGGGAGACTGCTTTCGGATCATTCTTTGCAATATTAGATAATCCATTCAGCACACTGATTGACTCCGAAAAAGATAAGATCAAAACTACTTTTCTTCGTGAATGGATCAATGAAACACCTGGTTTGATTATGGTTTCCACCATCGTAAAAGTACATCAGGCAGATAAGGATAAGGTTTACAAGGCATTAATGGGTTATCCCAATCTTTTGGCCTTTGATAAGCAGGTGATCACGAACCGGTTCGTTGCCGATGTCAGGCACGATTTTGATCTGCTTGTAAAACTCTCCATGATCTTTGTCACCCTTCTGTTAATTTTCTCATTTGGCAGGATTGAACTGGGACTCATATCTGCCCTCCCGATGTTTTTCAGCTGGTTGATCACCTTGGGATTCATGGGTTTGACTGGAATTGAATTCAATATTTTCAACATCATTATTTCTTCTTTTATTTTCGGTTTGGGTGTGGATTACAGTATACTGATGATGCGTGGTTTGCTGTATGAGTATAAATACGGAAAGAATGAACTTGCAACTTATAAAGTAGCGATCTTTCTCTCCTCCACAACGACCCTTTTTGGGGTTGCAGCTTTATTTTTTGCGAAGCATCCCGCCCTTCATTCCATTGCAATGATTGCTGTCGTCGGGATCATTTCAGTAGTCCTTGTGGCCTATACCTTCCAACCATTGTTGTCAAACTGGGTGCTACTTGACAAGGTGAAGAAAAAGTCTTTCCCCGTTACAGGCAGGATTTTCATTAAAACCATGGTTACCTGGACCAATATTGTGCTAATAGCAATTGTAATGATGATCGCCGGTACTTTCATTTTTATCTTTTTCCCTGTATCGAAAGAAAAGAAACAATTCCTGTTTCATAAGTTATTTTCATGGTTATGCCGTGGTTATATAGCTTTCACATTCCCTGTAAAAAGAAAACTTTATAATCCCTATGGGGAAAATTTTCTGAGACCTGCGATTATTATTAGTAACCATCAATCTCTCATCGAAACGCCTGCATTCCTCCGGTTATACCCTAAGATCCTCATTCTTACCGGCGATTGGATCTACAAAAACCCCGTTTTTGGCCCTATTGCGAGAATGGCAGGCTATATCAATGCAGAGTCAGGGATCGATTCTGTCCTTGAAAAATTAAAGAAAAAGGTAGAAGAAGGATATTCTATCCTGATATTTCCGGAAGGACACCGGTCATCTGATGGGAAGATCCGGCGTTTCCACAGGGGAGCTTTTTATCTTTCTGAAAAATTAAAGCTTGATATCTTACCGGTCCTTGTTTTTGGTTCCGGAGATTTCCTTGGTCGCGGATGGTTTTGGGGAAGACCGAATGCGCTTTATATGAGGATACTTCCAAGGATACCCTGTGACGATCCGGATTTCGGGAATACGGTTTCCGAGCGGACAAGGAAGTTCCGGGGATTTTATATTGAAAAATATAGTTGCTTTAAAACGGAACTCGGTACATGTGATTATTACAGGCGAAAGTTAATGTTGAACTTTGTTTTCAAAGGTCCGGTCCTCGAATGGTATCTAAGAATCAAAATGAAACTGGAAAAAAACTATGCTGTTTATCATGAACTACTGCCAAAACAAGGAGATATTCTGGATATTGGGTGTGGGTATGGTTATATTGCATACATGCTTGCTCTCACCTCTGAAAACAGGAACATCACCGGGATTGACTACGATGAAGAGAAAATAGAGGTGGCCAATAATTGTTTCTCAAAAAACGAAAGCCTTCAATTTATTTCAGGGGATATTACCCAATTCATATTTGAGAAAAAAGATGCTTTTTTACTCTCCGATGTTCTTCATTATATTCCTGAGGACAGCCAGGAAAAGCTTCTGCGGCGATGTATCGGGAATCTTCGAGATAATGGTATTATCCTGATCAGGGATGCAAACAGGAATATGAAAAAGCGGCACAAAAGGACAAAACTCACCGAACAATTTTCAACCCGGGCCGGATTCAATAAAACGATGAATTCAGCCGGGAGGCTGTATTTCACATCCGCAGAGAGGATTGAAAAGATCGTATCTGAATGTGGTCTGCAAATGGAAATCATTGACGATAAAAAAGTAACTTCGAACCTTTTCTTTTTTATTCACATATAAAAGGATTTATCAGCGATGGGAAAACAAACCTTATGAATGATTTCGACGTGATCATTATCGGCAGCGGTCTTGGCGGTTTACTTTGCGGGTATATCCTAAGCAAAGAAGGGAAGAATGTGTGTATCCTTGAAAAGAATCATCAGCCGGGCGGTTGTCTTCAGTCATTTCGAAGGAATGGAGTGGATTTTGACACGGGAGTTCATTACATCGGTGCTCTCGATGAAGGCCAGATTCTCAACCGCTATTTTCGTTATTTCGGGCTCATCGGTAAAATTAAATTCCGGAAGCTGGATCAGAACGGTTTTGATATCATCGCTTTTGATGATGAAGAATACCCGATGGCCATGGGATTTGATAACTTCATTGAAAATCTCCTGCCCTTTTTTCCTTCGGAAAAACCTGCGCTGCAAAATTTTGTGGATGCATTACAAAAAATAAGCAAGGCATTTCCTTTATACAACCTCGAAGTTCCAAAAGATCACAAGGAAGATATTTATTATAACCAAAGCGCATATGATTTTTTCAATTCTTTCTCAATCACCGGATCCGCTCTCCCGATCCGGCGGATGACAAATCGCAAAAGTTCAACTTCCCGGCATCTTCTCACTGATGTCCTGGCGGGTAATAACTTCCTCTATGCCGGAAATCCGGGAATAACACCTCTTTATATAGCTGCACTGATTAATCATTCTTTTATTTCCAGCGCTTGGCGTCCTGTTGATGGCAGCGCCCAAATTAGCGACCGGTTGACCGATCAAATCCGTCTGGCAGGGGGAAAACTGTTAACCGGCAGGGAAGTTTCCAGGATAGGGATCAGGAACAATAGTTTCAATGTTACTACAAAAGCAGGAGAACAAATTACAGCCGATTGTCTGGTGTCTGCAATACATCCCGCACAGACCCTTGCAATGACAGACCCATCAACCCTCAGAAAAGTCTTTTCCGACAGGATCATGAAACTGAAAAATACACCTTCCTGTTTTGCATTGTTTATTGTCCTGAAAGAAAATTCTTTCCCACAATTGAATTACAACTATTATTTTCATAGCGAGAACAGTGTTTGGACCGCTTTCCCGGAAAGCGCCTGGCCTGGAAGTTATATGCTTTATACTCCTTCCTGTTCCGGGAACAATAAATATGCTAAAAGTATGGTTATCATGACCGTCATGAACTTCAATGAGGTAAGGAATTGGAAAAGGACGTCAAGTGGTCATCGTGGAATGGATTATCTTGATTTTAAGGATCAGAAAACTGAAATATTGCTTACCCTGGTTGAAAAAAAGTTTCCGGGATTGCGGTCAAAAATAAATTTCCTTGACTCCTCAACCCCTTTGACCTGGCGTGACCATACAGGCACTCCGGAAGGTTCAATGTACGGTATTCAAAAGGATTTCAATGATCCCCTTAAAACGACAATATTGCCGAGGACAAAAATCCCGAACCTGTATTTTACAGGACAAAATATAAATCTTCACGGTGTGCTTGGTGTGACGATCGGATCAGTACTGACATGTGGTGAAATGATTGGGCTTGATTCCCTTATTAAAAAGATCCGGAATGCCTGAAAAAAAACTCAAAAGTTGGAAAAGAATAACTATTTTCCTGGGTGTCAGCTTAGGTTTTATCCTCTTAGTGGTCGTTGGATTTCATTATGCTACATGCATACAACCTCCAGTCCCGGACGATCTGGGTTCTTTATCCTTAAAGATCGACAATCCCGAAAAGGATTTCTTTACCTGTGGGAACAACTGGTTAAAAAAAAGCAATTCCGGTCTTTGGGAGTTGTACCTTGAAGGAAAACCTTTTGAAAGAGGTGTTATAAACGGCAAATTGACAAAAGTTCTTATCGAAAAACAGGAAGAAGCTTTCACTGGCCGGATAAGGGAAATAATTCCGTCGCCAATGTATCTCCGGTTCCTGAAATATTTCATTTATTGGTTTAACCGTAACCTGGATAAATACATCCCTGAAGAATATAAACTTGAGATCTATGGTATTTCATTATCCGCCTCAGAAAAATATTCTTTTATCGGCTCAAATTACCAGCGCATGCTCAATTATCATTCTGCCCATGATATTGGTCATGCATTGCAAAATATGGGGTTGGTAGGATGTACTTCCTTTGGTGTATGGGGTGATAAATCCCTGGATGGATCTCTTTTGATCGGCCGGAATTTTGATTTTTATGTCGGGGATCCATTTGCGGAAAACAAGCTCGTCTGTTTTGAAAAACCGGCTAAAGGTTATCCTTTTATGATGATTGGCTGGGGCAGTATGATCGGTGTTTTGTCAGGCATGAATGATAAAGGATTGACCGTTACCATTAATGCTGCAAGATCGGAAATACCTTATTCAGCAAGGACACCTATTTCGATCATGGCCAGGGAGATTCTCCAGTATGCAAAGAATATCCATGAAGCTTGTGAAATTGCAAAAAAAAGTGAGACGTTCATATCGGAATCCATATTGATCGGGTCAGCAGAGGATAACAAAGCCGTCATTATTGAAAAGTCCCCTTCTCAGATCGCGATCAATGACCCAAAAGCGAATTATATTGTCTGTGCAAATCATTTTCAAAATCCGGTTTTTTTCAATGACTCGAAAAACCGTAAAGACCGTCAGGAAAATGCATCTGTTTACAGGTATAAAAGGGTTTTGCAGGATATTACAGAGGAGCAGCCGCTCGACATAAGCAAGGTAGCAGCTATTTTACGTGACCGGTCAGGGTTGAACAATGCGAATATCGGTATGGGTAACGAAAAAGCTATCAACCAGCTTATCGCGCATCATTCCGTGATTTTCGAACCGTCCAGACAGCTCGTCTGGATTTCCACGAATCCATGGCAACTGGGTAGTTATGTTTGTTATGACCTGAATAAAATTTTTCATACTTTTGCCGGGTTGCAGCGGAAGGTTGAAATAACGGCACAGGATAATATCCTTCCTGCAGATCCCTTTATAGGTTCAGATGATTACTGTCATTTCCTCAGGTTCAGGCAAATGCGCAAGGTTATTAAAACCGTTACTGAATCTAATGAGATCCTGACGCTGCCGGATTCTTTTATCCGTGAATTTATTATGACCAATCCTGAATATTTTGAAGTATATTCAGTTACAGGTGATTATTATCAACATATAAACCGTCCGGATAGTGGGATGATCAATTTCAGAAGGGCGCTTCACAAAGAAATACCACGCTGGAGTGAAAAGAAGAAAATTATTGAGAAGATGAGCGGTTGTGTTCTACAAACTAAACGAATGAAATAATGAAGTTCAGACTCATTTATCCCCGATGGGAAAAGCTCGAAGGACAGACACTGTTTTCTCTTCCTCCACATGGTCCTGTTGTGATGGCTGCTGCAATCCCCGGTGATGTTGAAATTGATTTTATTGACGAGAATGTTGAAGATCTTGTAATTGATGATACTTCTGATTTTATAGGGATCTCAATGATGCTTACGACACAGGTCAAGAGAGGGTGGGCCATTGCAGATGAGTTCAGGAAATTAGGAAAGAAAGTTATCTTCGGAGGTATTTCTACCATGCTCCATGCCGAAGAAACCCTGCCTCATGCAGATTCGGTATTCCTGGGGGAAGTGGAAGGACGGCTTAAGAACGTTTTTGATGATTTCCATGCGAATCGCCTTCAGAAGATTTACAATTACCTGAATAATCCCCCCCTCATGGAGCTTATCGGCCCGGCACGCAGGGATATCCTTAAAAAAGACCTTTATTATCACAAGGGATTCCGTATGGTCGATCTTTTCCATGCCTCCCGCGGGTGTATCTATGATTGTTATCCTTGTGCAGTACGTTATCTGGGTGGACGGGGTTTCCGTCCCAGACCGATGGATAAGGTTATTGAAGAGCTGTCAGCGCTGGATAATAACCGGCTTTTCATCGTGGATAATTCACTGGCATTGGATTCCGGTTGGGAAAAAGAGCTTTTCAGGGCAATGATCCCGTTAAAAAAGAAATGGGTAAGCCATACCATAGAAGATAAGCCGGAAATTCTTGATCTTGCTGCACAGGCCGGCGCATGGTATGTTTACCAGGCCATTTTCGATACTTCCGATTACATCAAAAACCGGATCAAACAGTATCACGATTATGGAATAGGTGTTGAAGGGACTATTCTTCTTGGCCTGGATAACCAAACCGAAGATGATATCAAAAGACTGATCGATTTTCTGTTCGAAATCAATCTCGATCTTGCAGAATTTACGATTCTTGCACCATTTCCCCATACAAAAGCGTATACCGACCTCAGAAAACAAAACCGTATTTTCGATTATGACTGGGATCATTACAATGCCGGGAAAGTTGTTTATTATCCAAAAAATATGTCCCCTGAAAGGTTACAGGAGCTTTATCATTATGCCTGGGATGCATTCTATAAAAACGAACCCCAAACTCAAAAGATGTTTAACCTTCTCAGTGTCGTTTTACAACGGGAAACAGATGATGGCACCTACCTTCCCAGGAGACGGGATCTGATAGACGAGAGCTTTGGGAAAAAAGTGGATAAAGTAGCATAAAGAATGGAGACAAACCCGGAATTCAGCAAATACATGAATTCATACTATGACTTTAAAGGTCTTTGGGATAGTCCTTCAAGGTGCGGCCTTTGTGTGATAAAGCGGACCGACAGGAATATCCTGGTTATTGTGACCGAGATCTATCGCCAGAACCCGGGTACAGCCGTAACGGAATGTGTTGCAACATTAGCAACCTGGCTATTAAAGGAATACAAGGTCACCCCTGAAAATTTCATCTTCATTGAACATTCACCGGATTTGAAAAGTAAACTTACTTTCTACGGTGAAACCTTTGATCTTGTCAGTTTTGACTGGGATGGGAATAATTTTACGAACCCGGTCTGGACAAGACTTTCCCAGGAAGTGGTAGATGTAATGATGAAGGCATGAAAGCAATAAGCTTCAAGCTTCAAAATAGGATCACGAAGCATTTTACTTCATTCTTTCCTTATGGAAAATCCCCATATTTTATTTTTATCATATTATTTCTTTTAGCCGGCTCCATGTCATCCGGACAGGTCTTTCTGCGGCAAACAATCAAAGGAACAGTAATAGACAAACAATCCCGGGTTCCACTCCAGGGAGCAACGGTTATTTTAATGAACTCCGATCCTTTGATTGGAACGGTTACAAATTCAGAGGGTATGTTCAGTATGGAGAATATTTCGGTTGGAAAACATCAGATCCGGGTGACCTATATGGGATATATTCCTTTTCAATCGGATGTGATAACTGTCAGTAGCGGAAAAGAAACGGTTTTGACGGTGGAATTGCAGGAAAGGGTTTATAATTCTCCCGAGGTTGAGGTTAAAGGTGATTACAGGAAATATGAGGCCATAAATAAAATGGCAACCGTGAGTATCCGGTCATTCAGCGTCGACGAGACCAATCGTTTCGCAGGAAGTTATGGAGATCCCGCCCGGATGGCCGCAAATTTCGCAGGAATTACTTCAGGGATTGATAACAGGAACGACATCATCGTGCGTGGAAATTCCCCTATGGGATTACAATGGAGAATCGACGGTATGGAGATCCCTAATCCCAACCATTTTGCAGCGGTCGGAACAACAGGAGGACCGGTAACGATCATCAATGATAACCTTCTTACCAATTCCGATTTTCTCAGCGGCGCTTTCCCTGCCCAATACGGAAATTCAATTGCCGGAATATTCGATATGAGAATGCGTACAGGGAACACTGAAAAACACGAATACTGGGGTCAGGTTGGCTGGAATGGAGTGGAATTGGGAGCCGAGGGTCCCTTTTCGAAAAATTCCAAGGCTTCCTATCTTATTGCATACCGTTTTTCTTTATTGCAATTAATAAGTTACACAGGGATAAAGTTGAATGTAAATCCGCAATACCAGGATCTGAATTTTAAACTTAACATCCCGACGAAAAATGCCGGTACTTTTACCTTCACCGGGATTGGCGGAATCAGTTATATCGAGCTTTTTGATAGCCGGAAAGACCAGGGAAAATGGAATTTCCCCGAGTATGGCGAAGATCTTTCAAACGGATCAAATATGGGAGCACTGGGGGTTTCAAATACCTTTTTCTTCAATAAAACGCTTTGGCTGAAGAACAGCCTCTATCTCGTCGGATCAAGGGTTTATACAAAAATCGATTCCTTTACCGCCGTCCATCTTCAACCATCTCCGTGGGCAGGTGAAAATTCAACCGAAATGAAATATTCATTTTCTTCAATGATAATGAAAAAATTCTCTGTAAAGAACACGGTCGATGGAGGGCTATTCCTGGACTGGTATCATATGCACTTTGCAGACAGTATAATGATGAAGGGCCGATTCAGGACAAATACCGGTTCAAAGGAAAATATGCAATTGATCCGGTTATTCGCCCAATGGCAGCATAAATTCTCAGATTATTTTACAATAACTTCCGGCCTTTATTATCAATACCTGAGCTTGAATGGAAGCATGTCATTGGAACCACGTTTGGGATTTGACTGGATATTCAATGAAAGACACTCATTTGATTTTGGCGCCGGGTTATATAGTCAGACTCAACCACGGGTGATGTATTTTGTTCTATCCCCCTTGCCTGATGGCTCCTACCGTCAAACAAACCGGGATCTTGGCTTTACCCGTTCAGGACATCTGGCGGCCGGTTATAACTACCTGATATCGCATGATCTTCGGTTCAGGATGGAAGTCTATTATGAGTATCTGTTCGATCTGCCGGTCAAATCAACAATCCCGCAATATACAGTCATCAACCAGGGCCATGAATTCTTTGTCGACCGCCAGTACAGTGACAGCCTTGTCAATCGTGGCACAGGGAAGAACTATGGAGTGGAATTCACCTTTGAAAGATTTTTTAGCAGCAATTACTTTTTCCTTCTGACAGCATCTATCTTCAATTCCACTTATCAGGCTTATGATAAGGTGATCCGAAGCACGGCGTTCAATGGGAACTATGCAGTAAACGCCACAGGTGGTTATGAATTCAAGATCGGAAAACGGAAATTGGGTGTCATGTCATTCGGACTCCGGGCAACCTGGGCCGGGGGTGACCCGTATATTCCGTTTGATGTGGAAGCAACGAAAGCTACGCACCAGACAATCATGGACTGGCAACATTCTTTCGAGCCCAGGTATCCTGATTATAAGCGATTGTCTTTTCGCTTCGGGATCAAACGGAACCGTAAAAATTATTCCATTGAATTTCTCCTCGACCTCCAGTACCGAACCAACTACACGAATGTATACCTTCAAAGGATCGACGTGATCACAGGTCAGATCTACAATTTCTACAACATGGGATTTTTCCCGATGGGAACGTGGAGGATCCAGTTCTAACTCTTTTTCTATTGTGAATTGTGAAACAATGGAAAAAATCAAGTAAATTTGACCTCGTATAGTTTACTATTCAATCCACCCAATATTATATTCAGTTACAATGACAGAAACAATTATTGAACCGATCGAAAAATATGGACTTCGCCAGCAAGCCCGACCTACAGTCCTATTTTCGAAAATTGGGATCGTCGGCTGTGGTACCGTCGGTCAGGAATTGGCTATTACCGCCTCAAAACATGGTATTGAAGTGATCTTTCTCGAACTCTCCGAACAATTGATCCATCATTCACTTGATGAGATACGGAAGGAACTGGACAGACAAATCAACCATTGGGGGCTTACATCCAATGAGAAGACCATAATCTTATCCCGTATCAAGGGAACTCTTTCCTATGAAGACTTCCACGATTGTGAGCTGGTAGTTGAAGCCATTAAATCCAAACAAAGAGAATCAAGACTGGAAATCCGTAAAGAGGTTTTTAAGAATATTGAAAAACACGTTAGTAAAGAGTGTATTATCGCCACCAATTCCTCCACCCTGGTGATAACGGAGATGTCATCAGAGCTGGAGCACAATGAACGCTGCGTCAGCTTACATATTTCAATTACAGCGCCGGGAGCCAGTGTCGTGGAAGTAGCCAAAGGTTTACACACAAGTGATGATGCCTACGAAAAAGTGATGAAGTTTGTAAAACTACTGGATAAAATTGCGATCCCTGTCACTGAGTCCCCGGGACTTATCAGCGTTAGACTTTTTGTTGTGTTTCTCAATGAAGCTTGTGAAACTTTAATGGAAGGGGTGAGCTCGATGGAGCATATCGACCAGACCATGCGTTATTGCTTTAATATGCCGTTGGGACCGTTTGAATTTGCCGATAAAGTCGGACTGGATAAAGTGCTTCGCTGGACGGAAAACCTGTACAGCGAATTTGGGCTTTCCCGCTATATCGCCTCCCCTATGATTAAAAAATTAGCCAGGGCGAACAGGCTGGGAAGAATGACAGGGGCCGGTTTCTATGAATATAACAGCGAAGGGAACAAGATCGTTGAGGACACATGTTGTTAGCAGCAGATGAAATTATAGTGATGAACCATTAATTAGATAAAACTTTATGAATATTCTCGTTTTGAACTGTGGCAGTTCATCTATTAAATACCAGTTGTTTAACATTGAAAGTCAAACCTTATTTGCAAAAGGGATTGTTGAAAAAGTAGGGTTAAAAGGTTCCTTCTTAAGACATGAGAAACAAAACGGGGATCAGGTCCGTTTAGAAGGCGAAGTAATAGATCACCAGATCGGAATTGAATACCTCTTGGGTGTATTGATAAGCAAAGAACATGGTTGTATCAAAGCTCTGTCTGAGATCAATGCCGTCGGACATCGCATTGTTCATGGAGGGGAGCGGTTCCAGGAAAGCACCCTGATCAACGACAAGACCCTGAAAGATATAAAAATGTGCATCCCGTTGGCTCCCTTGCATAATCCCGCCAACCTGAAAGGTGTATTAGCTATGCAACATCTCCTTCCGGATGTTCCCCAGGTGGGTGTTTTTGATACCGCCTTTCACCAAACAATGCCCGATTATACCTATATGTATGCGATCCCTTATTCTTTATATAAAAAATATGGGATACGCCGCTATGGATTTCATGGCACAAGCCATTATTATGTCGCCCGCCGTGCCTGTCAGATTCTTGGTGTAGACATGAATACACAAAAAATCATTACCTGCCATCTCGGGAATGGGTCATCAATGACCGCCATCCTGAATGGGAAATCGATAGATACATCAATGGGCCTGACTCCTGTTGAGGGACTGATCATGGGAACCCGTTGCGGGGATATGGATCTGGGAGCGATGACATTCATAATGGAAAAAGAGGAACTCAGCCTGCAGACAGTGGACACCCTTATCAATAAATTTAGCGGGATGTTAGGTATAACCGGCGTTTCGTCCGATATGCGTGAAATTGAAAAAGCAGCTGACAATGGTAACGAAAGAGCTATCCTCGGTTTGAAAATGTACCGCTACCGGATCAAAAAATACATCGGAGCCTACGCCGCTTCGTTGGAAGGGTTAGATCTGCTGATCTTTACAGGTGGGATAGGCGAAAACGATCCTGTCACACGTGAAGAATGCTGCAAAGGCTTGGAATATATGGGGATTGAATTTGATAGTGTAGTAAATCAGAAGGTTCGCGGGAAAGAAGTGCTGCTTAACAAACCTAAATCCAAAGTAAAAGTCATGACCATCCCAACAAACGAAGAACTGATCATCGCTGAACATACCTATAAAATT
This sequence comes from uncultured Bacteroidales bacterium, assembly GCA_903929315.1. Taxonomy (GTDB): domain Bacteria; phylum Bacteroidota; class Bacteroidia; order Bacteroidales; family FEN-979; genus CAIYUC01. The sequence goes on from CAIYUC010000108.1 coordinate 18,411, forward strand.
GTTACAGAGATGACACAATCCTGATCACTCTTGATTCTTCATTCTTAATTTCCTTTCCCTATTTGCTGTGAGGCAGGTGTGTCTATAATGTAAAAACTATATTTAAAAGCGAAGGTGCTGAGAAGTTCCTATGGGGCTTTAGATTGATGTTGTTCTGTTTTACTTTTTAGTCCACCGCACAAAGTCTTTATCATACCAGCAGTTCAAAATAAAATTTAACCATTTTTTTTCAATAGAACACAAAAAAAATAATTTTTTTTAACTTTGAGCTGCGAAGTTTTTGAGGGATATGTCAGAGAAAAGCAATTTCCTTTACAAGGCATATAAGAAAAAGGCGTATTCATTGCAGTCAAACCTGGTACAATCTTCTGCCCGGTTGGAGACCGGCCAGATCCATCGAATAAGGCTCGATATTAAGAGAATCAGGGCCATTTTTCAACTGATAGAGATCCTAAGACCAGAAGAGTTTTCAGAACAACGCGATGGTCATTTTCTTAGAACCCTGTTTAAGACGGCAGGGAAAATAAGGGAACTCCAGGTTAACCTTCTTTCGCTGGAACAATTGGCAGAGAAATCGGATATTATTCTTCCATTCAAAGAATTCCTGATCCGGGAAGAAATAAAATACAGAAAGAATTTTAAATATGCAGCTACCCGGTTTGATTCCTCATATTTATCAGAGATTTCCTTAAAGATCAGTCAACTTGAGAAGGATATTCCCGCTGAGCAGATCATTGATCAAGCCATTGCCTTCATAACCACAGCCACTGTAGCCATTAGAAAATTGAATACAGGACCGGGAAGCACAGAAAGTATGCATAAAATCAGACAACAGCTGAAATCCTTAGGAGGGATTGCAGCACTGATCGCTACTACAAGACCGGATGAGAAGCTAAAAAATCTGATCAATGTGATAAAGAACACCGATTTCAGATTAGGACAGTGGCATGATCATGTTGTACTGGCAGCTTCGCTGGATTCTTTCCTTGAACTGACGGAACAGGGTACGGGCGAAATAGCACTTACGTTGCAATTACTGTCAGAAAAAATGAAAAAGGAGAACCGGCATTGGGTACATGCGTTAAAACCAACGGTACAATCGACAATTCGGGAAATCAAACTTTATATATAAATATCTGTTTTACTAAAAGTTTCGTATCAATACCATGGATAGTAAATCAATACTGTTCAGGTCTGAGAATATCGACTTTTATGCGGACTGTCCTGCACCGGAAGAATATTACAAATTGTTCCTGACGACAGACTGGAATAATGAATATTGTTTCACGAAAGTGGAAATTGAACAATCGATCCGGAACATCTGGTACACGATATCTGCTTATGCCGGAAAAGAACTTATCGGCAGTGGTAGTATCCTGTCTGACGGCATACATCATGCCCTTATTGTAAACATGATCGTACATCCAGATTATCAAAACCAGGGCATCGGAACAACTATTCTCAGGTTACTGGTAAAAAAATGCAGGGAATGCAAGATCCGGGATATCCAGCTATTTGCAGTAGAGAATAAATGCAGGTTTTACAAAAAATTTGGTTTTGTTGCCCGCCCGGATAATGCCCCCGGAATGCAATTCAAGTAATAATATCTAACGTATCTTTGCTACCCAAACTAAACACACTATGAAAGATGCTCGTGAGGTACGGAAGCTTCCACCTGTCTGGTTCATCAGATTACTCAGTAGCTTCCGCCAGGCTTTACTTTCCTTTAGTAAGAAAATCTACCCCGCCAATGTGGTTCTCTCAGAACATATCCAATATTTCTGGCTTCTTTCCTGCATCCGGGTTGCGGCTGAATTGAACATTGCAGAGATCCTGAAAAACGGGCCAAAGACGATCGGGGAAATTGCACAACTGACCGGTGCACATAGTGAATCGCTTCATCGAGTGATGCGTGCTTTAGCCAGCCAGGGTATTTTCAGGAAGAACAGGAACAACAGGTTTGCCAACACTTCGCTTTCAAAACCACTGATTGATGGGAAAGGATCTTTACGGAATATGATAATGCAACACCTTGGTAAACTGAACTGGTCGGTATTCAACGAGATCTCATACACTGTTAAAACCGGGAAAGATGCTTTTTCAAAAGTTAATGGCAAAAGGATCTATGATTACTTGTCAGAGCACGAGGAAGAATGCGCACTATTTGATAAATCCATGACAGAACTCACAGATTTCTCCATTGAGCCTTTATTGAATTCCTATGATTTTTCCGGATATAAGACCATTGCTGACATCGGGGGAGGCGAAGGATTGCTTCTCGCCAATATTTTATTTAAACATAAAAACTCAAAGGGAATACTTATTGATTTACCGGCCGGCCTGAATAACTCACAAATGATTTTTGAGAAATACGGGGTGATGAACAGGGTGCAGATTATTCCCGGGAATTTTTTCGAGTCAATACCTGCATTGGCTGATGCCTATATCGTTAAAAATATTATTCCTAACTGGAGTGATGAGGAGGGAGCGATGATCCTCTCCAATATCCGGCAGGTTCTCCCTGACAATGGCAAAATATTGCTTATTGAAATGGTTGTGGAAGAGGATAATCGTCCGTCCTATGGAAAAATTATAGATATCCAGATGATGGTTTGTATGCAGGCCGGGAAAGAAAGGACCCGGAAAGAATTCCAGGCCATCATTGAAAAAGCAGGTTTAAAGATCAAAAGGATCGTCCCGACAATTGCGCCATTCAGCATTATCGAATTAATGAAATGATAACCCCGGGTTCATGACCGGTCGATCATTCCTTACTCTGCCATTCAAATCCTTCCATTATTTTTCCACCTGCCTTTTACAGTTTAATTCCTTAACTTTGCTTCATGCAGAAGCTCCTTGCTGCCCTTTATAAAGAAATCCTTATTCTTTACCGGGACCTCCCCGGATTACTCATCCTTTTTTTAATGCCGGTTATCCTGATCCTGATCGTAACTGTTGCACAGGAAAATGCAATGAAATGGTCGAAAGAATCAAAGAGTGAAATCCTTTTTGTTGACCAATCACATTCAGCGACTTCAAAAGCAATCGGGCAAAGTCTTGATAATTCCGGGTTCTACACGTTGATCAAAGAATATAAGCATCAATCCTTGAATGTGGACGCAGTCACGAAACTAATCGCAGAAGGTGATTATTCCATTGGCATCATAATAGCGCGAAAAGATTCAGCAATTCAACTATTGATCGACCCGGTACTGCAGGAACAATTTAAGAATTCAATCATTGCCTCTCTGACCTTTATTATTAAAGGTGCCCAAAGCAGGATTGCCATAGAAACACTCCTTAAGGCCATGGTTCCCGGGATGAATCAGGCAGTTGACGGGATCATCAGGTCCTCTTTGGATCATAATACTCCGGTAACAGAAGTCTATCCGGCCAAGGACAGATCTTTCATTAAACCTTCATTATCACAAAACAGTATTCCCGGGTTTATTCTTTTTGCTATGTTTTTCATTGTAATCCCTTTGTCAGGGAGCATGATCAACGAGAAAAATGAAGGTTCTTTTGCCCGTCTGAAAACATTGCCAGTGCCTGTTTCCATCCTTTTAACATCCAAAGTGATCGGCTATCTTGCCGTTTGTCTTATTCAATTTGCCCTGATGCTGGCCATAGGTGTTTGGGTCCTCCCGGCATTTTTTGGACTGCCGGCATTCCATCCTGGAAATCAACACCTTGCTATTATACTCACAACCCTGGCTTCGAGCCTTGCGGCGATCGGTTTCGGCCTTATCGTCGGGGCCTGTTCTACCACCCATGGACAAGCGGCTTTGTTTGGATCTGTGATGGTAGTCATTCTGGGAATTATAAGCGGATCGTTTCTCCCGGTGCATCTGTTTCCGAAAGTTTTCCAGTACCTGAGCTCTATCTCCCCTGTCCGCTGGGGAATTGATAATTACCTGGACATTTTTGTCCGGGGAGAAACCCTTGCCAACATTGTTCCCAATATTTTATTATTACTTTTGTTTTTTGTTTTTGCATTGATCATTTCCATTTTTATTTTTGCAAAACCGAAATAAACACCAATTTTCAAGAAATCCTTTTCAATGAAGGAAAAAGATGGTTATATCAATTGTCCGGAACAGCAGGTTATCCTGTACGTGGAGAAAGAAGACGGGCAATACGGGCCCATGCAGACAGGATCATACCTTTCCGGGAATTACCTTGACGATTACGAAATAAAACGGGTTCACCTTGAAGAATCTTTACGAATCCGTGTAATGAAGGGTGAAATAAGCATGGTGAAGTATTATATGGTTCTTGAAGACCTTACACTTTCTGAACTAGCCGCAAGAGTGGGCTTGAGTAAAACAAAAGTCAATAGACATCTTGATCCTGTTCATTTTGGCAAAGCGAAAGTTGAGACACTTAAAAAATATGCAGACGTTTTCAATGTTCCCGTATCAAATATGTTGCAGGTCATAATGCTGAAAAAAGGTGATAACCTTGAATCCTATACTGTCCTCGAAGAGAAAAAACAAACCGAAGGCATTGAACAAGTGAAAACAGAAAACCCATATGTGATGCTGGTTATAATCGGTGAGAAAAGAAAATGATTACCATCCCCTACAAGCATAAAATGGCGGCACATTGTGAGTCGGGAAGTATCACTTCCCTTCTTAACAATGCAGGTCTTGATATTACGGAACCTATGGTATTCGGGATCTCCAGCGGTATTTTCTTCGGGTACTTTCATAAAATGAAATCTTTCCCCTTTCCAACGTTTATTGTCAGGAACAAACCCGGAAAAATGCGCGAGAACCTGACCAAACGGGCAGGCATAAAATTCCATACCTATACATTCAAGGATCCTGAAAAGGGGCGGCAAATGCTTAACCGTTTATTGGAACAGAATATTCCTACCGCAGCCCAGGTCGATTTCTTTTATATGGATTACATCCCCTCCTGGGAAAGAGTTCATATCAATGTCCATTTTATTGTGGTTGTAGGCCTGAATACCTATCATTATCTTGTCAGTGACAGCTATTTCCCGGAGCTGGTGTCACTGAAAACGGAATCTCTGAACACGGCCCGATTTGCAGGCGGTAATATGTCGCCAAAAGGTTTTTTATTTCATCCTGAATTCATACCTAAAGATATTGATTACGAAAAGGCCATTATCAAGGGAATTAAAAAATCATGTTTCAATATGTTAAAGATCCCTATCCCCTTCCTGGGTGTAAAAGGGATCCGTTTATTTGCGAAGAAGATCATAGAATGGCCTTCACTGGCAAGGGATACGGAACATCTCTCACATGAGATCATGAAAATCAATATTCTGCTGGAAGACCAGGGCACCGGTGGCGGAGGATTTCGTTTTATGTTTGCTACTTTCCTTCAACAAGCCGCAGGCATGATTAATGAACCTGAGCTTCTTGACTTCTCAAAAAAAATGATGGAGATCGGGGATGGTTGGAGAGAATTCTCCCTGTTGGCTGCCAGGTTTGGTAAGAATCGTGACCTGGGCCCGGAACGAATGAAAGAATTATCCGAAAAGCTGATGGATCGGGCACAGGTAGAACAGCAATTCTTCTCCCAACTTTATAAAACTATAAAATAAAACCAATCCAATGACTGAAATACCTTCTGCAGAACTGAAGATGGAGATCAAAAAACTCATCATGAATACCCTCAACATTAATGATGTTAACCCGGCAGAGGTGGATGATGAACTTCCTCTTTTCGGGGGAGGTAATAAGCTTTCACTGGATTCAGTCGATGCACTGGAAATAATTATGGCGATCCAGCGAACATATCAGGTCCGGATCGCCGATCAAAATCTGGCACGATATACACTCAGATCCATCAACAGTATCGCCGAATTTATTGAATCAGAAAAAGCCAAGCAACATCCTGAAACAAAATAGCTCTTGAAAAACTCCTATCTCACAGCAGGCATAAGTCTTCCTAATCTATTACGTCTGCTTCGCAGAAACGAGATCTCCTTCCGGCCAAAATATTTATTCAGGCTTCTTTTTTTACTTCAAAGTGCATTATGGTCATCTTTTTTTGCGCTCATCGAAAAAGTAAAGTATGAGAAAAAGATCCGGAAGGTTGCAATACCTGAAGATCCTGTTTTTATTATCGGGCACTGGAGGTCAGGGTCGACATTTCTTCACCAGCTGATGAGCCTGGATCCAAATTTCACTGTGCCAACCCTTTTCAAGGTGGCAATTCCGGATAGTTTTCTTTCATCCCATAAATATTATAAACCAATCATGAGCTCCATGGTGAGTAAAATCAGACCCATGGACAAGGTAAGGCTTGGGATGGATGAACCACAGGAAGATGAATATGCTGTTTATAGGATCACTCAATTCTCTCCTCTTGAAAGGCTTGTTTTTCCTAATAATTCTAATTATTTTCTGCTGGATCTCGCTTCTTTTCTTCCGGAAAATTCTCACCTGGCAGATTGGGAACAGAAACTCGTTTGGTATTTCAGGAAGTTATCTTTTAAATCGGGAAAACCTATTGTTTCCAAAAATCCTTTCAATTCTTTACGTATCAGGGAACTGAACAAACTTTTTCCTGAAGCCCGTTTTATCCATATTTACAGGAATCCCTTTGATGTCATCCCATCTACGATTCATATGTGGAATATTATTCAGCAACAGAATTCGCTCAACCGTCAGGGAAGAAAACCTGAACTGGATGAAGTTGTGACAGTCTTTGACCGGGTATTATCTGCCATACGTAAAGACAAGGAGTCATTGCCGGAAAACAGGTTCTACGAAATGCCATTCGAGGACCTGGAATCAGACCCAGTGAAAGAAATAACCAAACTTTATAAAGCTTTTAACCTGAGCTATAACAATGAATTTGAGAAAAAGATGAAATCGTTCTTATCAGAAATGCAAGGATTCAAAAAAAATGTTTTTCAACTTACCCTTGAGGAAAAGACATTGATCTATGACAGACTCCGCCATCAAATGGAACATTATGGTTATAGTCAGAATTATATAGGATCGATCCAATAATTTCTTATTTTTGAAACTAAAATAAGGTAAGAAAAGCTTCAAGTCAATCCCATATGAAGAAAGTTTTTCCTGTTTCTCTATTGCTATTGTGTAACTTATATTTAAATTCCTTTAGCCAGGATACCATAGTAAAAAAATCATCATTGCATGAGAACTATATCCTTAACAGATCTTATCTTAAAATCGGGGCTTCATTACCGGCGGGTTTATATGGGAAGGACCAATTATTCAAAGCGTACAATAATCCTGATCCCAATAATAATTACGTCATCTATCCGGCTGCAAAATTAGGCGGTGTTCTGGATGTGGGATGCCTGATTTACCTCGGGCCGGCATTCGCCGGAAATCGGCTGCGGGCAGGCATTGACGCGACTTTGTTTTCTTTAGCATTTAACCAAACCGATCTCCCCTATTACCCTCAGGATGAGAATAATAAATGGAAATTCTGGTACTTCTATCTCGGTCAGAAATTCGGACCTGTTTTTACAATCAATCCCTTTGACCGGTTAATGATCGATTTGTCATATAAGTTGAATGCCTACATGTCATACTTGCATCATCAATTCGAAGGGGATTGGAAAGATGACTGGGGGAAAAATCTGCTGCAAAGTGAAGTGAGTCTCAACATCAGATATCGTATCATCATTGCTTCCTTTCAGTACAACTTCGGTGAGTGCCTGTATAACAGGTTCGATACCAAAGACCCCAGCTACAAAATTGACAATTCAACATTTCGTGTCCTTGTCGGATTTGTTTTTCACTAATAACTGTTGACATTAAGCATGAATACTATCAACTTCTTCCCTGAAATTGAGAAGCAGACCGCTAGAAAGATCAATAGATTCCAGGATGAACTATTGCATAAGTTGTTGGTCTATCTTAATCGCAATTCGCGTTTCTATTCAAATCTTTTCAGGAAATTTCATATTGATCCAGGCAGTATAAATGGATTGACTGACCTTGTTCATATCCCTGTTACCACAAAGGACCACCTTCAGCAATACAATGAGGATTTTATCTGTGTTACCCGGGAGAAGATCATCGATTATATCACTACTTCCGGTACGATGGGAGATCCTGTAACTTTTGCTATGACCGACAAAGACCTCGACCGGTTAGCTTATAATGAAGCGATTTCATTTACCTGTGCCGACGGGTTAAAAGGCGATATTTATCAACTGATGACCACTCTCGACCGTCGGTTTATGGCAGGACTTGCCTATTTTCTTGGCATTAGAATGATGGGGGCCAGTATTGTCCGTGTTGGGAATGGTATCCCTGAACTTCAATGGGATACCATCCGTCGTATCCACCCAAATACCATAATTGCCGTTCCATCTTTTATTCTTAAGATCATTGAATATGCTGAAACAAATGGAATTGATTACCGGGCCAGCAGCATCAGGAAAGCAGTCTGCATCGGTGAACCTCTAAGAAACAATGATCTGTCATTGAATACACTGGGGCGTAAGATTACAGAGAAATGGCCCATTACTCTTTATTCTACTTATGCCTCCACTGAAATGGGAACTTCTTTTACGGAATGCGGCGAAGGGATCGGAGGGCATCACCATCCTGAACTGATCATTGTGGAATTCCTTGACGAAAACGATAAACCCGTAAAGGAAGGTGAACCCGGTGAAGTTACCGTCACCACCCTTGGAGTTGAAGGAATGCCCTTGCTCCGTTTTAAAACCGGGGATGTTTGTTATCATTATACCGGTTCCTGTAAATGCGGACGTACCACGATCAGGCTCGGCCCGGTCATCGGCCGTAAGAAACAAATGATCAAATACAAAGGAACGACCCTCTACCCGCCTGCTTTTTATGATGTCCTTGATAATATCGATTATATCACGAATTATTTCATAGAAGTCTATACCAATGAAATCGGGACAGATGAAATCCTGATCCATGTAGGTAGTAGCAGATCCATTGAAGATGCAGAGAAGGATATCAAAGACCATTTCAGGGCAAAGCTTCGTGTAGCGCCGTTGATTAAATTCGAATCGGCAGAAACCATCCGGAAGATCCAATTTCCCGAAACCAGCCGAAAAACCGTTAAATTCATCGATAACCGAAAAAAAATAAAATCATAATTTTTTTTCAATTTGTATTTCTTATTTAGAATTGATTTAAATTTGCAAAGATTAATTGAATGATTTTGTGTAACCTTAAAAAAAGATTCATATGAAAACAAAGAGTATCCTTTTCATGATGGGCATTTTTCTAGCCTATTCAACCTCCATGTTCGCTCAATGTAAATTGACTTCCGGCGATATTAAAATGTTAAAAGGTCAATCTATGATCAACATGCAATACGATTATTCCAAAATGGCCATTGGTAAATTCAAAAGCGATGATGAATATGTAGAGAATAAAACAAAGGAAATGAATAAAAAGAAACCCGGGTCAGGGGATGATTGGGCCGGCAAATGGAAGAGCGACAGGGAATCAAGATTTCAACCCGCTTTTGAAAGAAGCCTGAACATGGCAACCGAACATTTCAACTCAAGCTGCAGAGAGCTTGCTTCGGATGCAAAGTATACGCTTATTATTCATACTACATTCACAGAGATGGGATTTTCCACATTCGGATATGGACCAAGAAAAAGTGCTTATATAAGTCTTGTTGTTGATTTGGTAGAAACTTCCAATCCCTCCAAGGTATTGGCATCCATTGAAATGAAAAGGGAAGAAGGGCATTATATGGGAGATCTCGAAGTCGATGCAGGGTTGCGAATTGAAAGTTGCTATGAAAGAGCTGGCGCAGACCTGGGAGGATTCCTGGTCAGAGAAGCTCTCAAATAACCTTAACGTTTTTTTCAACCCTTGTAATTTTGTGTCTTTATTGCCCGAACACTTTTTGCCCATTTATATAGGTTGAAAGGACTTTGGCCCGCGGAATCTCTGAAACAGGGATGGTCATAATATCTTTATCCAGGATGACAAAATTTGCGTCTTTCCCCGGTTCAAGGCTTCCTTTCTCTTGTTCTTCAAAACACCCTTTGGCAGCCCAGATAGTTATGGAACGAAGGGCTTCTTCACGGGAAAGGGCATTTTCCATCTGAAATCCGGCTTCCGGAAAACCCTTACTATCCTTTCTCGATATGGCTGCATAAAAAGTCAGTAAAGGACTTATTTTCTCAACTGGAAAATCAGTTCCATCAGGTAGCCAGCTGTTTTGATCTAACAATTTTTTATATGCATATGCATTTTTGATTCTGTCAGGACCCAAACGGTCACCGGCCCATCTCATATCCGAGGTAGCATGCGTAGCCTGGATGGAGGGAATTATCGAATATTTTCCAAATAAAGGAAGGTCAACAGGATCAACTACCTGCGAATGCTCAATCCTCCATCGAAGGTCATTCTTACCTTTCAGGAATTCGCTGTAAATATCAATGACAACTTTCACGGCAGAATCTCCTATGGCATGCGTATTAACCTGATACCCATTTTTAAACCCGATCGCACAGATCTCCTTAAGGGAATCAACAGGTGTCACAAGGATCCCTGATTTACCCGGTTGATCGGAATAGGATTTTTTCAATAAGGCCGTCCTTGAACCAAGACTACCGTCGGCATAGATTTTAATAGACCTTACATCCAGGTAAGGTGTTTTATATATGCCTTTTGATATGAAATTCCTGATATTTTCACGAGTGGGTGCCAACATAGCATAAATCCTCATTTTCAATTCACCATTGCGCTGGATCGAATCCATCAAACGAACCACCTTATAATCCAACCCTGCATCTGCAACACCGGTTAATCCGACAGCAAAACAATTGTCCTGTGCCTTTTTCAACAAAGTGATGAGAGTAGCCTTATCCGGAGTCGGGATACTGTTTTTCATATAATCTGCAGCATTTTCACTAAGAATTCCGGTTAGCCATCCATTTCTTGTTTCTACCTCAGCAGGGTTGAAGTTGTGCTTAACCATCATTCCCGTTTTCACTAAAGCAGCCCCGTTTACAAGTACAACATGTCCGTCAACCCTTTCTAATACGACCGGCCTGTCAGGGAATAAGCTGTCGAGTTTTGTCCTGTCAGGAAATGTCTTATCTTTCCAAATATTTTGATCCCATCCTCTTCCAACAATCCAGCCCCCGGGTATTTGATTTTTACCCTTCTTCAGGAGTGTCAGTATCGTATCAAATGATTGAATTCCTGATAAGTCAAACAATTGAAGACTAAGGCTATAACCATAGAAATGGCAGTGAGCATCAATAAAGCCCGGATAAATAAACTTTCCATTCGCGTCGATAATCTTATTTGACGTATAGGATGCAAGGATCTCTTCAGATTTTCCAACGGCAAGAATTTTTCCATTTTTTACTGCAATGGCTTGAACCGTTTGAAAATTATTGTCAACACAATAAATCATTGAATGGCTGACAATCAGATCGGCTTTTATCTTCATTTGTCCGGATACTCTAAGAAAAGAGAAGATTAATAAGATTGACAGAAAAGAAATTCGGATCATTTTGGGATCAATTTAAAACAATAAATAGTAAAAATAAAAATAATTTTAAAAATAATTTTGAAATCTAAGGATCATATACTATTTTTGTATTGCATATTCTATGATATAAGATGAAATATAAAACCTTTACGCCTAAATTTATTGTTGTTCTTTCATTCATTGTAATCGCGGCTTTGCTGCGATTACTCCCGCACTGGCCAAACTTCACCCCTATTGCGGCAATGGCTTTGTTTGCAGGAAGCTATATTGACAAAAAGTCTTATGCTTTTATTGTTCCCATATCAGCTATGTTTATCAGCGACCTGGTAATAGGCTTACATGCAAACATTCCTGCCGTTTATATGAGTTTTGCCATTACGGTGTTGATTGGGATGTCAATCCGGAGGTTTGTCAACCCTGGATCTGTATTTTTTGCGGCCCTTTCTTCATCGGTGATATTTTTCCTCATCACCAACTTTTCTTCCTGGCTCGCAAGCCCTTTTTATCCTCAAACTTATTCAGGATTGATCGGGTGTTATATTGCAGGTTTGGCATTCTTTCACAACCCATCACAGGGAATTTCATTTTTCATGAATGATATTCTTGGAACGACATTTTTTAGCGCTGTATTCTATGGCGCTTTCTATCTTGCCGGGATGCGATTCCCGATGCTCGATAAATCCCGTCTTTAATCCATCACTTTTAATCCGTATAAACGGATTAGATGGGGTTAATAATTTATTTGATTTTTATCAATCGAATAAGTCTGCATCTCTTTCCAGTAAAAGGATTGAACTTTGGGGAACAATATAGTATTTCTCATCATTAAAGACGATTTCCGTAGCCCCTCTTTGCAGGAATATTGCAAGATCACCTTCTTTTACCTGTAGCGGGATATACTTTATTTGCTCTTCTGCGTTTTTCCAGGTTTCAGTGGAATCATCGGAGGATATAGGCAAGGGATAACCCGGACCACATTTAACAACAAAACCTGTTTGTATCTCTTCTTTCTCCTGATAACCCGGCGGCAGATAAAGACCTCCTTTTGATTTATTGGAGATTTTTTTCGGCTTTATCAATACCCTCTCTCCAATAACAATAAGGTTTTTCAATTTATTCTTATTCTCAACATCCATTTGGCTTCAATAGGAATTCCAAAAATACAAAATCCTTAAATAACAAGGAGACGCGCAGAATTTTAAAAATTATAGGTACTTTTGCAGCACCTCTTCTTTTCATACATAACGCCTCTTCGAAAGTTGAACGACACTGAGGTAAATTGAGATATCACAATTAATATGTCTGACCTGATTCGATTATTACCGGATTCCGTTGCCAACCAGATTGCAGCAGGCGAAGTTATTCAGCGACCTGCTTCAGCAGTGAAAGAACTTCTTGAAAATGCTGTGGACTCCGGTGCGACATCTGTTAAACTTATCATAAAAGAAGCAGGAAAAACCCTGATTCAGGTGATCGACAACGGTTGCGGAATGTCAGACCGGGATGCCCGTATTTGCTTTGAAAGGCATGCCACATCAAAGATCCAGACAGCAAATGATCTCCTTGCAATCCGTACCCTGGGGTTCCGGGGAGAAGCTTTGGCTTCCGTCGCTTCAATAGCCCAGGTTGAAATAAAGACCAGAAAAACGGAAGATGAAATTGGAACTTCTCTACAAATTGATGGTTCAGAATTCAAAACACAAATTCCTGATCCCTGTCCTCAAGGGACAAATATATCTGTTAAAAACCTCTTCTTCAATGTACCTGCACGCCGTAACTTTTTGAAATCAAACACACTGGAGCTTAAATATATCATTGAAGAATTCTTCAGGATCGCCCTGGTCAGTCATTCTATTGCTTTTACTTTTTATAACAACGATAAGATCCTTTTCCAGGTAGCTCCTTCAACTTTGAAACAACGGCTGGTGGCATTATTCGGGAACCCTTATAACCAAAGGCTTGTCCCTGTAAATCTGGAATCTGCCATTGTAAATATTTCCGGTTTTATCGGGAAACCCGAATTTGCAAAGAAAACAAGAGGAGAACAATACTTTTTTACCAATGGCCGGTTCATAAAAAGTGCGTACCTGCATCATGCCGTGGAAAATGCCTTCCAGGAATTGATACCCAAAGATGCTTTTCCTACTTATTTCCTATACCTCGATATCGATCCAAAAACAATAGACGTCAATATTCATCCTACCAAAACAGAGATCAATTTCCTGGATAGTAAAAGTATATATGCCATCCTTTTATCTGCCGTCAGACAGGCTATTGGTAAATTCAGCATGACACCTTCCCTTGACTTTGAAAAGGAACCGAGCATGGATTTACCACCATTATCCAATGATCAGACAATCCGGGCACCCACAATCACGATCAACCCCGATTATAATCCATTTGAAAAAACCGTGAAACCACAGGGTGAGATTCCTTTCTCCTCAAGGGAAAGATCGAACCAGGAGAACTGGCAAAAACTGTATGATCCTTTAAGGAATTTTCCACCACATGAACAATCAAAGGGAATTCCATCATCCCAGCATATTATGGCAGATCTGGATCAGGAAGCTGCAAAAAATCCTCCACAGGGAGTGTTCCAGGTACAAAACCGTTTTATTGTCACCCAAACGTCGAATGGCATTGTCATAGTCGATCAGCAGAATGCACATGAAAGAGTGCTTTATGAAAAATTCGCAGCCTCTGATCCCAATCGCCAGAACGTTTCACAAAAATTATTGATCCCTCAAACAATATCGCTGAACCCCACCGATTCTGAACTTTACAGGGAATATCAAAAGGAATTCGAAGAATTAGGTTTTGAAATTACGGTTTTCGGTAAAAATAGTTACCTCGTAATCTCCGTTCCTTCTGAATGTCTCAATGCTCATTTGCCTGATCTGGTCGAACAAATGCTGGAAATCCTCAAGGATAACCCCGATGATCTGAAGACCAAATCCCATTTTCATCTGGCAACATCACTGGCGAAAACACTTTCGGTGAAAAGGGGAGTAAAATTGCAGAAGGAAGAAATAATATCACTTATTGAGAGTTTATTTTCCTGCAAGGTTCCTGACGTCACGATGGATGGTAAGCCGACCATGATAAAGGTAAGTTACGAAGAGTTACAGAAAACGTTCAGATAATCCGCTTCTTAATTATTACTATGAATAACCAATACAGCCCTGCCGGATTCCGATTTCTTCCTCCTGTGGTTAAGAACCTGCTTATCATAAACGGGTTATTTTTCCTTGCTACCATGGCATTTCAATCGGCCTATAATTTGGATTTTGCGAACATTCTTGGGTTACATTATTTCAAATCACAATACTTCAAGCCCTATCAATTCATCACTTACATGTTCATCCATGCAGATTTTTGGCATATCTTCTATAATATGTTTGCATTATGGATGTTCGGATACCTGCTTGAAAATGTCTGGGGATCAAAACGGTTTCTTACCTATTATTTATTAACAGGCGTAGGAGCCGCAGCCGTACAGACCTTTGTGAACTGGTGGAGTTTCTCCTCTATCGAGGCTGCTGCATTGGCTTATAGCCAGGCGCCCTCACTCGATTCTTTTATTACGTTTGTTAAAGATCATTTTTTCCAGTACTACGCATATCATGATACAATCAAAAACTTCATTTCTTCCTGGTCATTGGACCCGAATAATCCTATGTTTCTTCAGCAATCGGTAGATTATGCCGGTCAACTTATAAAACTTCGTATGGATGTTCCTACGATTGGAGCATCCGGCGCTGTTTTTGGAATCCTCCTTGCCTTCGGCATGATGTTCCCTAATATGCTGGTTTATCTTTATTTTCTCGTACCGATTAAAGCTAAATGGATAGTGATAGGTTACGGAGTTCTCGAAGTCTTTTCAGGGATATCAAACAACCCGAGCGATAATGTAGCTCATTTTGCCCATCTGGGTGGTATGTTATTCGGCCTCATCCTTATTTTATATTGGAGAAAAAAAAAATATCTCAATTGAGTAAACTCTTTCATCCATAATATCTGACTAGCATATGAGCTATTATGCCTCAAGCCCATTGGACGAAGTTAAACGGATATTCAGGCAAAAGTCTATTCTTCCCACCCTGATATTGATCAATACCGGGGTATGGCTACTGGTAAAGGTTCTACAGGTTCTGTTTTATTTGTTTAATCACCCGGATGTCGCAATAGCCGATGACTGGATTACTCATTATTTTGCCCTTCCTGCATACTTCCCTGCGCTGATTGCGCGTCCCTGGACTTTTATTACATACATGTTCCTCCATATTGACTTCTGGCACATCGTGTTTAATATGCTTTGGCTCTTCTGGTTTGGTAAAATTTTTCTTGAATTCTTGAATTCAAGGCAACTTGCATTAACCTATTTAATGGGTGGTTTGGCAGGAGGTTTATTTTATATTTGTGCCTTCAATATTTTTCCTGTTTTCCAGGGAATTCTCCATATGAGTATGGCCCTCGGCGCTTCAGCTTCTGTCATGGCAATTGTAATCGCAACCTCTTTTTATGTTCCAAACTATTCCATTCAGCTCCTTTTTATAGGACGTGTAAAAATTATTTACCTGGCTCTTGCCCTATTTATTATTGATTTTTTTGCAATTCCATCAGGTAATGCGGGAGGACATTTAGCACATATAGGAGGAGCCCTTTGGGGTTTTATTTATGTTTTATTGATACGACAAGGGTTTGGTAAACAGTTTTTCAGATTTCCCGGTGATCTTACGAAGGGTATAATAAAATTCTTTCATTTCAGTAAATTGCATGTGTCAAGCCGGAATCCTGAATACAAACGCAGTATGACAGATGAAGAATATAACTTTAATAAAAACTTACAGCAAAAGAAGATCGATGAGATCCTCAATAAAATAGCAAAAGGTGGTTATGATACCCTGACCCGGGAAGAAAAAGAGTTTTTGTTTAAATCATCCGGGAAAAACAATTAAGAGTTATGGTAAAAGGAAAGACCGCAAAAAGATCTTTTTTTAAAACCCTGATGATCATCATCAATTTCTTTAGTGTTATATCCTTGCTATTGTCTTATGCTGCAGGATATATCAGCCCTGCAAAATTTTGGATATTTGCATTCTTTGGAATTGCATATCCTGTATTCCTTTTATTAAATATTTTCTTCGTCCTCTTTTGGATTTTACTCTTGAAAAAATATTTCCTGCTCTCCCTGGTAACAATCTTAATCGGATATGACCAGATGCAGTCATTGGTTCCTTTCCGTTTTACAGGAGAACGGAATTTACCTTCCGGGGCAATGAAAGTCCTTACTTTTAATGTTCATAGTTTATACGGAATGACAAACCATGATTATAACCCTCATACTCCATCAAAAGTCATGGATTTCATCGCCAGTGAAAAACCGGATATTCTTTGTATACAGGAATTTTACGCTGTCGGCCAGGATTATCAGAAAATTCTGGAGCACGTGACCTCAAAGATAAAGATTGATCATTATTTCTTTCACAATTACTTCGATGTTACCGATATGAAAAAGATCGATGCTCTCGCCATTTTTTCTAAATATCCGATTGTCAGGACGGGATCTGTGACATTTATGGATAGAAATACCATGGCCATCTTTACTGATATTATCGTGAACTCCGATACTTTCCGTGTTTTTAACCTGCACCTCGAGTCGATCCGGTTTGGAGATGAGGATTATTCCTTTTACTCTCACCTGACCATTCCTAACGGTGAAAATGTAAAAATAACAAAAGGCTCTATGAAAATATTCGGAAAATTAAAGAAAGCTTTTATCCTCCGGGCAGAACAGGTGGATATCATGAAAGAACAGATCAGGAAATCCCCATATCCGGTGATCGTTTGCGGAGATTTTAACGATACGCCCTTTTCCTATACCTATCATATTTTGGAAAAAGGATTGAACGATTCGTACAGGAAAGCCGGTGAAGGCCTGTTTGGCAGTACATATGCAGGAAAGTTTCCTTCCTACAGGATTGATTATATCTTATTTGATGATCATTTTTCTGCATTTAATTACATCCGATATAATACTGACTTATCGGATCATTTTCCTGTTGCAGTCTATTTAAAACCTGTAAAATAGACCTTTAACATCTATTCAATGGAATTTAAGCTTACATCAGAATTTCAACCGACAGGCGATCAACCGGAAGCTATCCATCAATTGGTGGAAGGGATAGAGAGAGGAGATCCGGCCCAGGTCCTTGTCGGGGTAACAGGTTCCGGAAAAACATTTACGATTGCCAATTTGATTCAGCAGGTCAATAAACCGACACTTGTATTTAGCCATAATAAAACCCTTGCTGCCCAATTATACGGTGAATTCAGGCAATTTTTTCCTGAAAATGCAGTTGAATTTTTTGTTTCCTATTACGATTATTATCAGCCTGAAGCATATTTGCCCATCACCAATACTTACATTGAAAAAGATCTTTCCATCAATGAAGAATTGGAAAAACTGCGTTTAAGTACCACTTCCTCGTTGCTTTCAGGACGACGGGATATCATTGTGGTTTCCTCG
Organism: uncultured Bacteroidales bacterium; assembly: GCA_903929315.1. Taxonomy (GTDB): domain Bacteria; phylum Bacteroidota; class Bacteroidia; order Bacteroidales; family FEN-979; genus CAIYUC01. The sequence continues at coordinate 36,400 of CAIYUC010000108.1, forward strand.
GTATCCTGTATTTACGGTATCGGAAATCCGGATGATTTCAGTCAGAACATCATCCGTCTGAAACCGGGAGGTCTGATCAGCCGGAACAAATTTCTTTATGCTTTAGTGAATAGCCTTTATTCCAGAACGGAAAGCGATCTCACACGTGGGAAATTCAGGGTGAGGGGTGATACGGTCGATATTTTCCCGGCTTACCTGGATGTTTGTGTTCGGGTCATTTTCCTGGGGGATGAGATTGAAATGATCGAATCTTTTGACCCCGTCACAGGTCATAAATTAGAGAAAATGGAACAGCTTACGCTTTTTCCCGCTAATATTTTTGTGACCTCTCAGGATAAAATGAAGCAGGCGCTTTTTGAGATCCAGGATGACATGGTAAAGCAGGTCCTCTACTTTAAGGAAAACGGAAAGGAACTTGAAGCAAAAAGGTTGGAGGAAAGGGTCGACTATGATATTGAAATGATGCGTGAGTTGGGATACTGTTCCGGGATTGAAAATTATTCAAGATATTTTGATGGCAGAGTTTCAGGCTCAAGACCATTCTGTCTGTTGGATTATTTTCCGGATGATTATTTAATCGTCATTGACGAAAGTCATGTATCGGTCCCTCAAATCAGGGCGATGTTCGGAGGCGATCGTTCACGTAAACAAACGCTGATAGAATTTGGGTTCCGCCTGCCATCTGCAATGGATAACCGTCCGTTAAAATTCGACGAATTTGAAAGCCTGGTGAATCAGGTCATTTTTGTAAGTGCAACACCTGCTGATTATGAACTGCAGAAATGTGAAGGAGTGGTGGTGGAACAGGTGATACGGCCAACCGGACTGCTCGACCCATTGGTGGAAGTCAGGCCCAGCCTGAATCAGATTGATGATTTACTTGAAGAGATCAATCAACGGATCTCCAAAAACGAACGGGTTCTCGTAACAACCCTGACAAAACGCATGGCCGAAGAATTGTCAAAATATTTTTCCCGGTTGGATATAAAGTGCAGGTACATTCATTCCGAGGTTGATACTCTGGAACGTGTAGAGATCATGAGGGATTTACGGTTAGGAGTTTTCGATGTACTGGTTGGCGTAAACTTGCTCAGGGAAGGACTTGATCTGCCTGAAGTATCGCTCGTCGCCATACTCGACGCCGATAAGGAAGGTTTTCTGCGATCTGAGCGATCATTAACACAAACAGCAGGCAGGGCAGCCCGTAATATAAACAGCAGGGTAATAATGTACGCTGATAAGATGACCGATTCAATGAAACGGATGATCAATGAAACGAATCGCAGGCGGCAAAAACAAATGGCATATAATGAAGTAAACAATATCACTCCTACTCAAATCAATAAAAGTATGCAGGATATCCTCGGGCAAACGGCTGTCGCAGATGTCAAGGGAAAAACTCAGAGAAGTTATGTTGAAAGGGAAAACATTGACATGGCCGCAGACCCTGTCATTCAATACATGCCAAAAGAAAAACTCCGGAAGCTTATTGCCCGAACCCGGAAATCCATGGAAGTTGCAGTAAAAGAGATGGATTTCCTTGAGGCTGCCAGACTAAGAGACGAACTGTTCAGTCTGGAGAAACTTCTGGAGTCTAAATAATCTTCAGGTACCTTTATTTACCGGGCTTGGCATCCATTACATCCAGCAATTCGACATCAAAAACAAGTGTTGAATACGGCTGAATATCACCCATACTTCTTTCGCCATAAGCAATGCCCGATGGGATAACGAAGGTAGCTCTTCCACCTTTATTCATCATAGCAATACCTTCATCCCAGCCTTTAATTACCTGGCCGGCGCCTAAAGTAAATTCAAAATAAGGTGGTTTTTTATCTTTTGAAGAATCGAATACTTTCCCGTTCAGCAGGGTTCCTGTGTAATTAACTCTTACTTTCTTACCTGCCATAGCCCTGGGGCCCGTTCCTTTTATCTTTTCAATATAATAGAGACCACTGGTCGTTGGCTTGACAGTTATCTTATTATCCTTCAAATATTTTTGCAACAAGCTGCTTTCTTCCTTTTTTGCATTTTCGGTTTTCATTTGGTCGTCTTTCTTTTTGGTTGCCTGTTCTTTTTCATAGTCTGCCTTTGAGAGTACATCCAGAATCTCTACATTGTAAATAACGATTGAATAAGGAGGAACAATGGTTCCCCTGCCTTGTTCTCCAAAAGCCATTTTGGAAGGAACGATGACCGTCCCTTTTGCACCTTTTTTCATCATACCAATAGCCTGTTCCAGACCGGGGGTATCAAATCTTTTACCATACTGGAAACTAACAGGTTCAGGACGGTCATAGGTGGAGAAAATCTGCTTGCCGTCGATCAGTGAGACCTTGAACTGAAGCTTGACCTGGCAACCTGAATCGATCTTCATCCCTTTACCTGGTGTACTTTCAATATAATAGATCCCGGATGATGTCGGTGGTGTCGTAATTTTGTTGGTTGCAATATAACTTTGCAAAGATTCACCTTCCTTTTTCTCAAGGCTTAGGGGTGAATCCACGGTTAATAAATGAACATAAAAATTGATAAAACTGCTGCTGTCGATCATAGGAGGACGCTTAGCCATTTTAAATGTCTTCAGGAACAAGGAATCTGCGCTTATAATAAAAGCAGCGCTGTCACCTGCAGACATCATTCTTATCCCTTCATAAATATCGCCTTTGAAATCGGAACGCGGGATCTGAAACCTTACAGGTGTTCCCATTTGTTTTTTACTGTCAAACAGGGTAGTATCTTTACCCTTAATCTTATATGTGTATTTCATATCAAGAGAAACCCAGTCACCTATTTTTGGTTTTATGGTGTCCTTACTGATTTTAAACATCTTGTAGTACAAACCGGACTCAGTCTTATCATAGCCGGAAAATTTCGAACTACATGCAAATGAAGTCATAGCGACCAAGAGAAAGATCGCAAAAGGATTAAAAACTACTTTTTTCATAATTCAATTTTTAATGATTGTTTTCGGGATGATTATTTTAACTTTATTAATTCGATATCATAGACAAGTGTGGCACGCTGTGGTATCTTATCCTGGTCTCCAAGCAAACCGAAAGCGAGGTGCGAAGGTACAATAAATTTAACATGATCCCCGACACGTAATAATAAAATTCCCTCTTCAAGCCCGCTTTCAACCCCTCCATGGCCGATCTCAAATTCTCTTGGCCCTGTTTGTTCTGAAGAATAAGCCAAATCACCGTTGAGTAATCGCACGGAATACATAATGGTTGCATACTTACCTTTTGTCGCGAACGGACCATTACCCTTGTGATAAATCATGTATCTCAGACCTGTGGCGGTTTTTTTCATATTCCACTGATACCGGTTGATAAAATCCCCAATCTCCTCATCTTCCGTTTTGACTACCTTTTTATTGAAGTTGATAAGGGAATCCGTTGTCATTTTGTTATTATTTGAATCCCTGGAAGGTTGTGTATTTTCGGTACAAGTAATGACAAGAAAAAACAAAACCGGGAACAACAACCAAAAAGCTTTATTTCTGATTTTAATGAATGGAATGGATTTCATTAATAAACCTTTTTTAACTGTTCGGTGTAAACCGGGAGTAAGGAAAGAAATTTACTGATCGTCTCCTGTAATGAAATATAGCTATAGGCTCCCGCGGCATTATTGTGTCCTCCGCCATCAAAATGCTTGCGTGCCAAGTCATTAACCGAGAAGTTACCCTTTGACCTGAAAGAAATTTTGACCAATCCTTCTCTTTCCATGAACAATGCGGCAAGATTGATATCTTTAATCGATAATCCGAAATTCACGATCCCCTCTGTATCCCCCACCTGATGATTGAATCGTTGAAGATCATCCTTGGAAAGTGAAATATATGCTGTATGAGATTCATGCAGGACAATAAGTTTGTCACTCAGAGAATAGCCTAAAAGACGAAGCCTGTCCTCAGAATATGTGTCATAGACCATCCGGTGGATATGTTCACCGTCAATTCCTGCTGAAATCAGATGTGCGGTAATCTGATATGTTTTTTCATTATTGCATGAATAACTGAAAGATCCTGTATCTGTGATTATCCCGGCGTAAATACATGCAGCAATATTGGTGTCGATCAAGTCATGGTCTCCCGATTCAACAATCAAATCATAGATCAGTTCAGCTGTTGATGAGACCGTGATGTCGGATATCATCCAATGAAAACCAGAATCCGGATCCTTATGATGATCAATCAATATCTTAATTCCTTTCGCTTTTTGCACGAATTCTGTGGCTTCTTCGAGCCTGTCAAGAGTATTATAATCAACTGAAATCAGTAATTCAGCCTGATCAATGGCCTTTATACAGATTTCCCGGTCTTTGTTAAAAACCAAAAGATTTTCGTGATATGGCATCCAATGCAGGAAAGCAGGATCTGGATCGGGGACCATAATATACACTTCATGAAGTTTCTTTTTCAGGTAACCGAACAATGCAAGGCTTGAGCCAATTGCATCTCCATCAGGATTTGCGTGCGTAGTTATAAGGATTTTATGGTGTTTTCTTACTTCACCAATAATGTCCTTAAAGTTGGAATTTTTCAAGGAGGAGTATTTATATCAATTTAAAGTACAAAAATACAGATATTCTCCGAACAAATTAATGTCTTAACTTTACCACCAGATTTCTTCAGGATTAATGCCAGATGCCAGATGCTGTTACATTGTATATTATACGGTCGTATAATTTTAAATGTAGAATAACCTTAAATAGAATTGACGAATATGGCTACCAACCGAACTTTCACAATGATAAAACCAATAGCAGTATCCAATGGTTTTTCCGGAGCAATCCTCAAAATGTTTCATGAGGCAGGGTTCAGGCTGATTTCGATGAAATACCTCCAGATGACTCCGGGACAAGCCGGAGCATTTTATGAAGTACATAAAGATAAACCCTTCTATGCTTCCCTGGTTGAATTTATGTCATCCGGCCCTATTATAGCAGCAATACTTGAAAAAGAGAATGCGGTTGAGGAATTCCGGAAGCTGATCGGAGCCACTGACCCTTCCATGGCTGCCCCCGGAACGATCCGTAATTTGTATGGTAAGAACCTCACGGAGAATGCAGTACATGGTTCCGACAGTGACGAAAATGCGGAATTGGAAAGTAGTTTCTTTTTCTCAGGAATTGAGCAATATCCGGTTGATCATTCAGGGTAATATTCCCGGAATGTCTTATCTTTAAAGAAATATACTATCTTTTCAACCGGTTTTCTTTCAATATCTGCAGATTTTTGTCTTTTTTGCCTCCCTTGATCCGATGTCTCCGGATCAGGAGTATTTTGTATCACCTGTTCGTGGGTAAAATTCATATCCGGTTGAATGCCGCCGTCATTTATCATTGAACCTGTGCCGTTCAATATCCACTGTAAATTCATTTCCGGGTAACGGGCCACAATTCGCTGAATAAATTCCAAACTTGGTTTATTCCTTCCTGATATAAGGTGGGAGATACTTGAACGTTGCACACCGATTTCATCTGCAAATTGCGATGGAGTTAAATTCTTCGATTTAATGAATGATAAAATTCGTTCAACCATAAAATGTTTCTAAGAATAATTACAAAAGTAAAATTTTCGGCAAACAATAGCAAGTTTACAGTTAAAATTGTTAAAGTACGATCAGCTTTAAAGCTTTTCATCAAATAGTCTATATATCATCCTGGTCTACATACTGTTAAA
>CAIYUC010000109.1 GCA_903929315.1 uncultured Bacteroidales bacterium
ATCAAATTAACTAATCACGGCTCTCCGACTTTTCGGAGTGGACTCAACCTTAGTGTTCTGACTGAAAACTATTAAAGTTTGAAAAATCAATATTATTGTAAAATTGCAATACCTATTTCTTTTCACGATAAGGTTAGTTTTTAAGTAAAACTTGACACCAACGCCTGGCAGGCAGCCACAGGCCCGTCCCGATAGCCATCGGGACGAGATTGTGGCTGAGTGCATGTTAGTGCGCATGAATCTTCACTCTTTCAATCTTTGCAAAATTTCCCAATCCAAATTGAACATTGAGTCTTTATCTTAACGAGGTATATTCCTGAAGGATAATTTTCAACGTCAAGGACTATTTTTCTACCGCATATTTGGGTCTCGAACACTCTTATTCCCTTTAAATCCTCAATTTCAATTTTAGTTAAATTGCTTGAAAGATTCTTGAAATCTATTGATAGAGATTTTGATGTAGGATTAGGGTACACAGATAATCCTGATTCATTGTGCTCATTTATTCCGATAAAAACAGAATCATATTTCATAACAGAAATATGATAAGAATTACCTCCATCACAGTAAGCCACATAAGGTTGACCAGATAGATTAAATGCAAGTCGTGTATCATAAAGATTACCTTCTGAGAAACCAGGTGTTCCCACATAAACCCAATTTATTCCATCAAATTTCATAACTGTTGCTGCGCCAAGTCTAGCAACATCTCCATATGCTACATATGGTTCTCCGGATGGGTTAAATGCAATGCTTTCAAAATACGCGTTTTCTAATGAGAAACCTGGATTTCCTACATTTATCCAATTAATTCCGTCAAATTTCATAACTGTTGCTTTACTTGAATTTCCCCAATCCTCATATGCTACATATGGTTCACCAGATGGGCTAAATGCAAGACTTAGATCATCTACTTCTCCAGCCGAAAAACCCACTAATCCCACGTTAACCCAATTAATTCCATCAAATTTCATTACAGTTACCTTTTTAGAATTTCCAAAATCCTTATAGGCTATATAAGGCATACTGTCAGAAGGGCCGAAGGCAAGACATGGAAATTCAATTTCCCCCGCTGAGAAATCTGCGAGCCCCACAATCAACCAACTAGTTCCATTAAATTTCATCACTATAGCTTTACCTTGACCAATAAATCCAACATCCTGAAAGGCAACATAAGGATCACCTGATAAACTAAAAGAGAGGTTTAAAAAGCGAGCATCTTCTGATGAGAAACCCACATTTCCAACATTTACCCAATTGGTTCCATCAAATTTCATCACAGTTGCTTTGCTATCATTTCCATAATCTTGGTAAGCTATATATGGTTTCCCATCAGATGGGCTAAAGGCCAGGCTAATATAATATGCCCAATATGCAGAGATACCTTCAGTTCCGACAACAACCCAGTTACTACCATCAAATCTCATTACAGTTGCTTTTAGAGTGTCTGCAAAATCCTGAAATGCCACATATGGTGCACCCGAAGGACTGAAAGCTAGGCATGGAAACCTTGTTTCCCCAGGTGAGAAACCAGGGTTCCCAACATTCTTCCACATATAATCCAAGGGTGAAGACTTATACCAGTTCAGTTGAGTATAACCAATAAATGGAATCAAAGAAAACAAAATGTAAATAAGTCTTTTCATTTTAAGGAGAGATTACCTTTTTACTTTCATGCGCACTAACGCCCCGCTTGCAGCCGCAGTGCGGGCATTAGCAGGTTTATTTTTGAATTTCGTTTCCATGTTCAGTAGCACCAACCGCTCTCCGTACCACGATGCCCCGCATTGCTCGGCTGCAAGCTCGTTAGGGGACGTTAAAAATTTCCTCAAATAATTCTGATACCAGTATTGTTTTATTTAATGATTTTATTTTAAATGGATAAGATGATAATTCTTGATCAGAAAGTCGAGCTGCAGAATAAACGATAATCTTTGTATACTCATATATCCTATTCTCTTTACAATAATCAAGTATTCTAAGTCCGGGATATCTTAATGTTAAGGAAGGACATGGTAGAGCAAGATCAGTTATAATACAAAAATAAGAATTTGTTGACAATAAATAGAAAGCTGAATCAATTGTATCAGCACAATCAACTTCAATCGTATCATTTGATCGCATTAAAATATTAAGTTTAATATTACTCAATAATTCGTATTCATTGTCTATAAATAATATTTTCCTTTTCATTTTAATAGTTTGCTTTGAATATCATCAATCCTGATAATCAGACGATTTATTTCTATTTCTGTGATCCTATTCATTTTTGTTTTTACCTTTTTTGAAAGCAATTGGTTGTCAATTGTTATATTTAAAAGTAAAATAACATTTTTTATCTCATGAATATTATTTCTTAAAATGTTATCAAATTTCATATAATAAGCTTCATATAATTTTATTAATTGAAGAGTAGAGTTGTAAATCTTTTGTAATGAAGTAAAATAAATATCATCAGATTGATTCAATGAAGAGAGCAGAATATAACAGGTATCCTTTAATATCTGGAGAGAACTAAGAATTTCTTCTTTTGTTTTTGATTTATCAAGTTTGCTCTCTTTTTTTTCTAAATATTCTTCTTTAAATAGAAAGTCATTATTCATCAATGTTGATTTGACTTTTTCAAGTTCAAGATTATTCTTTTTTTGCGCTTTCAGATTGAAATAACTAGATATTATGTTTATTATTCCTAAAGCAAATGCAAGTCCAGAAGTTATAATTGCAAAAAAAAATTTAGAGTTATCTATCATAGCATAAAATTTTTAATGTACCCTAACGCCTGGTGTGCAGCTGCAGGCCCGCTTCTGCGGGATTGCAGCTGCACACATGTTAGGCCTTGTTTAATTTGGTCTTATTGGAATCTCATATATTAAATATCTACCAAATTGATATTTAAAAACTAGTTCTCTGATCTTATGTCTGTCACCAAATTTACATACGTGCATTACCTCTTCACCCACAGACACTCTCATACTTTCATGATAATCCAATGTATCTGAAAGGTTCATAGATGTCAAATCATCACTTTCGTTAAAAAGTGTCGAATAGACAGAAGATTTATCACCGGTCAATTCATCTTGACAGGAATACCTGAAAGAATAAATAGAATCAAGTTTGTAAATTTCGACATCCGGCGCTAAGATTTTAGCCAGATCTCCCTTGTTTTTGTTCTTAAACACCGAGAGTACGGCGTTTATAGACGGAAGTTTTGACAAATCCGGAGTTGGTTTGAATAATGGCTTATCCATTATTTTAATGCTTGAAAGCACGCCCTTTTTACTAATTTCAATTGAATAATTACTGTGGCTATATTCGAATCTCTTACCGTACTCGTCAATAAAAACGATTGAATCTGGTTTTCCTAAAATTTTATTTACTTGAGATTCCGGCATGCCCAATTTCAACCCTAGAAAATTAGGATCGTACTTTGAACCATAAATTTGAATTGACCAGATTAATTTCAGATTTATATTTGAGTACTCAAATATCATATACAGGCTTGTATCAGGCCGTAGTAGAAAACCTTCGTATTCAAAGCCATCTTCGAATTGGCCTTTCATAAATGGTACACCAAAATGATTTGTTGGACATATTCTTAATTGACCTAATTTGAATCCATTAAGATTTTCCTCAAATTTTATCTGACATGTTGCCGCACCAACTATTAGTGAAAAAAGAAAACAAAAAAACAGTTTCATATTTCAATTAAATAAGGCCTAACTCGTTTATATGCACTACCACATGGTGCCTGTACAAATACATGCTGGTGGATAGGCGCTATCGTGTGGTGTGTTATATTTGATTTTACTGATTTTGGGCCTCATTTTTATTATAACCATATCATTCCCTTACAAATATCAAATTTAATATTTGATAAAAAAAATATTTACGGAAATATTTTCAATATTTTTTTACCCTTACAAAGTATCAAATGGACTTTGTATGTTCTGAATGCTTTTTGTGCTTACATGGGTATATATTTCAGTCGTTTTACTACTCTTATGCCCTAATATCTCCTGGATATACCGCAAATCAACTCCCCCCTCCAGCAAATGTGTGGCATAACTGTGCCTCAACCAATGTAATGTTACGGGTTTCTTAATACCTGCAAGCCTCACAGCTTTCTTCATAACCTCCTGAATACTCCTTCTCGAATACCGGTTTCCCTTTACCTCTCCCTCAAATAACCATTTCTTCGGCCGCTCTTGCTTATAATAATCCCGAAGTAATCCTGTCATCGTATCCGGTAAAGGAGCTATCCTGTCCTTATTCCCTTTAGCATTCCGGATCAGCAACAATTTCCTCTTACTGTCAATATCACTCAATGTTAACTTCAACAATTCACCGCTTCGCAAGCCACAGGCATAGATCAAGCACAACATTACTTTATGCTTTTTATTCTTACACGCTCCCAATAACAATTTTACTTCTTCCTTACTCAATACATTAGGCAATTTATACTCTCTGCGGGGTCGTTCAATAAAGTCTATCTCAAAAGACTGCTTATGAACCTTCAGGTAAAATAACTTTAATGCATTAATGGCTTGATTCTGATAAGAAAAACTTAATTTTTTAGCAATAATATACCCATTGGTGAATCGTATAATTAAATCATTGATGTCTTCATCCGCTTTCTGAGGCTTTATATATTTCAGGTAAGTTGAAATAATCTCACAATACGTCCGTACGGTTGAAGAACTGTATCGCTGATGCACCATCCATTCCCTTAACTTCTTTATCCGTTGGTTGTCCTACTTGTCCAATGCATTTAGAACAAACTCACTGGTTGTTGATTTTCCTTTCGATCGCAATCCGGAATCAATCAGGGATTCCAGATCCAACCGGACATTCCCTCCAAATACTTCAACCAACTTGTTCATTGTACCTTCTTCCAGGTTGATACGCCAACATTTCTGCTCCGGCTGCCAGCAACTACCGGGAAATGTCTTTATTAATCCGATTATCTCCTGATCATACTTGAATATGAGTTGTAAGCACTTTTTCCTGCCAATCTTTCCTGGCCTGACTTTAATTGTTTTCATGATGGTGAAAGTTATCCTGCATTAATCGTCCGGGAACGCAAAAGGTCATACGTTTTGGCAAAATATTTTCGGACAGTAACAGACAGAAAAAACTAGTGTCCGCCACGGCGGATGGTGAACTGGTAAGCTATTAATAATGACGAATTCAAGAATGACGGATGACGAATTAATTTTAGAATTACATCCGGTATCCGGCATCTTTCTTCAACCCCTTCACCAGTTAACTGACCTATTTGACCAGGATCTTCCGGAAAACGATTCCATCCTTCCCGGAGATTTTAATAAAAAGAAGTTCCTTTGGCATTCCGGAAAGGTCAATTTCGGTATTTTCTGCATTAACCTGTTTCTCCAGTAACTGGTAACCTGCCGGGTCATAAACGGTTATACTGGATATGGGTTTCCGCGAGACAATATTCAGTGTCCCTTCCGTGGGATTGGGATAGATGACAAGGGAACCTGCTACAGGATCCTCAATCCCGGCAATGGCTGATTTCTGCAACACTGAAAAAGCTTTTTCACCGCCGGACGTGGATTCAACAGTAAAAACTGCGACACGACCGGCATTTGACTGATTATCCTGCAATGAGGTAAAAATGACCTCATCACTCCCGCTGCCGGATGTTTTACTCATAGAAAGCCATTCCGGTAATGTCCCCCTGACCGACCAGCCGGAATTGGCAATGATGAAAAGGGTATCACTACTGGATGCATTCTGGTTCAGGACAAGGTTTTGCGGATTGATCTCAAGTGACAGCAGTTCCGATAAAGGTCGAATCCATACATTCTGTGCAAGGACACCAGCATACAAGTCGGTCCTGCTCATGCCGAGCGAGGTGATCACAGTATCGGGCAGTCCGTCATTGATGGATTCCCATGTATCACCAAGATCTGCGGACAGATAAATTCCCTTATCTGTTCCCGCAAACAGCGAGGTGCTTAACATGAGCAATGCATTGATCTTCGATGAGCCCAGCCCGCTGCTGACGGTTGTCCAGTTCTGTCCGTTATCCTGTGAGCGAAAAAGCCCGTCACCGGTTCCCGTAAAAATTACGGAACCGGCAGCAGCCAGGGATGTGACGTCAAGGTTTGTAAGTCCATTGCTGACATCCATCCAATTGGCCCCATTGTTATCGGACCGGAAAAGGCCTCCGTCTTTCATCCCTGCAAAAACTGAAGTGCCGGCTACCAATAAGGCACGGGTGTTTTTATTTGTCAAACCGTCCGTTTTCTTTACCCAGTTGTAACCCTCATCAGTTGTCAGGTATACTCCGTCATCCGTTCCTGCAAAGATGTTGTTTCCCTGAAAAGCGAAAGCACGGATGTGAGTATCCGTAAGACCGTTGTTGAACCTGGTCCAGCCATATCCCACGGTCAGCGTCACATATACACCGCTGTCAGTTCCGACTAGTAACTCCTGACCCGCCTGGCAAAGGGCATGAATATTCAGGTCGCCAAGCCCATAGCTGACAGAGATGTCCCAATGAACTCCTGCGTCGGTGGATAGATATAGTCCTCCACCATTCGTTCCGGCATAAAGATTCACCCATTGTGACGATAATGAAGTGATCGTTGTGAAGGGTATACCATTATTGGCCGGCAGCCATTTGATCTTGTCTAACCCGGTCCTGTATATACCAAAATAGGTAATCCCAGAAAATAGTTTCGTACCATGAATAGCAAGGCAATTCGATCCCTCCCCGTTCGGGTAACCATAGCTTATGAACGACCAGCTGTCCCCATAATCAGCAGTAACCATAATACCGGGGATATTGCCTCCCCACCCACTGGCATAAATAAGGGCACCGTCGACAACAAATGGACCTACATATGCGTTAGAATTAGGTTGTCCGTTGTTGATGATTGTCCATGTGTTACCATCATCCATCGACCGGTAAAGGCCCGTGTTCATAGTTTCCGCCAGTACCACCTGTCCTGATACGGCCAATGAAAAAACCCAGTCTGTAATCGTTGTTATGTACCAGGTCCATCCGTTATCATCTGAATAATAAAGCCCGGTACTGGCTCCCGCAAAAACTCTCGATCCTGCGATAGCAAAGACACCTACTTCATCGGTATTCCAGATCCCGTTGTTCACGTCACCCCATGTAAGACCGTTATCCTGTGATCTGAATATCCCACCACCATATGTACCCGCCAAGATATTATTCTGGATCACAACCAGCGCCTCGATCTCCGTGTTGTTCAACCCTGTATTGGATAGACTCCAGTTCGCCCCGTTATCGGTTGACCGGTAGACCCCGGTGTTTGTACCGGCCAGGAGAACAGATCCGCATCTGACAAGCGAGGTTACATTTACATTGCCTCCCGGGAATAAGGGAATACCATTACTGACCGGAGTCCAGTTATCCCCATCATCATGGGAAATGTATATTCCCAATGAATTTCCTGTACACGCGTAGATTACAGAGTCAATAACAGTAAGGTGGATTACGGTAGGCTGACATGCCGGTCCGTTCGTATGCTGCCACTGGGCAGCGGTAATAAAGGATAACAGGATGAAAGTCGAAAGGAAGAAAAGTTTTTTCATATCTTTTAAAATTGGAATTATTAATCAAACGTACAAAAAAAAAGATTGTGCTTAATTATAGTATGATTTATTAATGCTTTCAGAATGAAAAGAAATTTTCAAATACAAAATATTAATGCATATTCCCTATCTGGCCAAAATATCAGAGATAGATGTACTTCTGCAAAAATCTTGCGCATTTTGGTTTTGCAAAAGTTTATTCATGAACGGAAAGCTTCATCAAAATAACAATTACATGTAATGCGGTGTAAAAAAAGAATTTATTCGTGTCCCAAAATGCTTTTTTGTGAATTCTGATAAATATTTTGAAGGAAAAATTGGAAAACCAAAAGAATGCTAAGCTTCTGCGATCGACACCCTGGATCAAACTTTTATCCCCGCCCCCTTATAGTACAAAACCGGCCTGCATACGTACACTATTTGGCCATGTTCACAGGGTAACTTCAGTCGCTATCACACCCGACGGGTCATGGGCTGTTTCGGCAGATGACTATGAATTGAGGGTATGGAACCTTATGACAGGAGAATGCAAATGGGTTTTGGAAGGTGCTAAGGGAGTGGCTATTTCAGCAGACGGACAGTGTGCTGCCTCGGGTGCTTATCCGCTTGATTCTTCCAGACATTCGGTAAAAGTCTGGGACCTTAAAACGGGTCAGTGCAGAAAGGAATTAAAAGGACATATCGATGATGTGACTACAATATCAATGACACCTGACGGCCGTTTGGCGGTCTCAGGTTCTAATGGTTCATTGGGTTCAGATAAGTGTTTCAGGGTATGGGATCTTATAAAAGAAGAGTGTATATATGTCTCTGAAGAGCATAAGGGCAGGATCAGAAGAGTTATCATCAGTCCTGACGGTCATTATGTTATTGTCGAACCTGAAAGATTTCCGACCTGCGTTTGGGACCTGGTTCAACATCGGATGTTGTATCAGATTTTTGGAGGGGCTGATAGATTTGCCATAACTATTGATTCAAAGAAATTGATTTTTGTCAAAATCAATGATATAGATATTGTCAATTTGAGCAATGGGGAGTTGATGGCTTCCATTAAACACCAGCATAAAACCCTGAGTGATATTGCGATCACACCCGATGGAAGGTACGCAGCAACTTCAAGTTGGATAGATTGTAAATTGAGCATATGGGATCTGAACCTGGGCAAATGTATAAAAACATTCGGTCAGCAAGACCTGAAGCCGCTCTTATCCATTGCCATCACTCCCGACTGTCATTTTGCTGTTACCGGGGAGATAGGAGGAATCGTCCGTATGTGGGATCTCTCTGCACAGCCTACTGCAATTCCCGAAAAACACATATTTGACATTCAGGATGTCTGTATTATTCCGAAAGAATCGATTGTATTGACAGGTGCAGGCGATTCTGAGTCAAACTACAACATGGCTGATCCTGAAATACGAGTTTGGGATCTGAATACACAAAAATGTATCCGTGTCTATGAAGATAATGAAGCAGGTTGGCGAGGCCTGTTTATCAACCCGAATGGACGCCAATTTATTTCAGGTCATAACCAGTCACTTAAGCTCTGGAACCTCGATGGAAATCTTATAAAAAAATTAGATACCGATCCAAATATAGGTGGTGCATACCGGTACAAAATAAAATTTTCCCCGGATGGAAACAGGGCAATCTATGACTACTGGGACACTAAGCAAGGCAAACTGGTTATATGGGATCTTTTAAGCGGCGACCCAAAAGAGATACGTGACGGACAACACGAAAATACGATCCTTGGCCTCGAAATATTTGCAAACGGCAGAAATGCAATCACTTGCAGCATTGATAAAACCTTACGTTTATGGGATTTGGAAAACCTGACATGCATTGGGAAATTGCAAGGTGCAGAAAGTCAAATAGTATCCGTTTCGGTCGCTCCCGACAATTACACCTGTATAACCCGAGAGGCAAACGGATCCGTAATCCTTTGGGATTTATCAGTAATGAAAATCATAGATAAGTTACCTTCTTATGGAAGAACGGACCAGGCGGAGTTTTTACTGGATGGCAGATCCGTTATAATCAATGGTGTTACCATGGGATCCGGTACAATCGTATATAGTTTGAGACAAAAGAAATCAAACCATCTGAAAGGATTCAGTTTAACTGGAGTACCAAGTTGTGACAACTGGTATGTTTTTGGAAGAGACAGCTCCGGCATGAAAATTCATGATCTTGAAAAGAATAGCAATGTGATCAATCTGGGGTTCAGTGCAATTGGGTTTGCATTTCAAGGAGTCAATTTGCCCCGGATAGTCTTAGGGAGCAGGTCTGGCTATATTAGTTTCTATTCGGTAGAAAATTTTCCTCTTGGTCCTGCAGTTGTTTCGCCGGTGAGGTTGTGGATTTTTTCACCATTGGGTCGAAAGGGGCATTGGGATGAACACATAACTGCATTTTGCCCATGGTGTCAACAACGATTCAACACCCCAAAAAAAGTACTAGGTACTATCGAAGGAATAAACCGCAATTCTAAGCTAACTCAGGACCAATCACCTTGTTTGAATTTGCCTGATGAAGTTTGGGACGATCCGGGACTTTTATCGGATTGCCCCAAGTGTGGGAAAAAGCTGAAATTTAATCCCTTTATTGCTGGAAATGATCAACTAAAACCAAAATGGAAGTTCTAGTAGATTAATAATCATTATTCCCAGATACTTAACGGGAACAAACAACCTGCTATGAAAAGATCACGGCCATCGATCAATTTAACCTGTGATAAATGCGGATCGTCAATGGTGTATTGGAATCCTGAGATCGACGATTTCATATGTGGTAAATGTAACCAACACATTCCTTGTGAAGAATTAGCAGAGAAGCTTAAATATGAATTAGACCTCGTAGATTCCCGGCTTACTGAAATTCCGGATTGGGTTTTTACCAAAACATATTTAACGGAGATTGACCTGTCAGCTGAACCTTCTGATTCATTTCATTACCCATTTATAAACAGAATTTCAGTCATCTCTGAAAAAATTGGAAGACTGGTAAACCTGGAAGAATTTAATATCGCCGGTAATGCAATTCAAAAAATTCCTAAGGGATTCGGCAAATTGCAGAAACTAACTTTTGTAACATTTGGGGATAATTATTTAACGGAATTTCCACAGGCGGTTTTACATCTAAAAAAACTTGAGAATCTTAATCTGTACAGAAATTCTATTAACTCTTTGCCTTCTTCAATCGAAGTGTTAAAAGGTCTCAGGGTCCTAAGTTTAGGCAGGAATAAACTAAGGCAACTTCCTTCTGAAATCGGGAATTTGAGAAACCTGGAAATATTAATACTGTCAGATAACATTTTAGAATCACTCCCTGAAGAAATCGGTCTCCTGACAAACCTGACAACATTGAATGTCAGTTATAATAAACTTAAAACATTACCCAGGAAAGTCGTTTTTCTGCCAAACCTTAAAGACCTGACCGTTTACGGGAATTATACTTTAGAATCGCCTCCCGGTGAAGTGGCTGAAGAAGGAATAAAAGCGGTCCGGGATTGGTTTAATAAATTTGGTGATAAACCTGTTAATTAAAAACCAGAAAAAAAAGAAATTAATTCCTTCTTTTTACCCTTCTATAACCTACATAAACACCTCAGCTGTTAAAATCTATAATACTCCCCAAAATTCAGACCACGAGTTAAGTTAAAAAATGTTTTACTTGTAACCGTGGATTATGAAAGTAAAAAGAAGAAAATTTACAGCGGTTTTTAAGGCTCAAGTGATCATCGATGCACTCAAGGAGCGCGAATCTTTGACAGAACTTTCAAAACGCTATGACGTGCATCCCAGCATGATCTCCAAGTGGAAGCAGGAATTTATAGACCGGTCAGCCGAGATCTTCGATAATCAACCAACGGAAATGGATTTTGAAGCGGAACGGGAAAAACTCTTTGCCAAGATCGGGTAGTTGGAAATGGAAAGAAAATGACTAAAAAAAAATTCAAAAAGGGCCGGTCTATGAAAAATGTAATGAGTTATATCACAGATAATGAGATGATAAGCATTCGCTGTTAATGTGAGCTATTGGAAGTAAATCGGAGCACCGTGTATTATAAACCTGTACCGGAATCGGAGGAAAACCTTACGATCATGTGATTAAATGATGAGCATTTTCTGAACCATCCAACACGCGGAGTACTGCATATGAAAGACTTTCTGTTTTTATGTGGGTTTATTGTCAACCCTAAACGGGTACGCCGGTTACTTCGATTGATGGGGGTTCTGGCCTTATATCCCAAACGTAATCTGAGTAAGCTTGGCCTTGCAAAATACCTTCGGCCTTTTCTTCTAAGAGGAATGAAAATAACACAACCAAACCAGGTATGGGGCATCGACATCACTTATATTCCCATGGCCAAAGGATTTATGTACCTGACGGCGATCATTGACCTGTATAGCCGCTATGTCAGTTTACGTGTGTATTATTGACATAGTTTGTTGAGCAGGCTGGAAGGATGGTCAGTATGGATGGCAAAGGTCGGGCTACGGATAATATTTTCATCGAGCGTTTCTGGCATACGGTAAAACAAGATTATATCTATTTGCACCCGGCTGAAAATGGCAAAAGCGGAGATATGGAATGAGGTGATAACGAATAAACACCTGCAGGTCTTCCAAACCTGTCTGGTCTAAAAAACAACAAACCCGTTAGTGTACGAAGCACCGGACGGTGTTTGAAAAAGGGTTTTTGAAACAAACTTCGCCTTGTATTTTTTCTGTTTTTACTTTATTATTGCCTTGTATTTTTACAATATTTATAGTAATATTGCCTTGTATTTAAAATTTCATTATGTATATTCCCAGAAAAGCAGATGACGAACTGAAAAAGTGGAAAGCTGAAAGTAAGCATAAACCACTCCTGATCAGGGGTGCCAGGCAAGTTGGAAAAACTAAGACGGTCAGGGAGTTCGGAAAGAAATTTGATCATTTTATCGAAATTAAT
Source organism: uncultured Bacteroidales bacterium (assembly GCA_903929315.1). Classification (GTDB taxonomy): domain Bacteria; phylum Bacteroidota; class Bacteroidia; order Bacteroidales; family FEN-979; genus CAIYUC01. The sequence goes on from CAIYUC010000109.1 coordinate 12,550, forward strand.
TTTGAAGAAACCCCTCGTTTAAAAGAGCTGTTTTTGGGGGAATTAAACCCGGCATCCATTTGTGAAAATATTGCTGCCATCTTCAGGACGCCAATCTTACCAGGAAAAACCCTGCTTTTCCTGGATGAAATACAGGAATGCCAGGAAGCAGTAGCATCGCTTCGGTTCTTTTACGAAAAGATGCCCGGATTGCATGTCATAGCTGCCGGATCTTTACTGGAATTTGCATTATCGGAAATACCGACCTTTGGCGTTGGCAGGATCAGGTCGATGTTCATGCATTCACTGAGCTTTTCCGAGTTCCTTTCGGGAGCCGGTGAAACTCAGTTACTCGATAAAGTCAGGGGAGCATCACCAACGAAACCAATAAATGAAGTACTTCATGTCAGACTTCTTGAACTCATTCAAAAGTTTATATGTTTAGGGGGTATGCCTGAAGTGATTGCGACCTATCTTGAAACCAGGGATCTGCGTCAATGCCAGCAATTACTCGACGACCTGATCATTTCAATCCAGGCTGATTTTTCAAAGTACAGGAAGAAAACGCCGGTTTCCCGCCTGAATGAAGTTTTTCAGTCTGCAGTACTGCAGGCTGGACAGAAGTTTGTTTATTCCAGGGCTTGTACCCAGGCCACCAATAACCAGGTTAAGGAAGCATTGCAGTTGCTGATAACGGCAGGTTTCATGATTCCTGTGACGCACAGTTCTTCAAATGGTTTGCCCCTGGGTGCAGGGGCAAATCCGCAGAAACAAAAAATGTTAGTGTATGATACAGGTATATTCCAGCGTATTATGGGCCTTGACCTGACTGACTTTCTCCTGTCAAAAAAATTTGATGCCATTAATAAAGGCAATATAGCGGAGCAGTTTGTTGGGTTGGAATTGATCAAGTCAGCTTCCTGCTATCAGAATCCATCGCTGTATTACTGGCACAGGGAGACGCGTAGCAGCAATGCAGAAGTTGACTACGTCATCACTATTTCACAGGAAATAGTACCGGTTGAAGTCAAAGCAGGAACAAAAGGATCAATGCAAAGTCTGTTTTTGTTTTTGAAGGAAAAAAAACTTCACAAGGGAATCCGGATATCAAATGAGAATTTTTCGGTTTATGATGCGATTAACGTTTATCCTTTATATGCTGTCGAAAATATTAAACACAGTGAATAAATTGGGGAATTATAAAAAGTATCATATTACCCTTGCTTCTTACTTTCAAAGCAAGCCCCTCTATCTTGACGAAACCACCCAAAAGAACCCCAACACCCGCAAACTTGTTGAGCAGCCATGGTAGCAAACCAAAGAGGAAATGTGGGATGAGTTGACCGAAACACTTTGCAACCTCGATTTCATCCAGGCCAAGTCTGCAGCAAAAATGACTTTTAACCTGGTAAAGGATATTAATGATATTCTTCAGGTCATTAGTGGACTAAACTGATCAGAAATTGTTAAAGAAGAAATAACCAATATCCAGGCAAAATAGTTCTAAAATATATTTTGGATACTTATTTGGATACCTGAAAAACAAAAACCCACGTTAACCGTAGGTTTTTGATGTGTAATTGTGCCCGGGACAGGACTCGAACCTGCACATTCATAAGAACACTAGTCCCTGAAACTAGCGCGTCTACCAATTCCGCCACCCGGGCGATTAGGTGTGGGTTTGAGTGTGATCGAAGTGTGAGTGTGCGAATTCTCATCTCCCTTGGGAGAGGGGAAAGGGGTGAGGGAGTGTGGGTTTGAGTGTGATCGAAGTGTGAGTGTGCGAATTCTCATCTCCCTTGGGAGAGGGGAAAGGGGTGAGGTGGTGTGGGTTTGAGTGTGATTGAAGTGTGGGTGTGCAAAGAGATTGCAAAAGTAGAAAGTTTTACCGGAAATTAAAGAAAATTTGCCGTGATTAATTATATGTTTGCCGAGAAAGTTTTGAAGTGGTACTTTTGGATTTTAATTTTGAACCCATAATTAACTATCATTATTATAAATCAATCCGCATATGAAAAGAGCCCTTACTGTTGCTTTTGCTGCGCTGCTAACTGTAACAGCTATCTGCCAGGATAATCCTCTCTGGCTTCGACGTCCTGCTATTTCACCCGACGGTCAAACGATCCTCTTCACTTATAAAGGCGATATATATTCCATTCCGGCTTCCGGCGGTACAGCAATACCGTTAACCATGAGTGAATCCTATGAGTTTGCACCGGTGTGGAGCCATGACGGAAAGAGCATCGCATTTGCCTCCGACCGCTATGGTAATTTTGATGTCTTCGTGATGCCTGCCGGCGGAGGTGAGGCAAAACGGCTTACCTTCAATTCAAACCGTGAAATACCCAGCAGTTTCACGGCTGACGATAAAAGTGTGCTTTTCTCGGGTTACCGCCAGGATCCGGTTACCAATGCACAGTTTCCCATTCCACTGATGAGCGAGTTGTACTGCGTTCCAGTCACCGGAGGCCACGTATCACAGGTGTTGCCCATACCTGCCATGGATGCTACGGTCAATTCCACCGGCGACAAAATCATCTATCATGACCTGAAAGGGTATGAAAGTGAATGGCGAAAACACCATACTTCATCCATCACCCGTGATATATGGGTCTATGATCTCAAATCCAAAAAATATACACAACTGACCCAATTCAAAGGAGAGGACCGTAACCCCGTTTTCGACAGCAATGACAATGATTTCTATTACCTGAGCGAACAAAACGGCTCCTTCAATGTGTTTAAAAGCTCTTTATCCGATCCTTCCAAAAATACTGCCTTGACTCATTTCACAAAAAATCCAGTCAGGTTTCTTACCCGCTCAAGAAATAATACCCTCTGCTTTAGCTTTGATGGCGAGATTTATACCATGCAACCCGGCAACGAACCCAAAAAAGTTTTGATACATATCGGGGAAGACGGTCGCACTCCGCTGGAGAAAATCGTACCCGTTAATGAGAAATTCACCGAATTGAGGCTCTCACCTAACGGGAAAGAGTTCGCCTATGTCTTCCGCGGGGAGATCTTTGTAACAAGCGTCGAAGGTGGAATCACCAAACGCATCACCAATACACCGTGGCAGGAACGAAGTGTCAGCTTCAGCCCCGATGGCCGCTCCCTGGTCTATGCAGCAGAGGTGGATAATAACTGGAATGTTTATTCCGTATCCATCATCCGAAAAGAAGAACCTTATTTCTACGTTTCTACCGTATTGAAAACCGAACCTGTGGTGACTACACAGGAAGAAGAATACCAACCTTCCTTCTCCCCCGATGGAAAAGAAGTGGCCTATCTTGAGAACCGCGTTACGCTTAAAGTGATCAACCTGGCAACAAAACAAACCCGCACCATTATGCCCGCCGATAAGAACTATTCTTATGCCGATGGGGATCAATATTATCAGTGGTCTCCTGATGGAAAATGGTTCCTTGTCCAGTTCAGCTACCCCGAACGAGTGTTCACTCCTGAAGTAGGACTGGTTTCCTCGGATGGCAAGGGAGAGATCCACAATCTTACCCTGAGCGGGTACAACAACTTTGTGCCGAAATGGACAATGGATGGCAAAATGATGATCTGGGGATCCGACCGGGAAGGCGCCCGCCAGCAAAGCGGAGAACTTACGAGCGCCGACGTTTATGGCATGTTCTTTACGAAAGCAGCTTTTGACCGCTACAAGCTCTCCAAGGAAGAACTGGCCCTGGTAAAGGAACAGGAAGAGAAACTGGAAAAGGAAAAGAAAAAGGCAGAAGAAAAAGCTAAATCAGAGAAAAAAGGCAAAGAAACGGAAACAGTCAAAACAGAAAAGGATTCCGCCAAAAAAGAAGTGATCATCGATTGGGAGAACCTGACCGAACGGAAGAGTAAACTTACCATCCATACTTCTCCCGCCAATGACTGGCTCCTCTCCAAGGATGGAGAGAAACTATTCTATCTCACTGTCTTTGATAAGGGCAATGATCTCTGGGTCACTGAACTACGCACCAGGGAAACAAAGCTCTTCGCCAAACTGGGAGCAGAACGGGTCGGTATGGAACTATCCCGTGACGGTAAATTCATCCTCCTCCTGGCGGATGGAAAGCCGATGAAGGTGGATGCGGAAAGCGGGAAGAGCGAACCACTCAAAGTGAGCGGAGAGATGGTGCTTAAGCCATCAGACGAAAAAAAATACATATTTGACCATTGCTGGCGCCAGTTCAAGGAGAAATTCTATGTCGCAGACCTGCAAGGTGTCGATTGGGATTACTATTACATGGATTATAAAAAATTCCTTCCCTTTATCAACAACAATTATGATTTTGCAGAGATGCTCAGCGAAATGCTCGGTGAAGTGAATGCATCACATACAGGATGTTATTACCGCAGCGGCAGTCCCAATACGGATCAGACCGCAGACCTTGGCATTTTCTATGATTACAATTACACCGGAAATGGATTAAAGATTGCAGAGGTGATTGAAGGCGGACCGCTGGATAAAGCAACCTCCAGGATAAAAGCAGGTCTTATAATAGAAAAGATCGATGGGCAAATACTGACAGATTCGATTGATTTTTACCAATTGTTGAATCGTAAGGTGGGTAAACTGACACTCCTGTCCGTTTATGATCCCTCCGGTAACACTCGCTGGGAAGAGACGGTAAAACCCGCTTCCGTGGGGGATGTTCTGGAACTTCTTTATAAGCGTTGGGTCAAAAACCGTCGCAAAGAGGTAGATTCGCTTTCCGGTGGCACGATCGGGTATGTCCATGTCCGGTCGATGGACGATGAGAGTATGCGCGTTGTATTCGAAGAAGCGCTTGGACGGAACATTGAAAAGAAGGCCCTTATCGTGGATACGCGTTTCAATGGCGGTGGCAATATCCATGAACAATTGTCCGATTTTCTGAACGGCAAAAAATACATCGACATCATTCCGCATGGGCAGTATGTTGGCTCCGAACCCTATGACAAATGGACGAAACCTTCCATCGTACTGATCGGTGAAAGCAACTATTCCGATGCTCATCTTTTCCCGGTCGCTTATAAATTAAAAAATGTTGGCAAAACACTCGGTATGCCGGTTCCCGGTACCGGTACCTTTGTCTGGTGGGAAGACCAGATCGACCCTACCCTTGTTTACGGCATCCCGATGGGTGGCTGGCGGACACTTGATGGCAAATTCTGTGAAAATAACCAGATGGAACCCGATATCATGGTGCGTAATGAACCGGATCAACTATCCTCAGGACATGATCAGCAGATCGAGGCAGCGGTGAAAGAATTAATGAAGAAATAAATCAGATACCAGATGCCGGATGCCGGATGCCAGATGTCAGATGTTCAAAGAATTAATGTATAATACGTAACAAAAGGAAGTATGCACTAAACTTCATTCTTCATTGCTCATACTTCATTAAAAACCTCGTCCCGAATATTCGGGACGAGGTTTTTACTTGTGCCCAGGACAGGACTAACACCCTTTATTTTCCATTGAATTATTTTGATCTTCTTAACCTCACCAATTACGGGTTTTATAAAATATGTAACTTATTTACATAACTCAAAAAAGGACAAAAAAACCCAATTTTAACTAAATTTACCGTCAACCCTACCGTCAACCCGTTTTTTTATTATATCTTTGTATCTGTTCAAACCTTAATACTCTTTTTTATGGCAGGATCAGTAACTTTTATTTTAAGAAAACCAAAGGCAAAGACAGAAACCCCTGTTAATATGGTCTTTTGGTACGACCAAATAAGAATTTTACTTTCCACAGGGGAAAAGATAAGACCAACTGAATGGAACCCGGTGGATCACAGAGCAAGGAAAACCCACAAAGATTATAGAAACGTTAACACCCGCCTGGATAAGATCAAAGGCAATGTAATGAATACCGTCCGGGATCACCTTAATAAGAACGGGAAAGTAATAGCTGAAATATTACGCAAGGAATTAGCGGAGGTTGTTAAACCAAAACCGGACACAGACAAGAAACCCACTCCGGTTACTTTCATTCAATCCATAAACGAGTATATTAAAAACTGCAATAAGACCCCCCGGACTAAACTTAGTTACGGTACAACTAAAAATATATTGGAGAAATACGAAGGATACATTAACAAAGAATTGACTTTTGATAGTATAAACTTAGATTTTTATGACGATTTTATTAAATTCCTTACAACAGTCCAAAGGATAGAGAATGAAACTATTATTACAGGCTATGCGAAAAACACCATTGGTGATCACATTAAAAAAGTAAAAGTTTTTATGAATTATGCCCTGGACAAAGGTTACACAGAAAACCGGGGGCACCTTCATAGAAAATTTAGAACCTTCGAGGAAACACCGGAAACGATCTATCTAACTGAAAAGGAACTTACAGACCTTTACACTCTGGATTTATCAGAAAATAAGAAATTAGACCGGGTTCGGGACTTGTTTATTATCGGTTGTTATACAGGATTACGTTTCTCTGACCTCTCACAGCTCACCCCGGACAAGTTTATTAAGAACGGGACACAACTGAAGATTAAAACAGTAAAGACCGGGGAAACGGTTATTATCCCACTCCATTGGACAATAAAAGAGATTTTGAAAAAGTACGACGGAGGGACACCCCGTCCGATCAGTAACCAAAAAATGAATGAATACCTAAAAGAATTAGGGGAAAAGGCAAAATTTAACGAAAAAATTGTTTTAAACCGGACGCAAGGGGGACTGAGTTACGACCGAACCAAAGAGAAACGGGATTTAATCACTGTTCACACAGCCCGGCGAAGTTTTGCCACCAATATGTTTTTAGCGGAGGTTCCGACCATTTCAATTATGAAGATCACCGGGCACAGGACTGAACGGTCGTTTATGAAATACATTAAGATTTCACAGGAACAGAACGCAGATAAATTGAGCAAACACCCATATTTTACAAAGTCTCCGTTAAAAGTTGTCAATCAGTAAAAAACCTCTTAGTAATCGACCGGGGTTGAAAAGTTAAAACCAAAAAATCAACAACATGAAGATGAATTTACAATATTATCGTTTTCTGTCTTGGGCTTATGAGGATGAAATGCTGAAACTATATCAAATAGAAATTAATAATGATTTCAAGGAAAGAAGCAATGATGAGCTAAATGATGAACTGAAACATAATCTTTTTTCTTTAATTTATTTAACCCCTGCACAATCAGAAATCAGAGCCTTTCTTGAATATCAATACGAACAATGCAAGTATCCCAAAGGAGATTTTATTGAATTTCTAAAAAACTTTTTATCTATCCCTCCATCTGAAAATTTCCAAAGTCTGAGAACTGAGGAATATTTACAAATACGATTGGATGATATTAAAGATTGGATAGAAGAAAGGAGGAATGATATTAAAACCTCAAATCAAGATGGTTCCAAGAAAAAACTATTATATTTTTATGATTACCTTTCATATAGTTTTGTAGATACAGAGCCTGAAAATCCTGAGAATCCATTTAATCAGTGGTATCAGCTAATTTGTTACGAATTAAAGTTTAGAGAACACACACAATCTAATGTAGATTTTTATATTAAAGAGGTTAACCCACTTTTAGAGGATAAGTATTATTATAAACTTTTTTTAGGGTGTCGGCCAACTAAATGTTTGGAATTTTTAGAATACCATTATAAAAGGTTCTGTGCAAATAATCCAGGGGAAGAGATTAACTTCCTAAGTTTTATACGAGAAACTATAACTCAAATGCGATTTTCAAAGCATAAGAATATAAGAGACATTTCAAATGATTCTGTTCGAATACCTCTGATAAATGAATGGATCGAAAAGAAACGATCAGAATTAATGGCAGAGGAACCGCAACAACCATTAAAAAAAATCACTTGGAACGGGTCCCCATCTCTTTTTGGATATATCTTTTCAGAATTAGTTAAAAATAATTTTATTGAAACACCGGTACGCAACGGCGAACCAAATTTCACAGGATTTGCAAAAAAATGCTGGGAACATTTCGAAATAGATACCACAATGGAAAACCTTATTAAAGAAATGAATCCAAAAAAAAATTCCCTTTCCGATACTAAACGGGTAAAATTTCCCAAATTATCTGATTTGGCCTAATACTGTTGATTTTCATTAGTGTCCGGACTGTTAACGGATTGTTAGAGGCGTTCAGGGGAATGTAAATTGCACCCATATTTAAAACAATTTATATATGGACGCAATAATTTTACATTCAACTCCCCTTAAAGATTTTCGGGACATTATCGGGAACATCGTTGAGGAAAAACTCAAACAATTCAGACCGGAAACCCCACAAACCAATGCAAACAGCGAATATTTGACCCGCCGGGAGGTTTGTGATCTTTTAAGAATTTCACTTGCAACCCTTCACACTTATAGCAAAGATGGTACCCTGAAAGGTTACCAGATCGGGGGCCGGGTCCTATACAAAACAGCGGAGGTTAACAGCTCCGTTCAGTCAATTCAGTCAATCAAATACAAACACCGTTGATATTAAAACGAAAAGGGATTGATTACTCAACCCCTCCCCGTTGTTCAAACCTTAATGACCGACAAGCCAGAAAGGAAATACAAAGATACAACTATAACGGGGTAATGTGAAAAGAAACTAAAAGACTTGGAAATTGATTGATTTCACTTAATTCCGTGAAGAATGGTTGACTATGTGAAACTAAAAATTCTTAATCCAGATGTTACGGGAATCAGGAACCTACCATTCTTAGACTGGGAAAAGCTGAGCTACGAACGTACAGGAGAAACAAAAAAATACAGTGCAAAGTTCAACGGGTTAACGATTGTTGTTATAAATAACCGATATATATACATTTCCGGGAGCTTGCATAAGTACTGGAATTGCGTAAATACCGGGATCGAACAAAACTATGATGATTATTCCTTCCTTTCCCTAGTAAGTTCAATAAAGGATTTTTGTGAACGGTTTAACCTCAATCCGGTGAACTGTAAAATTCAAAACATTGAATTTGGAGTAAATATTAATCCCAAGATCCCGGCAAATGAAATATTAAGGTCAATCATCAACCATAAAGGGAAACCCTTTACCCAGGAACATGCCGAAAACAAATATTTCCGGGAGTGCCTGCACAAACGTTATATAGTCAAAATCTATAACAAGGGCTTACAATTCAAAAGAACTGAAAATATATTACGATTTGAAGTTAAATTCATTAAGTTAAAAGACCTGGAACCCTATATGGTTTCTACACTTGCCGACATATTGGAACAGGATAAAATTATCCCTCTGGGTGAGGATTTGGAGACGAATTTCAACGAACTATTATTTTATGATTATAGCATACAGGAAATAGACTTATCACAATCAAAACGTCTTATATTAAGTCAGGGACAAAACTCAGGATATTGGGAGAACTTGAAAGAAACTAACCCAGAGAACTATTTTAAAAAACGTAAACGATTTAGGGAATTAGTCAGAACTTATGGTAAACAAAATATTCAGGAAACGACTAAGAACCTAATTACTCAGAAATGGAATAATCTTGTGTTTTCTGAATTCGAAGGATTACAGGATTTAACTCTGTATAGTAGCGGTTAATTTCTGTAAAGTCTTTTTTAAAAGGTTGGTCTAAAACTGTTAACTTTTTTTCCATTCAGATCATCTCTCCAGGAGAAGCCCTGAAGAATCTCGAAAAATAATAACTAAAAAGGTTGAAGAATAAAACATTGATCAAGTAAATATTCAAGAAGAAAGACCAACGAAAAGAAAAAACCAAGGAAATTAAAGGAAGTCATAAACCTCGAGTAGTTATTGAAGTCTTCAGTAAAAGGGAATCCATATTCAAACAAAAAAAGGAAAAATCGAGAAGAAAAATTAGACTGAACTAAAGTACTTCATGATATGGATCATAAAAAAGAATATGAATGGTAGCATTCCTGCCAATAAAGAAGTGTATTCGTGGGGATTTTCTTCCGGCTGTTTTGTCCGCGCCATCTGGATGAGTTGATAATGCGAAATGTCCTACTTGAGGAATTTCGTTTGCATTTAAATCACGGTCTGCAATATCTTCGATAAGATTTTTTATAAAACGAGATGGATACTCTATTTTAAAGTGATCTGAGTGGGGTAGTATGTCAATTAATTGATTAAGTGTATGAGGTGAAAATTTCTTGACCTGTTTAAAATAATCTTTAATATCTTTATTATCAAAACAGGGTTGATTAAAATGATAATCTGTTGTATCTAAATCAGCATATTCATAAGAAAATGTTATTAACTGCTCATAATCAATATAATCATCTTGTACTATATCCCCAAATTTAAATTTTCCTTCTTCCGACGATTCTTCATAATCTACAAAATTGTATTTAGCCATTAGATTTATTTGTTAGATCGAGTCTTTTCTTATAATAATTATACATACTATCATGAGATATAACTCTCTCAGAATATTCAAATGCACTAAGTCCGGTTCGGGCAATATTCCAAGGATCTTCAGAATGTGTCATAAAAACTAATTTTTCCTCGGACATCATCCCAAAATGTTTTACAGCAGCGTCTATATACTCCCATTGCTCTACATTTAATTTAATAACCTTTTTCGCTTCAATATAGTGATCACCATTTTGATCTATACCTGTACCTCTTCTTATATTTTTATATAAAGGTATAGATTTAAACATATCATAAACTTGTCTATAGACAGGTCCATTTACCCACGCCTGGGGCTCGTCAACAAACAATGGATGTTTGTTGAAATTGACAAGATGCCATGCTTGAATATAATAGAGAACTTTTTGTAATTTCAATGGAGTAACCGATAAGCCATTTTTTGCTAAATAAAGGACAATAAACTTAGCGAAATCCTTTATGTCTATTGTTAAATTTTTCATATTGGGGATCGTTTTCATAGTTTTTAAACAAAATCCAGATTTTTAAGATAAATCTGTAAACTGTACCCCATAAAAATTTGCTTAATAAAATGTTGTTCACAAACTGGCACAAAGATAATACATTTGTTGTTATCTGTGTCATTGATGATATACTTTCATTAATCCGAACATCAAAATAATTCATCGTCATTAATACCTTTAGCTATGATTTTCCCGATTAATTTATCAGTTATAACCATATCTCTCCAGGTTATCCCTACCAAACTACCTACCTTGGCCTGCGGGAGAACTCCCTTTGACGCCGAGAATTTCCTATGATAAAAACCCAAAAAAATACTGAAAAAGAATGCTTTTATTACCTGCAGGAGACACCTAAGAAGACAAGGAACCAAGAACCCAACCGTTAACTAATACCCCAACCTGCAGTCCGTAGGAGCCAACCAGGTATAAAACGAGCCTGCTGATATTGTCGAAAAAAATCGAACTGGATTTATTTTTTCATTGTCTGCACGTGTTCAGGTATCCCTCTATAGAGGCTTTTTTGGGGTATTGACCGTTTTGAATCTCTTGGCAGAAATAACAAAAAAATAAGCTCATCTTATTATTTACTTTCACACCCATTCTTGTTCAAAATAAGTAAAAACAGTCCGGGGAGTTTTATATGGTATTTAAGCTTTTGATGGGCATGACTGTATGTTGACGGAGCTTTATTTCTACTTCTGAGGATAGCTTTATAAAGAAGCTCTTCAAATATTTTTATGGTCTTTAATACTATGTATGGGGTAAAATGATAACCAGGATATTTTTCATTTAGTTTTTGGGCAATGATCTCTGAGTAGTGAATTTTTCTTTTTTCATTTTCCGCTAACTGAGTGATTGGATCTTTTAAGGGTGTGTACCTTTGATACTCTTCCATGTTGAGCTTGGGCTGTCTCATCGAATTTGTTTTTTGGATCCCGCAAAGTTAGGGAAAGTATGATTTAAGGGATTAATTAACTTGTTCTAATACATCAATATAGGTAAAATGTATCTATATACGCCATATATATATACAAATTGGAATAAATTTCCGTCCTGAACTAAACCGTTACCACTTCCTGATATAAAATGATGCCACCAAAACTGTTGAATTTCGTAGACGTAAAAAAAGACGTCTATGCGAACCTTGGTATGCCGGCATTGCGGTCGAACGATCCTGACAAACAAAAAGCTTAAACATCTCCTTCAACAGTATTGTGGTGATAAAACCTGCCAGACAGGCCGCAAACTGAGGTTTGAGCGTCACAAATACAAGACTAATAGCGCGTTCCGGTCCGCAAAGCTCCAGCGCGTTCGCGACCGGCGGAAAACGTTATTACGAGAGGGAAAACCATTTTTTGGATCACAATACCAGAGTTCATACCGAAGCTCGCATCCAGAGTACGTTTTGGAAAACAGACTCAGGCAACGGGAAAGAAATACCCGTAAACGCAGGAAAAGCAAGGATGATTGTAAGATTGTAAATCCGGACACGTTAATAGCGAAACAGATTGATAATGACATGGTTTACGCGATGATCGCGGTGGATTACCAAAAGATTGTAAATCCGGACGCGTTCATGTCACAACTTGCAGGTATTGAATCTATTACAAAGGCTCAAACGATGTTTGTGCGGAGATTGTAAATCCGGACGCGATTGACCAGAGGGTGGCGAAGAAATACCTTTGGCAAAAAATCGCACTTCAATGGATCCCATCATGGTCAAAACCGATAAAATCCGGGAATGGTCGAACGAGTTTCGGCTGATCCAGCCCGAGGCTGTGAGAAGTATGGAGTTGTCGATGCGGTCAACCGGACAACTTCAGCCGCTGATATTACTGAAGAACGACGATGGGTATCACATCATTGATGGGATCAAACGATATCGGGCAGCACTAGAACTTGGACTTGTGGAGTTGCAATCGTTGGTCTTCGAGGTGGATGTGGTCATGGCCAAGGCCATGATCCTTCATTACAACCGTCATTGTAGCAGTTTAAGCATGTATGAGCAGGGGTTGATTGTCCGCAGTTTGGTCCATGATCATGGGATGAGCCAGAAAGAAGTATCGAGGGTCCTCAGGCAGAGCCATAGCTGGGTATGCCGCCGGTTAAGCCTGATTGAGAAATTGTTGCCAGAGGTTCAGGATGCCTTGCGCATGGGCAGTATCACGGTAAGTCATGGCAGGGAACTGGTCAAATTGCCACGCGGCAATCAGGGGCAAGCCCTTGGGGTGATCATCACAGATGGATTGACTTCCCGCGAGTGTGCCATCGTGGTGGAAAGACTCTTGAAAGCCAAAGGCACCCAGGAAGCCGGATATATATACAGCCATTCTCGAGAAGTGATCCGCCAGGCCTTGCAGGGCGACAAGTTCCATGACAGCAGGTTGTCCGATCACGGGAACCGGTTGTTAAAGGCCAGGGAATTGCTTCGATTACAGGTGAACATTTTAGGCGGTGTGTTGCAAAGTGAACACACAAAGCAGCTCCCTGATGAGCAAAAGGCGATGGTACTTCCTGCTATGAATGAATTAGTGGCCCCCATGGGCCGGTTAACAGACATCATTCACAAAACATTGCAATCATATGAAAGATGAAGCCTTTGAAAACAGTTTAATCTACCAGCGTGGCCAGGGTTGGTCCATCCGGCGGCTGGGGCGGGAATACCACTGTGGGAGGAATCGGGTCCTGAGGATACTGGCAGAGAATGAGTGCCGGCGGACTGAAGGGGTGAATCTCCTGAAATCGCCCCGGGTTTACCCATCCAAACTAGATCCGTATAAGGAGCACATCCAGGATTTGCTACAGCAGTTTGGTAATATCACCACCCAGAGGATCTATGAAAAGATCCTTGAGAAAGGTTATCCCGGAAAGATTACCATGGTTGAAGTTTATGTGAGTAAAATACGAACGTCCAAAAGCCAGCCGGTGATACGGTGCGTGGAGACGGCGCCCGGACAGCGGGCCGCACATGACTGGAGCGAGTACATGATCGAATTTACCTCAACTGAAGGCAGGGAGTACAAGGTGACTTTCTTCAGCTACATACTTGGCTACAGTCGCCGCCAGTATATAGAGGTGGTGGAAGATAAGACCCAGCGAACTCTGATGGAATGCCTGGTTCACGCGTTCATGTATTTTGACGGGGCTGCCCGGGAGATCAAGAGCGATAACCAGAAGGTATGTGTGGATCGTTGGGAATGCGGCCAACCGATCTTCAACCGTCATTACCTTGGTTTTGCTTCGCATTATGGCTTCAGGCCCCTGACGATCCATCCCGGAAAGCCCACAGAGAACTTAAAAATAGAACGTCCGTTTTATTACCTGGAAACAAACTTCCTCAATGGTCGGCGCTTCGGCGATAAGAATGATCTGAAGGAGCAGTTAAGAAGCTGGTTAACCCAGGTCAACGATGTGCGGGTGCACCGTACCACCCGCAAAAGGCCCATCGACATGTTCGTTGATGAGGTACCTTGTTTATTGCCTTTACCTGCTGCACATTACGATACTTCGCTGATTATCTACCGGGTGGTTAACCAGGAATCCTGCGTCAATTACCAGGGATATTACTATTATGTTCCGGGGGATTACCTGTTCAAGAGTTGTCCACTGAGAATCACCAGCGATCAGGTGCTCATTTACTCGCACGATTTTAAACTCCTTGCCTCACATCCCCTGGCCGAAAAGGGAGCCACGGGCCGTTACATTGGATTGCCGCCCACCTATACCCATGCCCGGGTGCTCAAGCTTTCTGATGTAAAACAACGCTTATCTGCCATGGGTGGGGTGATGGAAAAGTTCACCGAAAAACTTATCCTGCAGAAAAAGGATCCCACTTCAGCTCTCAATGCCCTGCTGGCCCTGAAGGTTCATTATTTTACTGAGGACATCCTCAAGGCCGTTGGCCGTGCCATGGACCATGGAGTATATGACATCAAAACGATAGAACGCTTTTTAAAGACCCATGCTCAAGGCAGGGATGCCATTAAAACCTTGTTTGATCAATTACCCGACGATGAAGACTAAACCTGACACGATCGCCCAGATGAGTCAATACCTGGGATTAAAGAACCTCGCTCTGCACCATACAGAACTAATCCAACGGGCTCATGAAAAGCAACTGGGCTTACTGGATTTTTTGGAAATGGTCTTAGGCGAAGAAGCCCTGCGCAAACGTGAGTGCAGTATCCGTTATCGTATCGGGGAAAGCCACCTGCCCCGGCCATACAAGCTGCTTTCGGACTTTGACTTTGGTTTTCAGCCCAAATTACGTAAATCCCTGGTGATGGATCTGGCCACCATGGAGTTTATCAAACATCAGGAATCGCTCCTGCTGATCGGGGACTGCGGAACCGGTAAATCACACATTGCCCAGGCTTTGGGCATGATTGGCTGTGAGCAGGGATACAAAGTGTTGTACACTACCTGTGCTGCACTCATTGGGGATCTGAACAGCGGGGTCTTTGAAAAGAACCTGCTCAAACGGCTTCGAAAATATGTCAATCCCGATCTATTGATCATTGACGAGATGGGCCATGACCGGCTCGAACTACAAGTCACCAAAGAAGCCCATCTGCTGTTCAAGGTCGTAGATGAACGCTACCAACTGAACCGTCCCCTGATCTTTACCACCAATGTGGAAGAAAAAGCCTGGGCCGAATATCTGGGTGATCCGGTCTCTACCCGTGCGATACTGGACCGTATCTTTCATCATGCGGTAAAGATCGAGATCCGTGGCCCCAGCTATCGTCAGCATCAGGGCATGGAACTACAGAAAAAGTATGAGAAACATAAATAAAGCCATCACAGGATCACATTCCCAACCATCGCAGGTGTCGATGAATAATAAAGCAAGGCTGTCAGAAGTGACGGCCTTTTCTTTTGGTAATCTCCTGAATAGATATCAACTCAACCCCTTCAAAAGACACACTACCATGGTTTTCCTTCTCTGCTTTATATCTCAAACTGAAACATCCAAAAGCTCCCTGATACAATCCTTAGTGATACATCCTAAAAGCATGCAGTGGTGGTCATCGCACTTGAGTGGTATCATTTTGTGCCGTTTACTGGTATCGATTTAGATCGGGGTCAAAAATAAACGCTAAAAGTTGTAAGCTCCCCCCTTATCCGTTCGATTTTGACAACCCCTACGCCTTAGACAGTCGATCCTTATAAAATGAATGGTTGGTATTACTTTTAGCTTTCTAATCAAAATACCGGAAGGGGGTTCGATGGTTTTGAACTTGCTGTCCGGGAAAGACACTTATTAATAACAACAAACCCATTAATTCCATTTATTCAATACAACCATATCTCTCTAGGTTATCCCCTACCAACCTACCTACCTAAGCTTGCGCGAAAACGCCCTACACCACCGTAAATTTCCCATGACAAAAAACCAAAAAAATTCCGGAAAAGAATGCTTTTTTGCTGCTGCTTTCGCTGATCTAATGAATGAATGATTCAGAGGAAATTTTGAAAGAGTCCCCACCAATCCCTACCATAAAGTTTAAAAATGATACCCCGCGATGTAGGTGAATAGCATTTTTAATGTTATAAAAATTTCTTTTTCAATTACTTGCATATTGATCAAAGAGTTTTATAAACATCTTGTATTTCTTTATCCCTTATTCCCAAGTAAATTTTCGTGGTTGCAATTGATTGATGATTAAGTATTTCTGATAGGATTACCAATGATTTATCAGATTCCCCGTTTATCTCCCAGACATGACGGCCAAAAGTTTTCCTTAAGGAGTGTGTTGAAAAATTACCTTTTACCCCATATTTTTTAGCTATCTGATCTAAGGCTACATTGACATATTGAACAGTCAGGGCATTTTTTGATTTCTGTCCGGTGAATATTAAACCAGTTTTCATGCCCCGGTTCCTGGTTGCAATTTCATTGAGTGAAGGACTAACAGTTATTTTCCTATACTTGCCAGTTTTTTGTTCAGTCAATTCTATTACGTCGCTGGTCAGGTTATCCCATGTTAGGTTAAGAATGTCTCCGATCCTCAATCCTGTATATATCCCGGTTGCAATCAGAAGGGCAAAAGTTACCTTTTTATCCCTTTCTAATTTTAGTACCAGGCTTTGGGCCTCCTCCCACTTTAGAGGGGAGGCCGTTGTTTTTGATCCTTTTAATGACATTTTACATTTCTCCTCTATCTGCAAAAGAATAATATTCCGTATCAGTAAAGATAATGTGATCAAGGACAGCAATATCAAGGAGCCTTCCGCCGTCTCTCAATTTCTTTGTAATAGTTATGTCTGCTTCTGACGGTAGTGGGTTCCCGGATGGATGGTTGTGTGATATAATTATAGAAGTCGTCCCTGGTGTGTTCAAACACGTTGTAAAAATGATTTTGGGATCAACAACAGTACCGGATACTCCCCCCCTTGATACCTTATAAAATCCGATCATTTTATTAGCACGGTTCAGACAAACCATAATAAATACTTCCTGCCATTCAAAATTGTCGGCCTGGTAAATCTCATTTAGAACTTCGTAGGCATCCTTACTATTAGAGAATTTCCGGAGCTGTTCCGGTTTATTCTTTAATTTTACAGTGATTTCAATTTCTGGTATCATAACTTTAGGTTTTAAATTTATGAATCAAAGGTAATACAATTATGTTCACTTTCCAAATAAATTATTGTTTATTTTACATATAAATGATAATATTTATTGTTTCTAAATAAATATAGCTGAATAACAATAAGTTAGCCATAATTATAAATGTTCACTATGTAATGAAGTGAAGATTATAACAATTATTTATATTATTCTGGAGTATGGCTCCGGTTCCTGATCCGTCCGTTTAAAATTAAAAAAAGATTGTTAAAACGTGAGGTTATTAAGAAAAAAACAATATGATACATAAATAAAGGCTGGCCATCAACAAATCTATAATTACACTTATGGAATAAAACTTTTATAAGTGAAATATTTTATTCAAAAGGGTTTTCCCCACACTTTTATTTGATCAATTTTGTTAATCATGTGCCTTGAAACATTTTACCTAGTGCAAGTCCTGGACCCAGGTAACACAGCATACTATTTAAGAATGCCCTTGATTTATTCGGATTACTGTGTTTACTATACTTTTTAGTAGTATTCTATTTTTCGTTCTGTTATATCAGTAGGAATGTTATTTTTAAATACTATTTTAATTTGCCAGTTGCCCGCTTTATCAAATTTATCATACCTGAATGTGTATATTATGTCAATTATACCTTTTTCTGGGTCGTAACGCTGACTCTCTATTAGATTCCCACCTTCATCATACTTATTAATCCATTTGCTCGATAATTTTCCTTGGTCGTCTATTCTATAAGGTGTATCATAGGTCAAAGAGAATACGAATAAGTACCTGGTGCTCTCTATTGTATTCCCTTTTTCATCATACTTATCAATCCATTTATCACTTAAACTGCCATCAGCGTTGTACGCGCTCATCTCTGATGCATTCCCCTTGTCGTCATATTTGCGGATTGTTCTCATCATTAAACTTCCATCTGAGTGATAATCACTTTCATCTATTAGATTCCCCCTGTCATCATACTTGTATATGACTTTGCCCGATAAACTTCCATCTGGTTCGTACTCATTGTTCTCTATTTTATCACCCTTGGCGTTATACTTGTAAATACAATGTTGCCATAAACTTCCATCTGAGCGGTAATCACTTTCCTCAATTTTATTCCCCCTGTCATTATACTTGGAGTATTGTTTTTCTTTTAACTTACTCTTTTCAACTTCTCCAAATTTCTCAACTGCATCGTAGGAAGACTCAGTAAGGGTTTTAACTTTGCCTTTTAAATTGTCCTCAGTTAGACTGTTTTTATCTTTATTATTTAAAAAGGATAGTAGAAAGAAACTGCTTATAACAAGTATAATTATTCCTAATGTTTTCATATCTATAAGTAAATCTTTTTCAATTATTTGCAATAAGCTCTAATAAAATCATAAGCATTCATTAGACCAAGTTGACCAGCTTTACTCCAGTCTAAGCAAGCTCCATCTTTATCCCCCAATAGGTGCTTTGCTACAGCTCGATCATTGTATGCATCTGCGTACTGAGGATTAATCTCGATTGCATTAGTAAAATCCTGAATAGCACTCCTGTACTCTTGAAGTTGAACCTTTGCCTCACCCCGATTATTATATGCCCCTGCAAATTGAGGATTAATCTCGATTGCTTTAGTAAAATCATGTATTGCATTTTTGTAATCTTTAAGGTCTATCTTTGCAAAACCCCTATTATTGTAAGCCTTTGCGAATTGAGGGTTAATCTCAATAGCTTTATTATAATCCTGTATAGCACCATTGAAATCTTGAAGATATTCTTTTGCTGCACCCCGATTACGGTATGCTTCTGCAAGTTGAGGAATTATTTCAATAGCTTTATTAAAATCCTGTATAGCCCCGTTGTAATCTCGCAATTTAACCTTTGCCAAACCCCGGTTATGGTATGCTTCTGCGAATTGAGGATTGATCTTAATGGCTTTATTAAAATCCTCTAAAGCACCCGTGTAATCTTTAAGTTCATACTTCGAACAACCTGATTTGTCGTATTCTAAAGCTGTTTGTGAAAATACCTGAGCGAATGGTAAATATAAAAATACTAAAAAGAAGAAAATCCTTTGCATAGCTATCTTTTTTATCGTAACACTGTAAAATTTTATTCAACGTCTTGAAACCCTTTAACTATTGTAATTTAAAAAGGTTGTTATTATTTTGGAACATATACTTCACGCCAAACAGGATCACCAGATTCATCATACCATAACATTAAGTCTTTTTCATTATAGCCATTAAAAGCATTACTGCTGAAACTGTAATTTTTCGGACATGAACTTTCCCAAAAATCCTTAATCAACATACCTAATTTAAACTCTTCGGTTTTGCATTTACTCTGATGATCAACCCAATAAGAATGAAACCTGCATTTACAGACTAAATCTGCATCAACAGGAGGGAATGTTATTCCTTCATTTTTCTTTTCTTGTGCTTCTTGTGCTTTTGCAGCTACTTCTTGAGGACTAGCAATTTGTCGTCCATATCTATCATAACCTGAAGGAACCACCCCATGTACTCCAGAACTTTGATTTGTTCCGATAATACCCCAATTAGAGTATGATTTTTGAAAATGATCAAAACTTTCTTTGGC
>CAIYUC010000110.1 GCA_903929315.1 uncultured Bacteroidales bacterium
ACTGATGTTAAGAGCGGTTGGATTATACCTAACGAACCGCCGTGTACGTGGCCCGTACGCACGGTGGTGCGAGCGGCGCTCCCCGTCGGCTTAGCTGACGGGGCAGCCTACTCGATTATCGGTTGGATTTTTTTGTTTAACTATAATTGAAAAATTTTTTTCAATCATTTAATGATACCACTCAGATGCTGCCTTAAATCAGTCTCCTACGCGAGTTTGTTTGATATTTTTTTTTCGGTTCCATCAATAGTAATAACTGTGACTCCGCTCCTTTTTTTAGATCCATTGTGATAAACTTCTGTAATTCATGGAGCTTTCCAAGCTCCCGTGCAAGCTGCACAATAGAAATTCTACGAAGAACATCAATAGTTATTGGACGCTTTGAATCGGTAAATATCAACGAATTAATAAAACCTAAAGAAGCGTCCGATGAAAGTAAATTGAAAAGGAGTTCGGCCTCTCCCTGAGACTGACATGGAATCGAATAACATGTATCATCGACCATGACTGGGCGTCCATTATTAGGGGGTACGACGACAAAGGAAATATTCTTGTATAGTCCTGATATAGCGATCTTCCATGTGGCAAAAGAATAAGGCCCTATTCCAAAAACAGAGAATCTTGGACGATCCTTGTAAATAGAACTCTTTCTTCCATCCAGAATTTCTTTATAGTGCATCAAGTATTGCCATGTTTTATCGGCTTTCTGTTTTATCTCTTTCGTATCATCTCCAGTGTGTCTTTGTGTAACCAACACAGCCCTTCGAATAAATATACGCCCATTACCGAGGTCGGATGACTTCAATAGGGGAAAGACATAGTCCTCCTCAATTTCAACTGTTTCACCAAAACCATTGATCAGTTTCTTGCCATCGCGTGTGAATTCCATAACCTTGGCGGCGTCGTGCTTAATGCCCGACCGCCAAATATAGTTTGATGAACCTCCATCCAGTTTCTTATGCAACTGGTACGCATTGATGTCTGAAACCAAATCTCCATCAACGAATCCGAATTTTGTGGAAAAGGATGTAATATCGAGATCAGAGTAAACAGTCGCAATTCGATCATTTGAACGTTTTCCTGTAGTGAAGAAAAGGCATGCATCGACAGCTACATTGAATTCAGCCTTTGCATCAATCTGAAACATCATTGTATCTTCTCGACCCTCGTCCATCTTCCAGAAATACCGTAATACCTTTCTTGCAGTCATTGTTTTGCAAAGCATTGCGATCGCTCCTTCGGATGGAAGAGCTTCAATCAAACGGATCAACATCCATTCTGAAATATCAAAATTTGATTTACCAGTACGAGCATCGAAACCCTTTAGACCCTGAAAATTTGATTTTTGAGGAAGATTCTTGCTGCCAAGTTGACCCAGTTCGGAATTCGTCACCCAGGGTGGGTTGCCAATAACGAGAATTCGTTTTTTTGAGGCTCGCGCTAGATTGCACCTCCAATCCTCATTGAAGAAGTCTCGGTGGAAAATCTGGGCACCATATTGACTCAGGCTTTTACGAGCGATATCAACATAGGACATATTGATTTCATACCCTACATAGTCCGATTTTTTTCCCCAACGTTCTGCCGAAGCTTTTAGGAAAGAACCCAATCCTACGGTTGGTTCAATCACAATTTCTGGAGTCCCCAGAAGACTATCCACTAGCGATACAACCCGCGTAGCCAAACTTTCAGGGGTTTGGAAATCTCCATATTCCTTCTTTGGACTCATATTATTTAAAATTATATTTACTACCAATCTATACTATCTGGATTCTTTATGAATCTCTTAGAAAAACTTTCATGCTTTTTATTCTCTTTATCTCGATATTTCTTGTATGCCGCCAGAAAACCTTTATAGAAATCCCGTTTTGTTTGATTTGGATTTGTAATTAAAGGACCAATTTTTTGAATTACACCGTAGCCCTGAGCTTCTATTGACAAACAGTCCCAGCTGATTTTCTCAATCGGAATTATATCAGATTCCTTCAATATTATCAATTCATCTCCTTCTTCTTTATAATCTACAAATATGAAACTAAGTTCATTTTTATTCTCGAAGACCCATATATGCATTTTTTTTATCGAAATCATGTTAGGCGAATAATTTTGTTTATCGACATTATTGCTCTTCACGTTTACGGCATGGTTTTCAGTCAGCATGAAATCTCCTATTGCTTTTCTGGTCGTTGTGTCCTTGCCATACTTTTTTGCTATCAACTTTTCGATTTTACTGTATGAGTCCATAGTTGGGTATTCTTATTGTTTTGATTATTATCAAAAACAAAATTAGTTTTAATTTTTTTAACCTACATTTTTTATCTCTCTTCCAAAATCTAACCGATAACGCGCCGCTTGCAACCGCAGCAAAGGTGAATCTTTGCTAAGCATCGTTAATGTTGGTTTTGTTGCGGTTGCAAGCTCGTGTGTGCCCTGCATGAGCATGCAGCGCACACTTGTTGTAAGCTGTAGAAAAAGATCAAAAATACAAATCTTTTTTCGATAGCCAAAAACGAGTGTGTGACTTTCCAGAGGGTGGAAGTCCCTTATACGCCGGGGTAGGATCCGGAAGTATTAGCAAGTCGCAAGGTGGTTTACTGTGAAGTATGCACTGAAGGAAGCGGGACTGCAAAATCCGGTACTGACGAACAGGAACGGTATATGAGGCATAATTATCCGGGTAAGTAACCATCCCGATATTGAGTTTGTAAAATTTTGCAAAGCAAAATTAACAAAACTCATAATCGGGATAGATGCCGCAGGAATCGGAGGAAGGAAAAGGCTCTTACCAGGGGAGATCCCGGAGTGTTGGAAACAATGCACCGGGAAGTCAGCAGAGGTCATAGTAGTTACGGAAACGAGCCGGCACAGATAGGCGGAAGCCTCACGGATTAGCGAAGGACTGAACATTAAGTGTTCCAAATTCAATAAGGAGGTTTAAACTTCGAGTTTACCAGCCTTATTTTAAAAGGAACAAGTTCAACTGATGTTAAGAGCGGTTGGATTATACCTAACGAACCGCCGTGTACGTGGCCCGTACGCACGGTGGTGCGAGCGGCGCTCCCCGTCAGCGATGCTGGCGGGGCCGTCGACTCGATTAGCACCAGTTTTTTATTGCATTTTTATTTTTTCAAATTTTTATCCTCATTTAAATTCTCTATTATTTAATTGTCCTTACAAGACGAACATAATTTAAAATTCTTATTGCATCGCCTTGCGGACCATGTCCGTGTGGAAAATCACTTGCATTTCCTGTTTTGGGGTCGCTACGCTGGCAACCTGCTCCATGTACATCTGACCAACCGCCAAACTCCGGCATATAGCCCATGCCACGACCAAAACAGATATAAACGGCTGCACCACCACCACCTATCATAGATGCATGTGTAGTGCTACTCCAATAATAAGGATAATCTTCATTTCCAGCTTCATTTGTAATTTTTGTGCAATTAAAAATAGGATTAATTGCCGGTGAATTGGTCGCTTTGGGCGAACGTGTGTAATCAACAATACTTTGTAATTCTTTTGCAGCTGGCAAACGCCAATCGCTATATCCGGCAAATTCAAAATTTTCGGCATAACTCAACGCATTTTCCCAACTTATAGCTTGTGCATTATCATTTTGCATCCACATTATTCCCGTGGCTTTATCGCTAATTGTTCCGTTTCCATTATCTGTATAATTATTTATTCCGTAATTTGTATTTCCCCTAACATATCTGAAATAAAAAACATTGGTAGTCAATTTTCCTGGAAAAATAATCGGATATCCTTTAATACGACCATCGGCAAAGTTTACACCAAAAACAGCGTCAACAGATTCTCCACAAGTGTAACTTACACTTTTGGTTGAAGAGACGAAATTACCATCAATAATACGATCTCCTGCAGCTAGATCGCCATAACCGAATTTGAAATAAGTGGTGTCGATAAAAGGAGTTAATCCTGAGTAAGATGTGCCCTGTGGATCCAGATCAAGTCCAATAAATTCAATAAGTGAATAAAGTTCTTTTATGGTTGGCAACCTCCAATCATTATGTCCACCTAACCGATAGCCTGCTGCACCTGCAAGTGCAGCAGCATAGCTAACTTTGTCGGCATGATTAATAATTCCATCACAATTATTGTCTGGACTTTGCTGCCACATTAAGCCCGTAACCATATCGGTAATAGTACCATCGCCATTATTAACATAGTGTGGTACATTTCCTGAGTACATTGCATTTTCTCCATAAAAAGCACTTCCTATTGTAGGTGCAGTAATTTCAGTTGAATTGTTGTAAAATTTTGTTTGATTGGTACCTACAATCGGATAACCTGTTATGTTTGGAAGGTTATCAATACCATTTGAAGTGGTCGAACATCCAATTCCTACAGAGGTTTCATCCTTTGCTGTTGTAATATTTTTTTTTGAACATCCTACTAAAATAACATTTATAAGGATTAAAACCCCTAATAAAGATGATGTATAACTCATATTAACCCAATTAATTCAATAGAAACTGTTAAAAAGTGGGTGAAATGCCTGAACTTCGTATCTTTCGGATTGAAAACAAATTATGCTTGATTTCACCTTTCTAATGCATTGCATTAGAAGGTTAAAACATTGATATTCTTAT
>CAIYUC010000111.1 GCA_903929315.1 uncultured Bacteroidales bacterium
AAACATGGATCAGAGAGACAACTGTATACCTGAGAAATATCACAATCCAGCATCCAGCATCCAGCATCCAGCATCTGTTTATCAATGGGACGAAATAATGCAATATGATGTCACACCCGGATTACAAGGATTATGCCCACCGGGATGGCACGTTCCTACAGAAAATGATTGGAATATACTTTTTGCAAATTACATCAACAACGGATTTGCAGCAAGTCCGTTGAAATATTCAGGATTTTCAGGCTTTAATGCTCTTCTATATGGCGCCAGACACCTTAACAAAACCTGGGATTTTCAGGGTTTTGCAACGTTCTTCTGGTCATCAACAGCCCACGGCACAAACAAAGCCTGGGCGCATGGGATGAATGATGCTGATCCGAGTGTTTCGCTTTATCCTGCATTCAGAACTAATGCATTCAGTGTTCGGTGTTTGAAAGACTAAAATGAATATTGAATATTGATCAACGAGTTTTGAAGTTTGAACTGAAGTCAGAAGTTGATCGGAATTATTGAACAAAATCTTTTTAAAAATTCTTAATTCATTGTTCATTGTTCATTATTCGATATTCTTTCCTCTCCCAACATTTTCCGGTTGAATGCTTCTTCGCCGGTTTTTTCAAGTTCCGTGATCATTTGATCCGTTACTGTGACAATATACTCTTTTTGTTTTCTAAAGTGCAGGAACATGGCTGCCAGGTTAACTGCAGTTTCCACTCCTTTTGGGTTTCGCAGGAGTACAGTAAAGAGCATTCTCCAATAATACCAGGCTGTTGCACGGGTAAATCCTGCCCGTTTACAAACTTTCAGAAAGGAATACAAATATCTGCACCAGGTCTTGAAATCCGGGGAATATTTATAGCCCGGTTTTATATTCAGTCCGGTAAATATAACCCGCTTATAATAGTTCGAAGGCATAAAGACCGTATCGATCACACGAATATAATTTTTCAGGATCTGTATTCTTGGTATCTGTGTTTTAAAATTCAGTCCGCTGGTCATTTGGTCAATATCGTCTGCACTTACGGATTTTGATGCCAGGTGAAACAGCCTCCCTTCGGATTCAAGCCGGCGGGTTAATTGCGTATGGGGTAAAGCATAAAGAAGGCCTACCATGGTCATGCACACCCCCGATCCCTGAATGGAAGAAATCATCAGATCGGCAATATCCGGGCTTTCGCTATCAAACCCAATGATATATCCTCCATTGATCACAAAGCCATACGATAAAAATTTACGGATAGCATCTTCGACCGGCCTGTTTACATTTTGGGTTTTCTGATTAAGGATCAGCGTTTCTTGCTCAGGTGTCTCGATCCCCAGGAATATATACCGGAAATCAACATCTTTCATGAGCTGAAGTAATTCGTCATCATCTGCGAGATTGACAGAAGCTTCGGTAGTGAAAAAAAATGGATAGTGATGAATTTTAGACCATTTTTTAATTTCCTGTAAAAGTTCCTTGACCTTTTTTTTATTTCCTATAAAATTATCGTCTACCATGTCGATATGTCCGCGATAGCCTAAATCGAACAGAGATTGCAGCTCCCTGATTATCTGATCAGTTGATTTGAAGCGCGGTATACGCCCGTAAAGTTCAATGACATCACAAAACTCGCAATTAAAAGGACATCCACGGATATACTGCAACCCAATCATAATATAGTCATGGAAACGGATAAGGTCGAACCTTGGGATAACCGCCTGCATCATATCGGCCCTTTCAAGGGAAAAATATTTTCCTTTTTTCACCCCGTTCTGCAAGTCGTTTAAAAACGAGGGGATGGTAATTTCCCCTTCCCCGAGAACCAGAAAATCAGCTTCTTTATAAAGATCCGGTTGAGAGGTAGGGTCCGGCCCGCCTACGACAACTATACGCCCCAGTGCATGGGCCCGCTGAATGAATTCGAGCATACTTTTCTGTTGTGGAAGCATTCCACCTGTACAGACAATATCCGCCCATAGCAGGTGTTCATCCAGCAATGGTTCAACATTTTCGTCAATTAACCTGAAAATCCAATGCTGGGGTAAAAGTCCGGCTACCGTAAGGAGCCCAAGAGGGGCAGCGGGGTATTTTGCACCCACAATATCGCAAACTTCCTGGTAATTCCAGAAACTAAATGCAGAAAATTTTGTCTGGACAAGAAGACATTTAGTGGCCCCAGAAAATAAATTCCTATACATATCAGTTAACGATGAAGTAAAACTTCAAAGTTACCACAAATAAAATTATCCACAAAATGCTAATAAGTAGATATATATATACGAATTATGATTATCGACCCCTGAATTGTTATTCTGACATTATTATTAATATGCATGTGAATAACCCTGTTCTTCATATTAATTTTGTATCGATAATTAGAAAGTTGCAAAATCACAGAATGACTATCCGGATGAGCAAAACAGGTGATATCTATTCCCCTCCCCGAATGGGGAGGGGTCAGGGGAAGGGCTGAGACAAGTCACAAAGTTTATACGATTTTTACTAATTTTTTACTTTAATGAAACTCGAAGTTACCAGGAAAAGAGAGTTCATCCCCAGCCAATGGTCAGGGGGAAAAACGACACAACTGGCCATATTTCCAAAAGATGCCGGGTACCTTGACAGGAATTTTCAATTCCGGTTAAGCACTTCTGAACTGGCGGTTGAAGAATCCATCTTTACTTTTTTACCAGGGGTTTCAAGAGTACTTCTTGTGCTTGACGGAGAACTTTGTATCCACCATCCGGGGCGGTATGCCAAAGTATTGAAAAAATTTTATACAGATACATTTATGGGAGATTGGCAAACGCGAAGTTCGGGCAGGGCAACCGATTTTAACCTGATGACAACCGGAAGTATCCACGGACATCTTGAGGGTATTACTTTACGAAAAGGCTCTTCCAGGAATATTAAATTATCCGAAATCCATGATGTAGCAGGGATCTATTCATTTAAGGGTGAACATACCATAGAGGTTATGGATCACAAGGTTGAATTATCGGCCGGTGATAACCTGTTACTTTTTACAGATAACAAGGCGGATATTTTACGGATTTCATCAAAAACGACCGGTGAATTGGTTTTGGTAGAAATTCAGTTTTAATGTGATCTGTCGGGGCGGGTTCGGAATTGATTCTGTCGGGGCGGGTTCTGAACCCGCCCCTGACAAAAATGATTATTTTTACATTCTTTTTTATTTTGAATGTTTATAAATAACTTATTAGTAAAAATCTGATAACATGAAAAAAACCGGCATACTTGGTACAGGGATGGTGTGAAATAGCATTAATAACCCGCACTTTGGCTTTAAAATAGTACGGTAGAAAGGAGATCTGTTTATGATGAATATTCGAAAAGTGGAAAAGATTTTACAGAGTAAAGTGACTACGGAAGGGGCCGGCGGCCTATAAAATGAAGGCACCCGATTACCAGGAATTTACCCTTGAAAAAATACCTGTCGTGGATGCAGGAAACAACATTAAAGTCAAGGTCATTGCCGGTAAATTCTGTGAAATTTCCGGACCGGTTTCAGATCCCTTTATCGAACCCCTCTATTTTGATGTATCCGTTCCCGCACAATCCGGATTCAGGACAAAAGTGGAGCCCGGTCATACTGTTTTTGCATTCGTGTTCGAAGGGGAAGGGACCTTTGATGAAGAGAAATCGACTCGTATAACAACCGGACAATTAGTGAAACTGTCAGATGGAGACACAATTGAGGTGTCCACGCAGGATAAGAGCTAAGGTTTCTGCTGGTGAGTGGTAAACCATTGAATGAGCCGGTTGCCTGGCGCGGACCTGTCGTGATGAATACCCAGGAGGAACTTGTAACTGCATTCAGGGAATTCCGTGAAGGGACTTTTGTGAAATAAGGAATTACCAGATTCTAGCCCTTAAGCTATCGGGCCGGTACATCGGATCACCCGGTTTAACATCAAAAGCCTTATAGAATTCCGGAATATCCGATAACGGACCGTTCACACGCAAGTATGGAGGCGCATGAACATCGATCATGATTTGTTTCGCGAGTTGCTCATCCCGCTGATGTCCAAGCCATGAGAGTGCATAGCCCAGAAAATAACGCTGATCCGGCGTAAGACCGGCAATCTTTTCCCCTTCCTTTGCCTGGTCTGTCTTTTGGAATGCTTCATAACCGAGTAATATTCCTGCCAGGTCAGCGATGTTTTCACCAAGACTGGCTTTCCCGTTCACATGTACATTGTCAAGAACGACATATGAACTGAACTGATCTACGATCAATGCCGTCTTCGCTTTGAAATTATCCTCGTCTTCCTTTGTCCACCAGTTTCTGAGGTTTCCCTGTGCGTCATATTGTCTGCCTTCGTCATCAAACCCATGAGTGATCTCATGTCCGATCGTGGAACCCCCTGCATAAGAATAAACAATTGCATCATCGGCAAGGGAGTCAGGCAAACCCGGGATAATAAAGATTGCAGCCGGCAATACAATTTCATTGTTAGACGGATTATAATAAGCATTGTAGGTTTGCGGGGTCATTTCCCACTCCGAGCGGTCGACCGGTTTACCAAGTTTGTTAAGCTGGTAGTTGAATGCCCAGTCACGGCTGCGCAGAACATTCATTACATAAGAATCACGGTCGATCATTAACGATGAGTAATCTTTCCACTTATCCGGGTAGCCTACTTTTTTTATTACTTTGGAAAGCTTGTCGAGCGCTTTCTCTTTGGTAACAGGCGACATCCATTGAAGTCTTTTTATACGATCTGCATATGCCTCAAGAATGTTGTTTACCAAGGTTTCATAACGTTTCTTGGTAATTTCAGAGAAGTATTTATCCACATAAAGACGCCCGAGCAATTCTCCCATCCCTTCTTCTTCTGTATCCAGAACGCGTTTCCACCGGACACGTTGCTTTTGCTGCCCGTTCAGCACTTTACCATAAAAGTAAAAATGCTCTTTATCAAATGCACTGCTTAATTTACTTGCATAATCTGAAATCAGGAACCAACTCAGATATGCTTTCCAGCTTTCTACACTGACCGTTTTCAGGTTGTGTTCCAGTTCGTTCAGAAATTCCGGCTGACCAACGATAACCGTGTCAAGATTTTTTACCCCTATCTGGGTAAAGAAATTTGTCCAATTGATGGAAGGCGTCAATTTCGTTACTTCTTCAATTGTCATCTTGTTATAATTCCGGTAAGGATCCCGGAGATCTTCCAGTTTGCGCGATTTTGAAGCCAGTTCGGTTTCAATGTCCATGATCCTGTTCCCGTGCTTTTGGGCTATGGACGGATTTTCTCCGAGCAGTTGCATCATCCTGACAATATGCGCAACATATTCTTTACGGATGTCAGCGGTGCGTTTATCCTTGTTAAAATAATAATCCCTGTTGGGAAGCCCGAGTCCTCCCTGTGAAATGTATAAAGCCATCTTGCTGCTGTTCTTCATATCCTGCGAAACCGAAAGGTCGAACATAGGGCTGACAAGGAATGTATTCAAATGAGCCACTTCATTCAATAACTCTTGTATGCTGTTGATGGCATTAATCCGGTCAATTTCAGGTTGTAACGGACGAATGCCGTTCTTTTCAATACCAACAGTATCCATGCCTGTATAATAAAAATCACCGATTTTCTGTAACGCACTGTTTGGCTTGGCCGATTTGTTTTTGGCTGCGGCAGTATTGATCTCCCGCAGACGGGCCCAGGTTTCCTCCTGCACCAGGTTAGCGATACCCCATTGGCTTTCGGAGGAAGGAATGGGGTTGTTTTTAATCCAGGTGCCATTGGCATATTGAAAAAAGTCTTTCGCCGGGCTCACTGTTGTGTCAATATTCGCAATGAGAATATCTTTTTGTGATCCTTTTTGGTCCGTCCCTGTGTTATGGCAACCGGATAACAATGCTGCACTCATTAGCAGAGAATTAAAGATTTGAAAACATTCTTGTTTCATGACGGGAAGTTTGGAAATGCAAAGATATTGTTATTCCCGGATGTTCAAAAATGTTTAATTAGAGTCTGTCTTTAAACTCAAATTGTTAATAAATACTGAGGTTTGATAGGATATATGAAGAAAGTTCCCAGTAATTTCGAATCAAAGATAATGAGTCTATGAAAATATTCAACGATTTGCTTCTGAAGTTCGAAA
>CAIYUC010000112.1 GCA_903929315.1 uncultured Bacteroidales bacterium
ACATCGATAAATCTCTTGTCTGTAATTGTGTCGTAATATTGGATCATATATTTACTTTTTTATACTATATAGTAATTTTTGGACGGTTCGTTTAAAAATAATTTGGCGGGCCCAATGAAAAAACTTTAAACTTTTTAGTTTTTTTGGGATATAATAGAATTTTTGCTTTGGAGAGAGTTGGATCAGGCAAGGAAAATCAGGGAAAACATTATTCTTTTTGCGGTTACGGGGCCAGTTGTGACAGCTATAAAAGCGTTTGCTGTTGGATACCAGCTAATACATCTTCGAATGAATCTGGAGAAAGTTTAAATCAATTGCAATATTTCTGTAATAATTCATCAGCCCGACTATCGCCAAGTCTACTGGCTTCTCGCCAGTCTATATATGCACCTGTGTTATCTTCTATGCTATACTTTGCCATCCCTCTATTTGTATAAGAATGTCCATCTTGAGGATTGATTTCAATTGCTTTGGAAAAATCTTGTAATGCGGCACTGAAATCATTTAGTTTGCATTTTGCTATCCCGCAATTAAGATATGCCTCGGCATCCTGTGGGTTGAGTTCAATAGCTTTTGTACAATCCCAAATTGCGCCAATGTAATCTTGAAGGTTATATTTCACTAAACCCCTATTACAGTATGCATTTGAAAACTGGTTATTAATCTCAATCGCCTTGGTATAATCTTTCAAGGAACCTTTATAATCTTGAATAGTGAATTTTAAAAAGCCCCTATTATAGTAAGCATTAGCGTGCCTTGGATTAAGTTCAATTGCCTTGGAAAAATCCAATTGAGCACCTTTATAATCTTGCAGTTCCAGTTTTAATGTCCCCCGATTGTTGTATGCTTCAATATCATTGGGATTTAATCCGATGGCTCTATTATAATCTTGCATGGCTCCATTATAATCGTGGAGAGTATCTTTTACTAAACCTCGGTTATAATAAGCCTTTGCAAATCTGGGATTCATTTCGATGGCTTTTGTAAAATCTTGTACAGCCTCATCATAAAGTTGTAGATTATTTTTTACTGTTCCCCTATCGCAATATGCTTCAGATTTTGATGAATCAAGCTCTATCACTTTCGAATAATCTTCGATTGATCCCTGATAGTCTTTTATTTTATCTTTAGCAGAACCTCTCCCGTAATAAGCTGGAAGATAATTTGCATCAAGCTCAATAGTTTTATTGAAATCCTTGATTGCTTCCGTATACTCACCAAGATGACAATTTACATTACCCCTGCCGAAATAAGCATGAATAAAAAGTGGATCGATCTCAATAATCTTTGTATAATCAGCAATCGCTCCATTATAATCCTGATTGATAGATTTTAATGTGGCTCGGCTATCATAAGATTCGATATCATTTGGATTATTCTCTATTGCCATGGAATATCCCTTCACTAATTCATTGTAGCCTTGTCTTAAGTCTTTGGAAAAAATTTTAGCAGTCTCAGATGGTAATCCTTTCCTGTATTTATCCATGGTTCTCCAAAAATCTTTGTTCAAGTCGCTTCTTCCTTTTTTGGTGATAAAGGCATATAATAACATTCCAAACGTAGAGATATTACAGCCCAATCCAAGATAGGGATTCATTAAATATTTATTATGCTCAAGAGATGGAAAGAAATACCCAAGTATGAGAAAGAATAAAAACCAGGAGACAGGAGAGATAAACCATCTCAGGCAAGCAATAAATTTTAATTCACCTTTAAAGAATAAGTAAAGTGCTCTTGGGAAACAATAAATTATTGGGATTAATATTTGAGCATTTATAAACGGGCCAAGAATAGCACCTACGATAAACAGAATAAAATTGATCATAAGAACTTTCTATTTAAGATAATGAAATGACAATAGTATACCTATGATATAGCCAACCATGTTAAACATAAAAACCAACCATAAATAATCTTTAACAATTTCATATGCCTCTTTGTTAATATAATCTTCATTGATATTTTCTTTTGGTAAAGTTGGATTTTCTTTAAAATTCCGAACTATATTAGTTTTAACCTCGGCAAATCTACCTTGCTCAATAAGACTTCTAACTACCAGATGAAATCTGCCAATCCATGGTACACTTCCAGTTTTATTTGAAACTCGCAGCTTCAAGTTATAATAAAAATTGAGTATTTCAGCTACAAAGGGCCATAAAAAGCCAATAAGAACTATGGCATACATTGGGAAATATTTTCTACACAGAAGAAATGAAATAAAGCATGCGAAGAATGATGCAATAATGCCAGTACTTAGTCCAATGAAGATGCCTTCAATAGTTCTTGATATCCTTTTTCGAATGATTAACCCAATGGTAAGAAATAAAAAGGGAAGAATTAAGTTTAAAACCAAGTATGCTATTAAAAATGCCACCTCAGAGGTTAAACAAGAGATTAGCAACCAGAAAACTTTTATCATATGCCACTTTTTTATATTCGACCAGGAGTTATCCGTTTATTATAGCGATGTCTATTGTGCTTTTCTTTAATGTGACCAAGGTCATACTTTTCATATAGGGGCTGCTTTATTTCCGTCTTTGTATTTTTCGTCCCAGATAATTTCTGTCATAAAGTTTGATGTTATGATATGGTCTATAATGACCGCTATTTATCTATTGCTTTCTTTTTCGATTTCAAACTGGATGATATGAGCGTCTTGGAGGGCACCCCCAGATTCTCAGCAATTTTAAACAGGACACTCAAATTCAGTTGCAACTTATTATTATCATATAAAGCAACGGTTGCCTGACTTTTTCCCAATATGTTCCGCCAACCAGACTTGTGTCCTACCCTGCTTTTTTAAAACCTCTTTGATTCTGTTCATATCAATATTTAAGCAATATTAGTAAATTTGGCTTATAGTTCATTAAGATTAATAAGATTTCACATCCATCCAGAATAAATTTTTAGAAAAAAAAAGGGATTGAAGATACCACCCAAAAGGGTAATTTTACAATAACGATAAAAACCAATCCCTACAGAGTGCCAATCATTGCTATTAATATTTTAATTTTTTTGTTAAAGAAGTTATGAGCACAGAGAGTAACATCATTTTATTGAATTTTGATCAGTTTGAACCTTCTACAAGACTTGACATCAAACTTTATCGTTATTTAAGGATAGATGATTTTCTTCTAACCCTTAAAGAAAAGAGGATTGTATTACGGAAACCCCACCTCTGGAAAGACCCATTTGAGAATATCTTTATGCAAACTGAAGTAGTTGATACCAATGGGAATCCTCAAGATTTTTCATTATCTAAAGAACAAATTTATGCCCAGTGTTGGACTTTAAAAGAAGAATCTGATTTAATGTGGAAAAGCTATGTCGATGATTATTTTGGTGTGAAGGTAAGTACTACAATTCGACAAATTGATGAAGTCACCTCAAAAATAAAATTTGTTTTCCTTGGGAAAGTGAATTATTTTACTGAAGATGAGATAGTAAAATCATTTTCTCAACCAATTCAATTTTCGGTGACCGAAGATGTTATTTTTTCAAAGTCTTTGTTAGTTAAACGAGAAGCATTCGAAGAAGAACGAGAAGTAAGATTGATTTTTTTTGATCAATATCGGAATCAAGAAAAATACGGGCCACATATTTTTGTTATGAACTGGGATAAAAATGACTATAAAGATGAGTCAGTAAATCTGCCATTAAGCCCAAATACATTCTTTAACGAGGTCATAGTTGATCCGAGATTAGGGCCACAGGAAGTCGATTCAATGATAATGAAAATTAAGGAATACGGTTATACTGGGATTGTAAAACGATCAACACTCTATGACTTTCCGAAGATTAAAATAGTCATCAACATGAAAAGCCATTTGGATAATACCTGATAACTTTCGTTTGTTTTCACCCACAGTTTTCTTAGTAGATAAAATAAACCTACCCCAAATGATGAGGTAGGGAAATAAATAGACTGTATGAATGTAAATTGGTGTCAATGTTCAAGATGGGAGGCACTACGATATATATAATATTTTGAAACTCATTTTTTTTTGGGTACCCCCTCCTTCTTATAATATTAAATCTCTTTTTTTATGGCATAGGCACCATGAAATGTTTGTCGTGAAAAATCAGAATGCCAAAGTGAAAAAAAAATTTTGGTTTGGGGGATCAATTTTCCCAAAATTTCATTAGCGTTCAATTTTGTGCCAGCACAATTATCATCTCATATTCCATTGGGCTGGGAAGGGTTTTATTTAGGAACCGTCAGTTTCTGTTTGGGCGAGGGGCCGCATTGGATCGGGAAGACTTTTAAGATACCCTCCAACTGTCCTATGGCTGATCTTCAGTATTCTGCCGATCTCCCTCATAGATGACCCATGATTATTTAATTCTGTGATCTTTCTGACCGTTTCTTTGTTTAATCTGGGCCGCCCTCCAATTTTTCCGTTAACTTCACGAGTTCGTGCTAATCCCGCTTTTACTCGGTCACTCAGCCTATTTTTTTCCTGAAGGGCCATCACTGCGAGCAAACTCACAATTACATCCCGAAAAACACCGCTGGAGTCCAAAAATTGCTCTGTATAAGATTTATATAGAATATGATTGTCCTCCAGTTGCTGCAAATAGTAAATTGTTTTCCTTACACCTTCTCTGGTCAAACGATCCAAAGCCCAAAATAAGAGCATATCAAATTTTCGCTTGCTGGCATCACTAAGCATGTTTTGGAATTGAGGTCTGGTGCCAAAACCTCCAGTTTCATGATCGATATATTCATGGTATATTGAATACCCCATTTTACTACAGTATTCCCGTAACACGATTAATTGGTTCTCGGTATCCTGTTTTCCTGTGGTGCTTACCCGTGCGTATATGGCTATTTCCATGTTGTAAAACTGTGGGTACAAAACGGATGATTTCTGCCCCCTGCGGGCTGCATAAGACTGTGTTTGTAGACCAGGTAGTTACGGTTAGAGAGATCAGGAGGTTTTTCGCCCAGCCTTAGGGTCGTAAAAATATAGCAAAAAATTGGATAAAAAAAACCGCTTTATAGTCTGGTTTTTGGAAAAAGTTGCAGTTTTTTTTGCCGTGACGGATTGTTTGTACCCACAAAATCATTTGTAAACATTTCCTATCAGCTTTTTTGAAAATTATTCTAATTCATGGCTTGACTTGTTCCTGAAATTAAATTTTTTTATAAAAAATATGTTTTTCTTCATTTTTTTCTTGCATAACGGTTTTAATAAAGCTATATTTGCGAAATTTTCACAAATATCGTATTATGATCATCGAGTTCAACATTGGAAATTATAGGTCTATTAAAGATGTTCAAACCTTTAGTATGACTGCCGCTAATACCGTATCAAAGTATAAAGAATTGGATGATAACAATGTAATTAAGGTGTCTAATAAACTGACCTTATTAAAAAGTAAAGGTGTATATGGGGCGAATGCCAGCGGCAAAAGTAATCTTGTGAGAGGATTGGTATCTTTCATTGCAATTGTAAACCTCTCTGTGAAAGATGATAAAATTTTAACCCAAAGAATTGAACCATTCCGATTATCTACTGAAACTGAGAAG
>CAIYUC010000113.1 GCA_903929315.1 uncultured Bacteroidales bacterium
AATGTGTATCATACAGTCACCATCGGCACACAGACATGGATGGTTGAGAACCTTAAAACGACCAAATACAATGATGGTACAGCAATACCTTTGGTGACGGATGGTACAGCATGGATAAAATTAACCACTTCCGGATATTGTTGGTACAATAACGATGCTTCGTATAAAAATACCTATGGCGCTTTATATAACTGGTTTACTGTAAAAACCAACATGCTTGCCCCTTCAGGTTGGCACGTACCCACCGATGCCGAATGGACAACACTTATAACCTATCTGGGAGGCGAAACTGTTGCCGGAGGTCAAATGAAATCTACCGGTACGATAGAGCTTGGCACAGGTCTGTGGTATCGCCCCAATACCGACGCAACCAACGAAAGTGGATTTACAGCCGTTCCGGGAGGCTACCGTGACTACGATGGGACATTCAACCGCATTGGCATGACCGGCGAATGGTGGAGTTCCACTGAGTACATTACAACCAATGCCTGGCTCCGATACCTGGAATACGATTACAGCGATGTGACCAGAGCCTACACTGAAAAGAATCACGGGGTTTCTGTGCGTTGCGTGAGGAATTAATGCTATTTGCCTATTTTCCTATTTGATTCTTTTAGAGTATGGAAATCCCCATCGAAATTATTTTTTAAAAATGGGGTTACATCAGGAATGGCTAAGTTTGTTCAAAAACTGAACCAACCCAGACAGCTTTATGGTTATGTAAATTACCCATTCAGTTTGACAAAGAACCCAAAATTAGTAGTTTAATTTTATAATAAACTTACATTTTAAAGAATTCCGGATTTTAAATTCTTCATATCTTGTCACCAGCATCGGGCTTCTCGCAGTTTGGTGTCCTGTTTATAATATCCGGAAAATAGATAGTAACGCTATCTATTAAAGATCCTCAGTAAGAGACCATAACAATAAATTCCTTAATTATTTACGCTTCAGCACCTGAATATTTCCCAAAACCAATCATTTTTTTCGTATATTTGTTAACTTTTTGTAAAAGAACTATGTGATCTCATTTTAAACACATGTTCATGAAAAATAATTTATACTGTCGCTTCTCGGAAAGAGCCGTCACTGTTATGTTGTTTTTTACTGTATTTCTGGCATTTAAGGTAATGGCAGGCGAAATTAAAATCAGCACAGGTAAAACAGAAATCAAATACAGTACAGATGCTTATAATAGTCTTTCCTTTAGAATAAACCTATCTTCAATACAATTCAGGGATATTTTAACAAAACAAGGTCACTTTACGGAATTTTTCGTTCAGGGTTATGGATACAGCAATAACATAGGCGAGCCCAAACTTCCGGTATACCATAAATTGATTGAAGTACCTCTGAATTCCAAATTTGAGATCACGCTGAAAAATATCTCTTACATAGAATACGACCTTCCATCGCTGGACATAACAGATAAAATTATCCCGGCGCAGGCGCCCCTCAGCAAACATATAACAGACCCTGACCAGATCCCTTTCCTATTCAATATTCAAACCTATCAGAAAAATGAATACCTTGGAGGTCCATTGGTTTCGGTGACTCCCATTGGAATAATGCGGGCTGTAAATCTTGCCCGGTTGGATATTTCCCCGGTCTGGTACAATCCTGTAACAAATAAAATATTGGTTTTTAGCTCTTTTGAAGCAACAGTAACTTTCAAAGATGCAGATGTTCAGGCAACCTTGCAGCTTAAGAAGAAAAATTGGTCCCCCTATTTTGAAAAATCATATCATTTATTACCAAATTATCAATCCTTCCCTGATTCATTGATCACGATCGGCCCTATGACTTATGTGATCGTTTCAGACCCTCAGTTTCAGTCGGCGCTGCAATCTTTTATCAAATGGAAAATAAAAAAAGGCTTTAAGGTAATCCAGGCTTATACAAACAACCCGGGTGTCGGGAATACGACCACTTCTATCCGGAATTACCTGATAAACCTTTACAACAATCCACCTTCAGGATACAATCCCCCAAGTTTTATTCTGTTTGTCGGCGATGTAGGTCAGATTCCTGCATGGACCACAGGTGGGCATCCATCCGATCTGTATTATTGCGAATACACAAATGATAATATCCCTGAAGTTTATTACGGAAGGTTTTCTGCCCAAAATCTTACACAATTACAACCCTATATCGATAAAACCCTGGAGTATGAGCAATACACCATGCCCGGCGGTTCTTTCCTTGGTGAAGCCGTGATGGCTGCAGGAGCTGATGCTGATCACCAGTTGACATGGGGCAACGGACAGATCAATTATGGAACTACCTATTATTTCAATTCAGCTCATAATATCCTTTCGCATACCTACCTGCAACCCATGCCAACCGGTGAAAATTATTCCCAGGAGATACGGAATAATGTTTCAAACGGTGTCGCTTATGCAAACTATACTGCACATGGAAGTGAAGATGGCTGGGCAGATCCCCAATTCGTTATTACTCAGATCCCTCCTTTACAGAATGACCACAAATACTGCCTGATGGTTGGTAATTGTTGCAAGACAGCTAATTTCAGTGTAGACTGCTTTGCTGAAGAAACGGTCCGTGCAGCGCATAAAGGCGCCATGGGATATATCGGGTGTTCGGATTACTCTTATTGGGATGAAGATTATTGGTGGGGATGCGGTTTTAAAGTTGTATCCACCTACCCACCATTCGATCCTCAGCATCTGGGCGCTTATGATGACATTTTTCATGACCAGGGAGAACCTACTACCCAATGGGCCACGACCCTGGGACAAATGGTTCAGGGCGGCGACATGGCTGTAGAAGAATCCAATTCCTCAATGAAACAATATTATTGGGAAACTTACACGCTGATGGGCGACCCTTCTCTGAGTGTTTATCTTTCAATACCACCCCAGATAACAGCAAATTATCAGAATCCTCTTCTCGCAGGGGCTACCAATCTGACGGTAACAACCGAACCTTTTGCTTATGTGGCATTATCAGTCCATGATACTGTTCTTCTCGATGCGAAATGTGCAGACATAACCGGTATCGCTAATCTTATCTTCAATCCGGAATATCCTCCTGATTCACTTGATCTCGTGGTAACAAAGCAAAACCGTAAACCTTATTTCGGGACCATTCCGGTAATACCAAA
The DNA here is from genome assembly GCA_903929315.1 of uncultured Bacteroidales bacterium. GTDB lineage: Bacteria > Bacteroidota > Bacteroidia > Bacteroidales > FEN-979 > CAIYUC01. The sequence goes on from CAIYUC010000113.1 coordinate 3,125, forward strand.
TGCAGGTCCTTATGTTTTATTAAATTCCTATACAATCGATGATTCCACAGGTGGAAATAATAATCACCTTGCTGATTTCGGTGAAGCTGTAAAACTCAATGTAACCGCTAAAAATATCGGCTCTCTGGTTGCTGATAATGTTATCGGAACGATTTCTACTATTGATACCAATGTCATCTTCACAGCGAATTCCTATAATTTCGGTACAATCCTTCCTGGGGGATGTTCAACAAGACTGGATGCATTTTCACTGAATATCAAAAACAATGTTGCCGATCAGCATATAGTTTATTGCAACATCACCTTCACCGATGGCACGGATACGTGGAATTCCATACTCGTGTTAATTTTAAATGCACCGGTTTTATCCATTTCTGATATCTTAATCCTGGATCCTGCTCCGGGGGGGAATGGAAACGGTATTTTAGACCCGGGTGAAGTGGCTACACTTAAGATCTCAACCCTTAACACGGGACACTCATCTGTAAACAATGGAATCGGTCATCTTTCAGTACTTCCCGGATCAGGTTCCTTTATTATTGCCAATAATCCCAATCAGTTCCTGGGAACTTTACCTGTAAACGGGACAGTATATGGTTATTATGATGTTACCATAAATGGAGTAACCCCCATCGGGACTATGGTACATCTCATTAATCTCGTAACCGCCGGTGGGAATAATCAATATTCCTTACAAAAACAATTTGATCTTGAGATCGGACAAGTTCCACAATTTCTGATGAGTAACGATACAGTAGCAACATGTAACGGAGTATTCTATGATTCAGGGGGTCCGGATAATAATTACAATGATAACGAAAATTATACGATGGTTTTCTCCCCCGGAACGACCGGAGCTAAGTTGAAAGCAATATTTACTTCCTTTAATGTCGAACCGGAAACCAACTGCTCTTATGATTATTTAAAGATCTACAATGGTCCGAATGCTTCTTCCACCCTGATCGGTAAATTTTGCGGTATAAACTCACCTGATACCGTGGTTGCGACAACATCTTCCGGATCCCTTACATTTGTATTCCACTCGGATTACAGTGATAATTATTCCGGGTGGGCAGCGAATATCATCTGCTATGGAGGTCCTCTTACATTGATCGCGAATGCATTTCCTTCAAATGTCTGCCTTGGAAGTACATCGCAATTGACAGCTATTCCCACCGGTGGTTCAGGAAATTACACTTATCAATGGATCCCAACAACGTACCTCGATGATCCGGCTTCTGCTACTCCCATTTCTACTCCAACCCAGGATATCACTTATACTGTGACGGTCTATGATGGCATAAATTCTGTAATTTCCCAACCTATTCCCATTACTGTGAATCCTATACCCCCGGCTCCGGTAATTACGGAAAATGGGAATGTACTAATCTCCAGTTCTCCAACGGGAAATCAATGGTACCTGAATGACGCGATGATCCCCGATGCTACGGGACAAAGCTATTATCCTACTGCTTCAGGAATTTATTATGTAAGATATACGGATCCTGTGACTGGATGTTATTCAGACCCATCTAACACCATTACTTATCTCCTGACAGGTATCGATCAGAAAACAAATGAGAATAATGTCACTATTTTCCCGAATCCCTTTACAGAGGATGTCACAATTACCTATGAATTGCCTGGTCCAGGTAATGTGAAGATTGTTATATATGATGCCTTTGGCAAGGAGATAAAAATCCTTGTTGATAATGCCAGACAACAGGCCGGGAAATACTCCCTTGAAATGACCGCTGCTGACCTTTCAGCCGGGATTTATTATTGCAAATTGCAGACATCCGGTTCCAGTCTGACAAAAAAATTAATCTTATCGAAATAATCGAATTTATTGAGAATTAGACACCGTTTCCAAAGAGGAAATATCCATAATTTGCGAACCTGAGTTTGATTATTTTTTTGTCTGAAGAACCCCGGTTTTCTCGGTCTGGATGATTTCTTTTGTATCTGAATTATAAACGAAACTCACAACGGAACAATTTTTAGCAACCCAGGACGGGGAAAAAGAGAACACATAGGTTTTCTTATATGCCTTCGTAGTATCAATGCCGGAAGTTAAAACTTCACCCCAGTTTCCATTAATGGTTCCCCTTAAAACGTCCATAAATACATAGTTATAGATGACAGGAATAGGTCCTACCAGGGTATCATTGTTTTTCTGAGCTGAGATAAGGATGTCTTCAGTAATGCAGGCATTAAGAGTAAAGCTTCCCGGCAATAAAGATTTAAATTTCGTTGAAATAATGGTTGTCAATGTACTACTGGTCGCGTTAAAAGAATTCTCTATTGTTATCAAGGCATCCGGAGCCTTATGGATCAGGCTGTCAACCGCTGAAGCCCAAAGGTCAGCTCCGATTATCAGGTGTCCGTTAAAAGGTTTACGATTTACCAATCCCAGGGGGTTGGCATATATTCCAAAGGTGTTATACCATTCCTCTCCTGCTGAAGAGGTATAATCTGCTGTAAATGGCGGATCGGAAGGGACAGCCAGGTTTCCGGCATGTACAGCAATAAGGATCAGTTTTCCTCCGTATGCTTGTTCCAGAATATGAGCTGTTTCTGTGGCTGAGGGACAATTAACGCATAAATGTCCCGTATAATCCTCCAGAAGAACCTTGCGAATATTTACTGTAGTGGTATCATCGCCGCTATTCTTCAATGTTGCATAAGGTTCATTCAGTTTATCACAGGACTGAAGTGAAAATCCGGCAAGCAGAATTATCAAAAGGAAATATTTTCCGATCTTCATATACCCTATATTTCTTAATAAATTTATATTAACACCAGAGCAAGCTCTGTAATCTTTTCCGGAGCAAACTCCGGAGAATTTTATCCCGGAAACTTACCCCTCAAGGGGGGTGTCCAATAAGTTTCTTTTTTTTCTCGCAGATTTCCGCAGATTAATCGCAGATTTTCGCAGAATATTGAAAACAAGAGTTTTAACTTTGCGTGACTCTGCGTTTAACTCAGCGAAACTCAGCGAGAAACATTAAC
>CAIYUC010000114.1 GCA_903929315.1 uncultured Bacteroidales bacterium
ACAAAGCGGACATTCGGCTTGTCAATACCCATCCCGAATGCATTGGTTGCGACGATCACCGACTTTTGCTCAGTCATCCATTCATTCTGTCTTTTTACTCTTTCCTTTGGGTCCAGCCCTGCATGATAGAAGGTTGCACTGATCCTCTTTTTTGTGAGAAAATCTGCTATTTCTTTCGTGTGTTTCCGGTTCCTTACATAAACAATTCCACAGCCTTTCACCGTTTTTATGATTTTTTCCAGCCTCCGGAATTTATCTTCTTCTTTAAACACATAATAGGTAAGGTTCTTCCGTTCAAAGCTTTTCCTGAGGACATTGGCTTGTTTAAATTTTAATTTTTCCTGGATATCTTTTATAACCTCAGATGTTGCTGTTGCAGTAAGGGCAAGCAGAGGTACATCCGGTAAAAATTCCCGTATTTCAGCAATTTTCAGGTAGGGGGGACGGAAATCATAGCCCCATTGCGAAATGCAATGTGCTTCATCAATAGCAAGAAGATTGATGTTCATGCGGAGGATGGCATCTCTCATTTTCTCTGTCACCAATCTTTCAGGAGATACATATAACAATTTATTTTCCCCAAGCCGGCAATTATTAAGCACAATGTCGATCTCATCCGGGTGCATTCCCGAATAAATGGCAGCAGCGTGGATCCCCCGCTTCTTCAGGTTATCCACCTGGTCTTTCATCAGGGCAATAAGTGGGGAAATGACGAGGCAAATACCTTCTTTTGCCAAAGCCGGGACCTGGAATGTTATGGATTTTCCGCCTCCGGTTGGCAAAAGGGCCAGGGTATCTTTTCCTGCCAGGACAGATTGAATGATCTCTTCCTGCATCGGGCGAAAAGAAGGATACCCCCAATACTTCAGAAGTATTTGCTGGATCGTCAAAGTGTAAAAATTAAGAGATCACTCGTCTTACAGAATCAATAATAGTTCCGTCAACCCATTTTACAACCGCAACGATCTCATCACCCAATTTTGGTTTGTCAGGTTTACCGCAGATCTTCTCTGCTTCCATTTTCAACTGCTGAATGGTTTTAACAGGGAGCCTGGAATGTTTCATTTTGTCAATGAGATCTATCCGTGCCGGGTTAATAGCTATTCCTCTTTCCGTGACAATAACGTCAATCAGTTCACCTGGTCCGCAAAGAGTTGTCACTTCATCAAGGATAACGGGCATCCGGTCCCTGAACAATGGTACAGGCAGGATGGTACATTTCGAGAACAGGCAGTTTTGCCAACCCCCGATACCATGGAGAAGGTACCCATCGGAATGGGTCACCACGTTCGCATTGAAGTTAACATCAACTTCAGTGGCGCCAAGAATTACCACATCCACCATGGAAGCAAAGTTTCCCTTACCATGGTAATTGTAACTTGTGAATGGACTTGTATTAACGTGCCTGGGATTCTCTCTCATGGATCGTACTCCAGCGAGATCGAAGGTTTGTCCATCAAGTATGTAATCGGTCAGTCCTTCTTCAAGCATCTGCACCAGGTACTTATTACTGCCTCCCCGTGCAAACCTGGCTTTCCAGCCACGCTCACGGAGTATCTCTGAGAAATATATACCGATTGATAACGCAGTTCCGCCAGCGCCAGCCTGGAAAGAAAATCCGTCACGGATAATGCCTGCCTCATCACAGAATTGTGCTGTCCATTCTGCCAATAAAAGGCGATCAGGGCTCTTGGTTATTTCTGTAGTTCCACTGACAATCTTTTCCGGAATGCCGATTTTGTCCATCACCACCACACAATCGACATAGTTACCGTGAATTTGCCAGGGAATACAAGGGAAGGGGACAAGATTATCAGTTACGACAATCACTTTATCAGCGTACTGTGAATCGGCTAATGCAAAACCCAACAGACCACAGGCTGCAGGCCCATTAACGCCATTGGCATTACCAAACGGATCTGCAGTTGGTGCGGCGATGACGGCAATATCAATATGCACTTCTCCATCCTGCACGGACTGATAACGTCCCCCATGAGAACGAAGCACTCCCAGACCTTTCATTTTACCTAATGAAGCAAATCTCCCGAGAGCCCCGTTCATACTTCCTTCAATATGATCGATGGTGCCGTCTTCAAGGTATTTTGTCAAGGGTTCATGGCATGGAAATGAAGCAGAAGGGAACCACATGAGATCTTTTATACCCATTTCATGGGCAACGTCGAATATTTGATTGGCAACCAGGTCGCCATTCCGGAAATGATGATGGGTGGAGACCGTCATCCCGTTTTTAAGGCCACATTTTATCAAGGCCTCCCTGAGACTTGCAACAACTTTGTTCCCATCAGCCGGATAATCAGCCGATGAAGCAATAAGCGGAGCAGCTTTCCTTCCAGTTGGTCTGTATTTTCCGATTCCCATATAGGGTAGGGCGCTTTGGTTGTTGATGATGGTTGGCACAACCCTTCCTGCGGCATTCGTCACGAGTTTATCATACTTGCTCATATGTTTCCCTCCAATTTTCTGATAGTTTTCCCATTTTTACTGCCAGGTTTATCGTGTTTAAAGCTCTTTTAACAACAGGAGGGTCAATCATCTTTGTTCCCAGGGAAACGACGCCGAGACCCTGTTCCAGAGCCGCATGATATGCGGATACGATTTTTTTTGCTTTTTCCGTTTCCTCGGCCGAAGGTGCAAAATTCTCATGGATGATCCTGATCTGCCGTGGGTGAATGCAACCCATACCATCAAATCCCAGCGCTCTGGATCGAAGGACAGTTTGTTTTAGCCCTTCGCTATCGGCCACATCGGAAAAGACAGAATCAATAGGTTGTATCCCGGCTGCCCTGGCTGCATTTACGACCATACTCCTGGCGAAAAACGACTCTGTGCCTTCCGTCGTCCTTTTCGTTCCCAGGTCAGCCGTATAATCTTCGAGTCCAATAGCTATTGCGACGACATTCTCAGCGGCTGTTGCAACAGCATATGCATTGATCACGCCAAGTGCACTCTCAATGATCGGCATCAGCCAAACCGGGTTATGAATTTTATATTTCTTCTTCAATTGCCCGATGCGTTGGTTCACATCATGGATTTGTTCAGGTTTTTCGCATTTGGATAATAGAATAAGGTTGACATTATGGGGGATAAGATAATCAAGATCTTTGATTCCGCGATCTCCCTGGTTGATTCTGACCATTCGTTCTGAACCATAGAAATCGAGCGCCCGCAGGGCATTCCTAACCAGAAAACGGGCTTCATCTTTTTTATCAGGGGCAACAGCATCTTCCAGGTCAAGGATTATTCCATCCGGTTTATGAATGCCTGCATTTATCATCAATCCGGGGGTGTTTCCTGGAAGATACAAGCGTGAAAAACGGTTCCTGTCTTTGAATGTGGTATACTCATTCTCCTTCAACATAACAGGGTTAAATTCCTTATCCGGGCTGACTGCTTTACTTATCGCAGCTTCTATGCGGGCAGAGAGGACCCACGGCAAGGCTCCGCTATCTTCGATTTTTAAGGATGCATCCTGAATTCCGAAAAACTCCATAAGTTCTTTAGCCTGGGCCATGATGGCATTCCCGTACATCACGGCAACTTTACTTTCAAGCCGGATGTCAGGACCTCCTTTATCTTTTAGTTCAAAGGTGACAAAACAATCGGACCGGATGTTTTTCCCTTTGTTTCCAACAGTAATGATTTCTCCCATTTGTAGTATGATTTAAAAGTGATGTCAAAAGTATGAAATTATCCCGACTTACATTTGTATCAAGGGAAAATGGTATTGTTCCATTCACTATTGGATAATATTGCGTACGATTCAATACCTTTGCGATGTGAAAAAGACAAAAAAGATACAAATCAATAGCCATGCGCTGATGTTGATCAGGCTTCTGATCATACTCGTTCTTTTTTTCCTTTCCAGGATCGCCTTTTACCTTTTCAATACATCCTATTTCTCAGGACTTGGATTTTCTGAATTGGTAATGATCTTCTTCATCGGCATCCGTTTCGATATTTCCGCCATCCTGGTCATCAATACGCCCTATATTTTCTTTAATTCCATTCCCTTTACTTTCAGGACAAACAAGATTTATCAGGGCTTTCTGAACGGGTATTTTTATTTAATCAACGGCTTTTGTCTCCTGTGGAACTTTATGGATTCAATATATTTCCGTTTTACATTAAAGCGGACGACTGCTGATTTCTTTTCTTACATGTCAGTAGGAGGTGATTTTTCCATCCTGATACCGCATTTTATTAAGGATTACTGGTATATCCCTTTGACCTGGATTGTGTTTCTTTTTTTAATGATCTACTTTGCAACCCGCTTCAGGTCAAAAACTTCGACCATAGGCAAGGGGAAAAAAGGAAAATTCACATATTACTTTCTTCAGACATTTTTATTCCTTATCATCATTTTCCTTTCTATAATCGGGATCCGCGGGGGATTTCAACTGCGTCCGATAAGTCTGATTACTGCAGGAAAATATGCTTCGGCAAAGAATATTCCTTTATTATTGAATACACCATTCTGTATGGTAAAAACGTTTCATCATTCATCATTACAGGAATCGCGGTATTTTACTAAAGAATCGGACCTGGCCAAGATATATACACCTGTTCATAACGGAACGACGGACAAATTCAGAAATTATAACGTGATGATCATCATCCTGGAAAGTTTTTCGCGTGAACACATTGGTTATTTCAACAAAGGACTGGGGAATGGCCATTATAAAGGATTTACACCATTCCTTGATTCCCTGATCCGGGAAAGCCTTGTTTACGATGGTTTTGCGAATGGAAAATCTTCCATACAGGGAATTCCTGCCGTATTGTCAAGTATTCCTTCACTGATGAATGAGTCGTTCATCCAATCCAATTATGCAAATGATAAGTATGCCAGCCTTGCCTCCCTTTTAAAGCCAAGAGGTTATATGAGCGCTTTTTTTCATGGGGGAACAAATGGTACAATGGGTTTCGACAGTTATACCCATATGGTTGGATTTGACCATTATTATGGACGAACCGAATATAACAATGACAAGGATTTTGACGGAGAATGGGGGATAAGGGATGAGGAATTTTTTCAATATACAGCGCAAACCATGAATGAATTCAAACCGCCATTCCTTGTTGCCATATTTTCCTTGTCGTCTCATCACCCTTTTACCGTACCGGTAAGGTATGAACATAAGTTCAGGGAAGGTCATATGCCCATTCAGAAAACTATTATGTATGCAGATTATTCACTTGGCAGATTTTTCGAAACCGTGAAAAAGATGCCATGGTTTGACAACACCCTCTTTGTCATCACTGCAGATCATACATCTGAAGGTTATTATCATTACTACCAAAGTGATGCTGGACAATTTGCCGTACCAATTATTTTCTATAAACACAATTCGGGATTAAAAGGGGATTCGAAAATCATCGCACAACAGATCGATATAATGCCTTCTGTTCTTAGCCTTCTCGGTTATGATAAGGGTTTTCTGGCCTATGGCACCAATCTGTTCGATTCTACTGTACAACATTTTTCAATTCATAATGCTTCCGGTCTTTTTGGGTTAATAAAAGACGGGTACCTTCTGGAATTTGATGGAACCAATAGCACCGGACTGTATAATCTTAAAATTGACAGTTTGCAAAAAAACAACCTTATCGGCAAAGGGTTAGCAGTGAAGAAAAACCTTGAGATTTTTATAAAAGCTTTTATCCAGCAGTACAATAACCGTATTATCGAAAACCGTCTTATTGTTGATTGAAATGGAAGCTAAGACTACAAAAGTGAAGAAAATCCTTTTTATCGTCAATCCCATTTCAGGATCCGGTAAAAATAATCCTCTGGAAAAATATATAAAGGAGCGGTTTGGGAATCCGGATTTCAGTTATAAAATTGTTCAAACGGAAAGACCGGGGCATGCCAGTGATCTTAGTAAAACGGCTGTCGCTGAAGGTACAGATATTATTGTAGCAGTCGGAGGAGATGGAACGGTAAATGAAACAGCTCGTGCGATCATCGGAACGGAGTGTGCCCTTGGCATCATCCCGACCGGCTCCGGAAATGGATTGGCAAGACATCTGAAACTTCCGTTCAATGTTACAAAAGCTTTAGATAGTATTGGCGCAGGTAAATTTATCAAAATCGATACTGCAACCCTTGACGACAAGGTGTTTCTCAGTATGGCAGGAGTAGGTTACGATGCACATGTCGCCAAGAAATTCGCAAATGCAGGGACAAGAGGCTTTCTGACTTATTTCAAGATCGTATCTTCCGATTACAAGGGTTATAAACCCAGGAAATACAAACTCATCCTGGACGGTAAAACGATCAAAAGGACTGCATTTATGGTGAGCTTTGCCAATTCCAACCAGTTCGGCAACAACACCTCCATCGACCCGAATGCAAAGATCGATGATGGTTATATTGATGTCTGTATTGTGAGAAAGGTTCCTATGATCCGGCTCCCATTTATCCTCCCTTTACTGTTTATGGGGAAATTTGATAAATCGCTTTACATTGAGATCATTCGGGCAAAAACGATTACCATAAAAAGAAAGAAAGGCAAGGCCATTCACCTTGACGGGGATCCATATGATTCCGGTAAACAGTTTGAAATAAAAATTCATCCCTTGTCCCTTAAAATTATTGTTCCCTGATCCATGACGGATACAATGAAAGCAATGAATGGTTATACCTTTGGTGAAAAATTAAAAGAGCTGCTACTGAATTGGGGCCTGTCTGATAAGATCTCGACTTATGTCGTAGATTTTTCAGTCCTGTTCCTTATATTCTTAGGGTCTGTCCTCATTTATTATATCCTGAAATTCATTCTCAAACGGTTTCTTAAAAAACTGATTGACAGATCTGTCAGTAAATGGGATGATTATTTGTTCGAAGAAAAAGTTTTTACAAGACTTGCATTGCTGATCCCGGCATTAATCATCCAGTTCTTCCTTAGTGAATCCGTCACAGCGCATCCGCAAGCCATTCACATGATCGATGTTGCCCTGAAGCTTTATATGGTTGCTGTTGTAATATTAGTATTCATTTCATTTCTTAACGCAGTCTACAGGATTTACGGCGAATTTGAAATGGCAGTCTCCAAGCCTATCAAAGGGTATATTCAGATCGGTAAGATCATCGTATACATTGTCGGGGGTATTATTATCATTTCCACACTCATTGGTCAATCACCCATCACTATTTTAGCCGGATTAGGCGCTGTTTCTGCTGTTCTGATTTTAATTTTCAAGGACAGTATTCTGGGATTTGTAGCAGGTGTTCAACTATCCAGTAATAATATGCTAAAGATCGGCGACTGGATCACGATTGCCAAACACAATTCAGATGGGATAGTAGTTGATATTTCACTGGTGACCGTGAAAGTGCGGAACTGGGATAATTCCGTTTCCCTTATCCCTACATATACTCTGATTTCCGAATCATTCCTGAATTGGAGAAGCATGATGGATGCCGGAGGCCGGAGATTGAAAAGATCTTTCCTGATAGACATCCGGTCAATTAAAACGGTAGATAAGAATCTGTTTGATAAAACCAGGGATTTTATTACTTCTGAAAATTTTCTTGTCAAATCAACCGAAAGGCTTACAAATCTGGAATTGTTCCGGCATTATCTGATGGATCATCTTAAAAAAGTTCCTGAGATAAATACCGGTGCTGGAATATTAGTCAGATTACTTCAATCCTCTGAGACAGGCTTGCCGGTTGAGATCATTGTCTACACCCGTTTTCCTGATTATCCCTCATTTGAGAGTTTTCAATCGGAATTGTTTGAACACATCTACTCTGTTCTTCATATATTTGAGTTATCTGCATATCAACGGCCTTCAAATTGAGAATAAAATTTTCCATCATCTGGTTCAATAATTCAGATCAACTTCCAACTTCAGTTCAAACTTCAGAAATCGTTGATCAATATTCGATATTCATCTTAGTCCTTTAAGCATCTAACCGAGAATGCATTACTCCTAAAAGTCGGATACAACGAAACTGATGGATCATCTTAGCTTGCGCGCGTTTGTAACGCGTGCGTAATATTAATCTTTCAAGCAACGAACGGAAAATGCATTATTTCTTAAAGAAGGATAAGCTGAAACACTTGGATCAGTATCATTCATTCCGTGAGACCATGCTTTGTTTGCACCATGGGCTGTTGATGACCAGAAGAATGTAGCGAACCCCTGATAATCCCAATTTTTATTAACGTGCCTGGCACCAGAAAGAATAGCATTGAAACCTGAGAATCCTGAATATTTCAATGGACTGCCTGCAAAACCATTGCTGATATAATTTGAAAATAATATATTCCAATCAGCTTCCGTAGGAACATGCCATCCCGGTGGGCAAAGGCCTTGTGTGGAGATGGTTTCGTCGTAGTTCATTATCTCATCCCACTGGTAAACAGATGCTGGATGCTGGATGCTGGATGCTGGATTGTGATATTTTTCAGCAATGCAATTATCTCTTTGAAAAACATCCGGAGGAATTTCTGTGCCATAATTAAGGTCTTCCGCCAGCCAGCATTGGCTTCCTATTTGAACAGTTTGATATGTTTTCCCGTCCCGAATGTCCGAAAGTATCTGCCCGCAGTTCGTGACAGTCGGAACAATCGTTACAATCGTGACATTTGCGCTCGCTGAGCATAAGGCAGCATTTGTATATGTGTATGTGATCTGGTGAGGCCCCACACCGATTGCCGGATGGAAGATTCCTCCAGTGACTCCTGTACCTGTATATGCGCCACCCAGCGGTATTCCTCCCTTGAGCTTAAATGGTTGAGCATTGGTTGTTGTAACAGAATCATTGCAGCGCATGAACGTGACGACTGGAGATGTCGCAACATTCATGGTAATCGTATTGGATGTTGCTGGGTTGCCGATAGGACAGTCTGCGTTTGATGTGAGGATGCATTCGATCTGGTCACCGGATGCCGGGTTGTATGTGTACACAGATGAATTTGTCCCGGCATTGACACCATTGACCTTCCATTGGTAAAATGGGGTAGTGCCACCATATATGGTGGCACTACTATATGTCACCGAAATGCCTGAACAAACAGGGTTTGCAGATGCGGTGATAGTTATACTGACGGGAAGATTCGGGTTGATGGTCATTATGATTTGATTGGAATTTGCCGGATTCCCGGTAGGACAGATTGCATCGGATGTTACCATACATGTAATATAATCACCCGTCAGTGGAATATAACTATATGAATTGGTGATGAGCCACACATTAATACCATTAACTTTCCATTGATAGAAAGGATTCGTTCCCCCGTTGATTGCATTTGCAAGAAATGTCACAGACGTTCCCGCACAAACGAGATTTG
>CAIYUC010000115.1 GCA_903929315.1 uncultured Bacteroidales bacterium
GCTCGCGCGCGTTTGTAACGCGTGCGTAATACTAATCTTTCAAGCAACGAACGGAAAATGCATTATTTCTTAATGAAGGATAAGCCGAAACACTCGGATCATCATCATTCATTCCATGCGCCCAGGCCTTCGTTGCACCGTGTGTGGTTGATGACCAGAAGAACGTTGCAAACCCCTGATAATCCCATGTTTTGTTCATATGTCTGGTGCCGTCTAGAAGAGCATTAAAACCTGAAAATCCTGAATATTTAAGCGGGCTTGCTGCAAAGGCATTACTTATGTAATTTGCAAACAATATGTTCCAATCGGCTTCTGTCGGAATATGCCAACCGGGTGGACAAAGCCCTTGGTTGGAGACGGTTTCGTCGTATTGCATGAGTTCATCCCATTGGTAAACAGATGCTGGATGCTGGATGCTGGATGCTGGATTGTGATATTTCTCAGGTATACAGTTGTCTCTCTGATCGATGTTTTCTGATATTTCTGTTCCGTAATTCAAGTTTGATGACATCCAACACTGGGAGCCAATCTGAATAGTAGGATAGGTTTTATTATCGCGGATGTCGGTAACCGGATTACCACAAGTCGTGACAGTCGGGACAATCGTTACAATCGTGACAGTCGCGCTTGCTGCGCAGAGAGCTGCATTCGTGTATGTATAATTTATCTGGTGATTTCCAACACCTGCAATTGCAGAATAGAAGATTCCATTGGTGACTCCCAGACCGGAATATGAACCCCCAAGGGGTATTCCTCCTTTGAGTTTGAACGGTTGAGCATTCGTCGTTGTGATTGAATCGTTGCAATGCGTGAATGTTACAACAGGCGCCAGGTTGCCATTCATAATGATCGTATTCGAAGTTGCGGGGTTGGCTGTTACACATGGTAGATTTGAAGTTAGGATGCAGGTAACCAGGTCACCGGATACCGGGTTATAGACAAATGTTGACGAGTTAGTTCCTGCAATCACCCCGTTAACTTTCCATTGATAAAAAGGTGTAGGGCCACCATTTATGGTGGCCGCGGTATATGTCACAGAATTACCAGGGCAAAAAGGATTAGTTGATGCGGTAATATTGATAGCTGCCGGAAGATTTGAATTGACAATCATCGTTATCGGATTTGATGTGGCAGGGTTACCAATCGGGCAAGCAATGTTCGATGTAAGGACACAGGAAACAACATCCCCACTATTCGGAGAATAAGAATAAACCGGGTTATTCGGGCCAATATTAATTCCGTTCACTTTCCATTGGTAGGCAGGATTTGCACCTCCATTGGTCGGAGTCGCTGTAAATGTGACAGATCCTCCCTGACAGAAAGGATTAGAGGAGGCAGTTATTGATATATCCACAACCGAATAACTATTAATAACCATGAATAACTGATTACTCGAAGCCGGATTATTGGAGGTACAGGTGGTGTTTGATGATGTGAGTAAACATGAAACAATGTCTGCGTTTAATGGGATATATGTAAAAATTGTACTATTTGTTCCTGCAATGATACCGTTCACTTTCCATTGGTAGGATGGAGAAGCTCCGCCGTTGACAGGAGTTGCTGTAAAAGTCACGGAATTTCCTGCACAAATTGGATTTTGCGATGCCGAAATTGTGACTGAGACAGGCGAAGGAGGATTTACCGTCATCATATAATCCTGAACAGGCCCATTACATTGGGAAAGCATCGGTGTGATATGATAGGTGACAGTTCCCGTGTTGTTGTCGCTTAACGACAGGATATCGGTTATCTGTGTTGCATTATTTTGTCCTGTCGGACAACTTGTAATATTTGCCGAACAGGTCGGAGCAGGAGTTGTCCAGCTGAACGTTGCACCGGGAGGTGTCGAGGTAAGCAGGATACTTGTGGTATTTCCGCTGCACAGGGTTCCGGAATAAGGAAGATCCATGATGGGTGCCGGCGCAAACGTGATCGCAAGGGATGAAGTTGGCCCGCCTCCGGGGCAGTTGGCATTTGTGCCGTAAACCGTAAGGTTCCCCGAAGTGGCATTGGCAGCAAAATCAAGTGTCACGAAATTATCCGAAGGATTCAGATGGTGAATTGTAACTCCTGTACCGGTATAATTCCAATTATAGATCTCAGTGGTTGGATCTGCTGTCACGGAGTAATAAACGCCTGTTGTATCGCCGCAGAAGCTCTGGGGTGGAGACTGATTGAAAACCAATAACGGGGGGGCACGTTTTTCGACAATAGTGGCCGGATCCGTACTGTCGGAAACAACGTACCACCATGTGTTCACCGTGTTGTTGTTGCCGAATCCATACCCGGCATCTGACCATGGATGGCAACCCGGCGGACTGAGACAACCTGTCAGGTTCATAGTTCCCTGGGGAATATTGGTGTCGTCCCAGTAAACAAGCGGGGTGTTTCCGGCAGGACTTACCAGCCCGATGATAAAACCATTATCATTGCCTTCCACATCAAAAAGGGGCAGGTTGGTCAGGCCGTTCTCATACTTTATCATGTAAGTTACCAGGATATTATTAGGTACTATGACCCCTGAGCCATCAAGCCCGTTCCAGGTCAGCAGATTTTCACCTGAGACAGAATTCCTCGTTAAAATACGGTTTGTATAAGGGTTGGGGAAGGAAAGATCAATTTCAATGGTGCCTGCGGCTTTATTTACATAAACATGAAATACTATATTCCCGTTGGAGCAGTTTGTTTCACCCCAGGGATCAGGGGAAACGATCTGGCCGAATAGCTTCGCAGGAGGAAAAATGGTTGAATCGGGCGGATTAAGAAATACCGGATACTCCGGTAAGTAGGCATCCTGGTTATGTCGTGACTTTCTGTCGGAAGCGAAATTGCCTGTATTGGCGCACCCCCATTGATTGCAGTAAGTGTCCCAGATGCCTCCGGCCATGTTGTTAGCTGCGACTGAGGTAATTATGCTATCCGGCGAATAAAGATAAATAGTTCCTGAATAATTATCGTTTTCTTCAAATTCCCATGCTTTGGAATACAGTCTTCCTGGCATTACTTGCTGCGCTACAGAGTCATATACGGTCAGATCAAATAGTTCCATACTAAAGCCGCAAGGTGTGACAGAATCGGTAGCATTATTGAGCACCTGAAATTCCATATAGTATGTATCCGCAGCAGGAGGGTGCCAGTCACTGGCAATGTATCCGCCCGTACCGTAGATCTGGATAGGGCCAATGCGTGCTTCTGATATAAAATCAATGTAACCTGTACCACCGGTTGGTACATTCGTCTCAGGGTAAACGATGTTTCCGGAAAGGTCCTTGATCCTGAAGACACAATGGGTTCCGCTCAAAGGAAGAGTTCCTAACTGGAAACCAAAGTAAACAATCTCGTTCGTATTTTTTGTCACAAAATAGAGCCTGCTCGTCTCATCGCATCCGTACGCTGCAAAATTTGTCCATCCGCAATGAGTCACAAAATCAGTACATATAGACAAGTAGGACCAGTATGTGCCGATCCATATCTGTTTTGACCCTTCCGCGTAAGAATCCTGTATACGGAAGAGGATTCCCGCAAACAGAAAAAAAATCAGGATATAACGCTTTTTCATAAAAATGTACAAACGCTTCTCTGTCAGCAACAGATCACAATTAACAAATATACACATTTCCACCCGGTATCCAAGAAAGTGAAAATATGTTTAGAACATTCAGACAGATCAAAACCGTATTTAACGTGGGATCGATAATTTTATATCCATGCATTTCATTCGAAACAAATTCAATGTCAATATCCGGATTAGGGTTGGCATTCAGAAGGTCAAAATCAATCCTTTGACACTCGACACTCGATGCTCGTTGTCAGATGCCGGATACCGGATGCCGGATAAAATTGGCGAATAGTAAACAATGAATAACTATGAATCTTATCCTCGATTTCGGTAATACCAATCAAAAGATA
>CAIYUC010000116.1 GCA_903929315.1 uncultured Bacteroidales bacterium
CATTTCAATATAAATACCTTTAAAAATTATATAATCAATTAGTTGAAATACTTCTTTTATTTTTAATTTAATATCCATATAAAATATTATTATATAATTAATTTTCAATCATTTATAATGCAAAATTAAGCAATGATTTCGAAATTTACAAATCCTATATATGAATAATGCTTATTAATATTATGTTTCAGAGGACTTGCATCTGGAATACTCTGTCAATATTGGGATGTAGTGGTGAATAACTTTTCTGTTTTATTATTTGAATAATTATTAAGATTTTGCATCGGATTCTCCTGTTTCTTTAATGTCCTTTGCTCACTGCAATTGCAAACGTATTTTCGCTTTATGGTCGATGTATATTATCCTTATATCGAAAGTGAAGCGAAGTGGCAGGAGCTGAAGTATTCGCTTCACTCCTTAGCCCCCATCCCCAACCCTTCCCCCACCCGGGGGAAGGGTGTTCTGAATTATGGGAATTATATATAAATTTGCTTTTGAAGGAAAGCAGATGGCAAAACTTAGTGGCAGGGAGGAATACCCGATCTATTTTGGTGCAAAACCGGAACTGTTAAGGATTGCGGCAGAATTAAGGCATTCAATGACAGAATCAGAAAAAATTTTATGGGAAAAACTGAGGAATCGGAAATTGTTGGGATACAGGTTCCGACGCCAGCATCCGATCAACGAATTTGTTGTGGATTTTTTCTGTTTTGAGGTAATGCTTGCAATAGAAATAGATGGATCAGTACACAATGATAGTTATCAAAAAGAACGAGACAAGGAACGAACGGAGATCCTTAATAGGTTTGGGATAAAGGTAATTCGGTTTGAAAACGAACAAGTAAAAACAAATATGAACTTTGTATTAGACACAATTATAAGTAAAATTAAATTGTTTTCAAAAAGAAGCTAAGCACCTTACATCTCCCTTCCCCCGGGTGGGGGAAGGGTTGGGGATGGGGGCTGAAGCAAAGGGTGTGGATTATATTCATTCTAAATGTCAGTCAGGGCATATGCAAAATGGTAATATTATTTTATGATTTCACATTTTACTATTTTACCATTTACAAAAAAAACAGCGCAACACCTCCCACTGCAAGGATCGCTCCGAGGATCTCTTTGAGGGTCACTTTCTCCTTAAAGAGTAAAAAAGCCGGAGGGATGATGAGCACGGGTACCATGGCCATTATTGTTGAGGCAATACCGGTTGTCGTTAATTGAACAGCCAACAGGGAAAATGAAACCCCGAGAAAAGGTCCGAAAAAAGCCCCGACAGAAAGCTGAATCATGGCTTTCCTGTTGGAAAATGCCTTATATGCAGTTTTCCAAACATTCCAAAAGGCAAATAAGATGACAAATCCTGCAATCCCGGCAAGAACACGGATCTGAGCGGAGGCAAAAGCATCATACCCGCGCATTCCCGATTTACTAAGCACCAAACCCGTCGCCTGGCCAACGGCGCCGCCAAGACCCAGGAGAATTCCCCAGATGGGATAGGAAAATTTAATTTTCTTTGATGGATCATTGTCATTTGAAGGTGCAGGTCGTTTTAAAACGACTATCGCGATTCCGGTAAGTGTTAAGGCCATTCCCATCAGACTTTTTAACGTCATTGTCTCTCCCAGGAAAAGCCATCCGATGAATGCGGTTATAGGTGGCGCGAGCGCCATGAGAAGCATGCTGATACGTGCACCCACTATCACAAATGCTTGGAACAGGCAAAGATCACCGAAAGTAAATCCTATGAGACCGGACAGGATCAGGTAAAACCATGTCCGCCCCGGTGCATCTACCGGGAAAAGATATCCCCGATAGAACCAGCAGAAAATACTTAGAAAAATAAAACCGGCAATAAGACGGAACAGGTTGACAACCATCGAACCGACTCTTTTACTGGAAGCCTCAAAAGCAAGGGCTGTGACAGTCCAGCACATGGCCGTCAGAAGTGCAGCAAATTCACCAGCGTTTCTCATATACCCATTCACCTCGCCCCATGCAGGGGGTGTCCAATAAGTTTCTTTTTTTTCTCGCAGATTTCCTCAGATTAATCGCAGATTTTCGCATAATATTGAAAACAAGAGTTTTAACTTTGCGTGACTCTGCGTTTAACTCAGCGAAACTCAGCGAGAAACATTAACTTTCCAACTTATTAGACAACCCC
>CAIYUC010000117.1 GCA_903929315.1 uncultured Bacteroidales bacterium
CAGTGATGGTTATATTGACGATCGGGCTTGGAGTTACTGTGACAATATAATCAGTGGGTGTGTCTGCAGAACATCCGTTGGCATCTGTATAATTGACATAGACATGCTGAGTTCCGGCAGCATTCCAGGTAACCGTTACCGTATTATCCGTGGTTGTGCCCCCGGAGGTGATCACTCCTCCCGCTGAAACAATCCACTGATAATTCGTTTTTCCCGGATCCGTCGTATATACTTTTCCCGTACCCGCACAGGTATTATTTGGACCGGAAATTACAGGAACAGGTCGCTGGTGACCCGTTATAAATAAAAAAGCAGTAGCTCCGGAATCACATTTATTCAAAACTTGAACCGAAATCATACCTGAATTGAAAGAATTGGTTATAGTGGTAGTAATACTGTCGGTTCCCGACCCGCTTAAAATCCCTATACCCAGTGGTAATGTCCAAATATAATTCATAGCATGGGCGACGGGTGGAATTGAATAACTCACGCCAGTTGAAGGTTCACATATATTGACGGGGCCTGTAATAGGGCCGACAGTATCAATAGGCCAGCAATCAAGGAACTTGATCAACATATCATCATTATCTCCCCCATAAACTTCCTGCCATGCTCCCGGGCTCGCTATGCTATCTGTCGAACCTGTCCTTCCAGCCATGTATAGCGTATCATCCTCGACATAACTACAACCGTTAAAAACGTCATTGCCACCTCCATAATAGGTTCCCCATTGACGTTGTCCGGCAGCATTGAATTTGACAATAAATGCATCAAAAACACCTGCTAAAACAGGTTGATAAGAATCCGGAGTCGAAATATTATTGGTTGAAGCAGTAGTTCCTGCCATGAATATTTCATTATTCCATCCGATTGCACAAGCATAATCCTCATCACCATTGCTACCGCCATAGTAGGTACCCCAATGCCGGACACCGTTACTGTCAAATTTGACAATAAATGCATCATAACCACCTCCTCCATAAACAGGTTGAAAACATCCGGGACTTGCTATACTGTCAGGAGAATTCGTTTCACCAATCAAACATACGTTTCCTGCTCTGTCGGAAGCACATCCAAAACCCCGGTCATCATTTGACCCACCGTAATATGTTGCCCAAATTCTTTGACCTCCGGTAGTAAATTTTGCAAGAAAAGCATCAGCAATGCCTCCTCCATATGTTGTTTGATAAGCTCCCGGACTTGCAATATTGGTGTCTGATGAAGTTTGACCCCCAAAGTATACATTTCCAGAGCTATCAGTCACGCAGGCCCTGCCTTCGTCAGCCCCTTCTCCACCATAATAGGTCCCCCATTGCCTAACACCGTTGCTATCAAATTTTGCAAGAAATGCATCTGGATTAACATTATATAGATTTGGCTGATAGGATCCCGGAGTAGAAATACCTGTATCTGAAGCAGTTGCTCCCGAAAGATATATATTCCCATTTTTATCGGTAGTAACATTTCCAGAATTATCAGTATTTGCACCACCGTAATAAGTTCCCCAGAGTCTGTCACCTGCCTGGTTGAACTTTTCAAGAAAACAATCATAATAACCTCCGCCATATACTGTCTGATGTGCTCCGGGAGAGGCAATTCCGGAAGTTGATGCGGTTGATCCTGCAAAATAAATATTTCCACTTTTGCCGACAATGATTGACCCAAACCATAATTGTTCACTGCCACTACCAAAGTAGGTCCCCCACTGACGCTGTCCGGCTGCATTAAACTTTGCAAGGAAGGCATCCGTGGGAGGGATCAATGTACCTTGGTATGATCCGGTGCTTGCAATATTATTGATTGATTCAGATGTTCCTGTAAGAAAAACATTACCGGCTTTATCTGCTGCGCATTGTCCGTAAAATTCTGTACTATAACCACCATAGTAAGTCCCCCATAACCTTATTGATGTGGGATCTATTACCACAATGAACTTTCAGGAACTGTTTTGCTAATGGAGAATCCATAAACTTCATTATCAATCCTTTTAAACCGTGACTCGATATCAACTCTCAAATCATTAACCATATAATAGCTTTCAGGTATCAATTCCTCAAGTTCTCCAAATCTTGTTTTGAATTTCAGGGTATCCCGAATTAAAGAAATGTACTCAGGCCCGGCAATCGTCAACCGTATATCACGGATATTGCCTCCCGGATGAATCACAAAATTGTATTCATACCCATGTTCTCCAGTCGTAAAAAAATCAAGATCAATGTCCGCATAAATGTCCTTATAGGTGATCTTACCGTATTGTCTGACATTTTTGATTCCACAATCAGGAACATTGGCAGTAAAATAGTTGAAATAATCGGGAGAAGGATCTGAAGCTTCAATAACCGGATCAGGGTTGGCATTCAGGAGATCGATGTCGATTCTGTGGAAACTTATAACTGAATTGCTATCGCGTGACGAGTATCCCGGATTGCTTTTGAATATCGAACATTGATCAACGACGTTTGAATTTCGATCTGATTTCATCATTCGTTGATCTATATTCGATATTCTATAAACGTCATAAGAAAACCCTCCCTTCCTCAACTGTACATTAAACCCCGGCATATTCAACAAATACAACACCCCCGGATTTGGCTGATTATGCTGGTCGATGATCTGGCCTTTGTTTTCGATGAAGGCGGCGCGAGACTTTGAATAACCTTTTGTTATCGTGCCTTCTGAGAAGGCACAATAGGGAAGCAGAGTGCTAAGGAAAAAAGTCAAAATGTAAAAGTCAAATTGCAAAATGCAAAATGATTTTACGATTTTAGATTTTGCCATTTGGCGGGGCGGG
>CAIYUC010000118.1 GCA_903929315.1 uncultured Bacteroidales bacterium
CGTTCAAACCGGATGATATTGGTAGTGAATAAGAAGGGCGCCGAAATTATTGCGGAACGGGATTATATTACCCATATCTCGTACCCATTTTCAATATCTCCTGCATTTCTGAAAATGAATCTTAATACCACTCTTGAAAAATCGATAGAAACGGTAAGGGAGATAGTGGAGATCTGTGATAAAACGAAAAAACACCCGGTTATCTACATTTCAATGGCATTTGGAAATACATACGGGGATGAGTGGAGCATAGAGATTCTCTTCAAATGGATCAATATATTATACAGGATGGGCGTCAGAACGATCCCCCTGTCAAATGTGTCGATCGAGATCAATAGTGCACAGATTAAAGAGATCTTCTCCGGACTTATTCCTTTGTTTCCAGAGGTCAGATTCGGGCTTCACCTGCATACAACCAACCGGGATTGGTATGAGAATGTAAATGCGGCATATGAGAAAGGGTGCAGAAGATTCGATGCAGTGATCCACGGATGGGGAGGATGCCCGATGTCAGGCAAAGAGTTGCTGGGGAACCTGAAAACAGAGAATTTGATCGAATTCAATAATCGGAATCATCTGCCTCTAAACCTGAATCCTGATGCACTTGAACAAACTTACACCCTTGCTTCATTTATATTCCACTAAATTGCCTGTTAAATAAACTAAATACCAATAAATTACTACATGTAACAACGAAGAACAACAAATAACTACGAATAACAACGAATTACTATTAAATAAACGCAACTACTAAATCCCAAATTATGTATTTAACCGAAGAACATCATTTAATCAGGAAGACAGTTCGTGATTTTGCCGAGCGTGAAATCCGTCCTTTAGCACGTGAGCTTGATGAATCAGGTGAATTCTCTATCGGGCTTACGAAGAAAATGGGCGATATCGGGCTGTTTGGATTAAGGACCCCGGCCAAATATGGAGGAAATGCCCTCGACACTCTTTCTTATGTGATCGTCATTGAAGAACTGGCACGGGTAGACAGCTCACAGGCTGCAACCATTGCCGCTCATATTTCTCTGGGTATAGGACCTATCCTGAATTACGGCACGGAGGAACAAAAGGAAAAATATATACCCATGCTTTCCACAGGCGAAGCAACCTGGGCATTCGGGCTGACCGAGCCGGATGCCGGTTCCGATTCACGCGCCACGAAGTCCTCAGCCCGTCTTGAGGAGGATCATTGGATCATCAATGGTTCAAAGATATTCATCACAAATGGCGCTTCAAGGATTAATAAAGGAGCAACAGTACAGGTAGTCTCAGGACAAAAAAACGGGGAAAAGGAGTTTTCTACTATCCTGGTGGATGCGGATACACCCGGATTTAAGCGTGTTCCAATGCACGGTAAGATGATGTGGCGTGCTTCCGACACCGCGGAACTTTTTTTTGACGATTGTAAGGTGCCATTTTCGAATGTTCTCGGTAAACGTGGCGAAGGCTCCCGGATCATGCTGAATACCCTTGACAGTGGTCGCCTTGCAATTGCCGCCATGGGCCTCGGACTTGCACAGGGGGCTTTTGAACTGGCGCTAAGGTATGCGAAGGAGCGAAAGCAATTCGGCAAACCGATCGCACAATTCCAGATCAACGCATTCAAGCTCGCTGATATGGCAACCAAGATCGAACTTGCCCGTAACCTTCTCTATAAAGGAGCATGGCTGAAGTCCACCGACCAGCCTTTTGCAAAAGAAGCAGCGATGGCAAAGCTTTACTGTTCGGAAATTGCAAAAGAAGTCTCCGATGAAGCATTACAGCTTCACGGAGGTTATGGCCTTATGAAAGATTATGATATTGAACGTTTCTACCGCGATCAACGCATCTTGCAGATCGGTGAAGGAACCTCAGAGATCCAGCGGCTCGTGATCTCCAGGTACATAGGCTGTTATGAATAACCCGAACTAAAAAACAGCTATTAAATTATTGTTTCATAAATTCCACCCTGCGGTTATTAGCGCGACCCTCTGCTATGGCGTTATCCTCGATGGGTTGTGTATCACCATATCCTTTGGTAGTCAGTCGACCGGCATCAATTCCCATACTTACCAGTTGTGTTTTTACTGCATCTGCTCTTTGTTGCGAAAGGACAAGGTTGTGTCCGGCAGTACCGGTATTATCCGTATGTCCGCCGATCTCGAATCTGAAGTCAGGATGATCTTTCATTAACTGGCAGATCTGGTTGAGGGTTCCCATGGATGATGGTTTAATGGTTGCTTTATCCACATCGAAGAGGATACCATGAGTGATAATCTTGCTTTCTGTCACGAGACGCTTGATATCGTTGAAATTCCCCCCTTGTGCGATCCTGACATTCTTCAGCATTATGGGTCTGTCCTGGTCGCCGATACCGACAATATTCAGGGAATACGTTTTACCTTTAAAGACCGGTACAGTAAGTACACGGTACTGATCAATGTATAGCTTGAACTGGGTTCCCTTGCGGGCCATGGCTGCGTGATGCCAGGTGTCATTGGAAAACTCCTCGTTACTACGCGGGTAACTCCCGGATAACTGGTGGGCCCTGCTTTCATAACCAAACCAGACGGCATTCGCACAAAAGTAAATATTATTTCACCCGGTTTTATCGTTATTTAAAATTATTCCAGATAAAATTATTCCAGATAAAATTCATTCCGGAGTCCGCATTCCGCAGTCAGCAGTCTCAAGACTTGTTCATCTCCCTATAATTTTATGCAACCAGGTGGTTGATTATTTATTCCGTGAAATTGAATTATAGTTTTTACCTCATTCCAGACAACGAATCTTCTGTTTATTAGTCTTCCTTATTATTACCTTTGTACGCCTAAAAATTTGTATGCAAAGAGGATTTTTACTGTTAATTCTGGTATTTGCATCAGCAGCCCGGGTTTCAGGACAAACAACCTTAACTACCAGCAACGACACCACTATTTGCCTGGGAGGTACAGCAACCCTCAGCGCTATCGTCAATAGCGGTAGTTACGGGACAACCAGCTATACTTTTCAGACCATCCCGTTCAATATTGAGCCGATGACAGGAGGAACTTCTGTTTGTCCTTCCTTCAACAACTGCACATCCCAGGCATGGGGTAGTAAAGATGATTGTGTTGCGGGACCTTTTGATATCGGATTTAACTTTTGCTTCTTCAGCCAGAATTATACACATTTCTGGATCGGTTCGAATGGTTGGATCAGCTTCTCTGCACCGCCTGGTAACAGTTGGGATACATTTATTGCAACTCCAATCCCAAACGCAGCATCTGGTGTACCAAGAAATGTTATCTTTTTTCCATGGGAGGATTGGTTACCTTGTTGGAATAGTGCCCAGGATGTATATTTTTACACTTCCGGAACCGCACCCAACCGGAAATTAGTGGTCTACTGGTCACTTACCACTTTTTATAATAACAATTGCCATAATCTGCGTGCTACATTCCAGGCTGTTTTGCACGAGCAAACCAGTATTATTGAAAATAACATTGTAAGTAAGCCTTTATGTTCCGGTGAAGCAGCCACCCAGGGTGTTCAGGATAGTACAGGAACCATAGCATTTACCGCTACAGGCCGTAATTTTTCACAATGGTCTGCAATCGATGAAAGTACCCGTTTTGTCCCAAGCGGGATAACATGGTATACGGGCGGATACCCGGGAGGCACCATTGCCGGTTTCGGAACACCGATTAATTTCTCACCTCTTGTCACGACGACATACACTGCTGTTGTACAGGAATGCGACGGGACAACAGCCACGGGGAATGTTACTGTTACAGTGGTCAGCGCAGCTTTTAATTACCCTGCCGGCAGTTATTGTCAGAGCGACCCGAACCCGACGCCAACGGTTGTAAATCCCGGTGGCACTTTTTCGGCAACCCCGGCCGGACTTGTGTTTGTCAATATCAACACAGGGTCCATTAACCTTGCAGCCAGCGCTCCCGGCACATACACCATTACCTATTCGATTACAACGCCCTGTGCAGTTTCCACGAACCATAACCTGACCGTTAATGCCACACCCGCTGCACCGGTTCCTTTGGCATCCTACGTACCCCATTGCGGACCGGGCTCCGTGACCTTTGGTGTTATCCAGCAACCGGGTGTTACGATCAAATGGTATGACGCTCCGGCAGGAGGAAATCTCCTTTTTACAGGCAGTTCCGTAACCACAAATGTAACCGTGACCACCCATTTTTATGCGGAAGCCGTCATGACAGCAACAACCTGTATAAGCCTTACAAGAACCGATATCCTGGTGAAAGTGAAACCCATTCCAGTTATTACAAATACAACCTTGTCATACTCTATATGCTCCGGTGATTCCATAAAGGTCACCCTGCTTTCCACCCTCATAAACTCCGTTTTCAACTGGAGAGCTTATTCCAATTCACCCACTCTAACGGGTTATTCCAATGGAAGCGGACTAGTCATCGCCCAGAAACTGGTTAATTCAGGATCTGTTTTTGATACCGTTACATATGCCGTTGCAGCCGTCGCGGATACTTGTACCAGTGATACAGTGCGGTTTGTTGTAACAGTAAAGCCTTTTTTTGACGCTACTGCAACCCCGGCTCTACAGGAGATCTGCTCCAACGGCCCATGCACGATCGATCTGACATCAAGCCAGCCGGCAACCACATTCACCTGGACGGCCACAGGCAGCTCACCTGATGTTACAGGTTATTCAAACGGATCTGGGAACCTGATCTCACAAACGCTGTTCAATTCGGGTGTTGTGGACGGAACGGTGACCTACAAAATCGCACCGCATGGCTTAGGATGTATCGGTGACACTGCTGTGTCGACAGTAACTGTGCATCCATACCCTGATTTATCGAACAACCCAAAAAATAAAAGTATTTGCAATAACACACCAACGGCCATTACACTTGTTTCTACTATTTCCGGAACATTGTTTACATGGACAACTACTCCAGGTTCCCCGAATATTACCGGTTATTCAAACAATACCATACCCACTGTTCTCCTTAATCAAACGCTGGCAAACACAGGGTTTACTCCTGAAAATGTAATTTATCATATTACTCCTCATAACAATGGCTGTGATGGGCTGGTGACGGATTTCACTGTAAATGTATTTCCCGTTTCGAATATTCTTTTTGTACCCTCGTCGCAGGCGATTTGTTCCGGTCAACAATGTAATATTAATCTGAATTCCAATGTCACCGGGACAACATTTTCCTGGACAGCTCACGGGAGTTCCCCTGATATAACGGGGTTTTCAGCAGGTTCAGGGAATATCATCCAGCAGACATTACACAATACTGCATATATTCCCGGAAATGCCACGTATGTGGTTACTTCTTCTGCAAATGGGTGTCCCGGCAGGACAGATAGTGTTATAGTTACCGTAAAACCTGTTCCTGTGGTCAATTTGATTTACTGTAACGATTCCATCACAACTACCTCTGCACAGCCATTCAAACTTAAAGGAGGGATTCCATTAGGTGGAAATTATTCCGGGCCCGGAGTTGCTAATGGAATCTTTTACCCCGCAATTGCCGGAGCAGGGAATCATCAGATTACTTACACCTATACCAATGTCGCGCTGTGTTCGGCCACAGCGATTGTCACGATTGTCACGATTGTCCCGACTGTCACGACATGTGGCCAGCCGCTAACAGATGTTAGAGACGGTAAAACTTATCCTACTGTTCAAATTGGTTCACAATGCTGGATGGCTGCTAATTTGAATTACGGAATTTTGATTCCAGGAAACACCAGTCAAAGGGACAATTGTGTTCCGGAAAAATACTGCTACAATGACCTGACTGCGAACTGCGGACTGCTGACTGCCGATTATCAGTGGGATGAAATTATGGATTACGACGAAACTGTCTCCAACCAGGGGCTTTGCCCTCCGGGTTGGCATATTCCGGCTGAATCGGAATGGGGTGTCCTTTTCAGCAATTTTACCAGTAACGGTTTTGCAGCAAATCCTCTTAAATCCACAGGTTTCTCAGGGTTTAACGCATTTTTATATGGCGTTAATTTTATGGAAAGATCCTGGAATTTCAATACTTTTGCCACCATCATATGGTCATCCACCTCTCATGGCGCAGAAAAAGCCTGGGCACATGGGATGAACAGCCCTGATGCGAGTGTTTCGTTTTATCCGGCATTCAGATCGAATGCATTCTCGGTTCGATGTCTCAAGGATTAAATAGCGAAATGGCGAAATAGTGAAATAGCGAAATTTTGCTACTTCTATGGAATTGGATACGAAGGTCATTGGTGGTCAGGTACGGAGAGCAGTTCGACATACGCATGGGGCCGAGGCCTGAGTTACTCCAATGCGGGAGTAAGCCGTGACGGAGCCTGTAAAACAAGTGGTTATAGCGTCCGGTGTGTTAGGGATTAGACCAGCATCAAGATTTTAATTGTTTTTGTAAAACTGTTTTTTTACTTCCGGTAAAATTTATTTGTTATGAACGTCATACCATTAACATCACACGATTTTAAACATGTTTTTCTGGTTTACACGACCATTATCTTCGAAGTAATCCTTATATCTCTGACTTTATTTTTACAGGCTCAAACTAAACCGGGTGAGTATAGCAAAATAACATTACCTAACGGATGGAGTCTGAGTCCTGACGGAAATCAGATTCCACTGGGCGATCTTCCACTAAACATAGCCGTCACTCCTGATTTGAAATATGCGGCGGTCACAAACAACGGCCAGAGCACACAATCCGTGCAACTCATCAGACTCAGGGATCAGAAACTGCTCGATACATATGAAGTCGGAAAATCCTGGTTGGGGCTGGTCTTCAGCGATGACGGCAAAAGCCTCTATGCATCCGGCGGTAACGACAACTGGATAGTACGTTTTGTCATTCAAGACGAAAAACTGAATTGTCGCGACACTTTTAAACTCGGTAAACCCTGGCCAGAAAAAATTTCCATCGCCGGAATCGCAGTCGACGAAGCCCGGCACCGCATCTATACAGTAACCAAGGAGAATAATTCGTTGTATATCCTAAACACCCGCACAAAAAAGATCCTTAAACAAATTTTACTCGGAGGTGAAGGATATACCTGTCTTTTATCACCGGATAAAAAGCGCCTTTACTGCAGCTGCTGGGGTTGCGATAAAATTGTGATCATGAATACAAGTTCATTGAAAATTGAAGGAAGTATCCCGGTGGGCGATAATCCCAATGATTTGGTCATCGACAGCAAAAGCAAAATTCTTTTTGTGGCCAATTCCAATGATAATTCAGTTTCCGTGATCGACCTTATGCATAAGAAAGTTATCGAAACCCTGAATGCAGCCCTTTTTCCAATCACACCGACGGGATCGACGACAAACAGTGTAGCCCTGAGCCAGGATGACCAGACACTATATGTGGCCAATGCCGACAACAATTGCCTTGCCGTATTTGATGTAACAAACCCCGGTCATAGCAATGGATCGGGATTTATCCCGACGGGCTGGTATCCGACCTGTGTGAGGGTCGCAGGTCGGAAAATACTGGTGGCCAATGGCAAAGGACTTTCTTCACTTCCTAATCCCAAAGGGCCCAACCCTGCACAAAATATGAACAAAGTTCATTACCAGAAGGGCGATACCAGGAAGCCAGAAGAGGTTCAATATATCGGTGGCCTTTTCAAAGGCACTTTGAGCGTGATCTCTTCGCCCGGAAAAGAAAAATTGGTTGAATGGACACAGCAGGTATATGCGAATACTCCTTACAACAAGGAAACCGAAATCCAGGCACACGGAATGCAGGGGAATCCAATTCCACGCCGGGCAGGCGAAATATCACCGATCCGGTATGTCTTTTATATCGTTAAAGAAAACAGGACCTATGACCAGGTATTGGGTGATATGCCACGGGGAAACGGGGATACATCACTCGTGCTTTTCGGTGAAAAATATACGCCTAATCAGCATGCCCTGGCATCTGAATTTGTACTGCTGGATAATTTTTATGTCGATGGAGAAGTCAGCGCCGACGGACATAACTGGAGCCTTGGCGCCTATGCCACCGATTATCTTGAGAAAACATGGCCTACCGGATATGGCGGTCGCGGCGGCAGCTATGATGCAGAAGGAACACGCAATATTGCCAATAACAAAAACGGGTTTATATGGGATTACTGTAAAAAATACGGTGTCACTTACAGAACTTATGGAGAATTTGCCGATGATTATAAAGCCAATATCCCCGTCCTCGAAGGACATTTTTGCAAATATTATACGAGCTGGGACCAGAAAGTTATGGATACCACCCGTTTCCGGCAATGGAAGCGTGATTTCGACTCCCTGCTTTCGATTCACCAAGTGCCTCGCCTGAATACCCTTCGCTTCATCAATGATCATACGGAAGGCATGCGGATGGGCCGTCCTACCCCCTTTGCTGCAGTGGCCGACAATGACCTGGCCGTGGGATTATTCGTGGAATACCTGAGTAAAAGTCCGATCTGGATGGAATGCGCAGTTTTTATAGTGGAAGACGATGCCCAGAACGGTCCTGATCATGTTGACGCGCACCGAAGCACGGCATATGTTGCCGGAGGACTCGTAAAAAATGCTTACGTGGATCATACACTCTATTCGACATCCTCCTTTCTGCGGACAATAGAATTGATATTGGGTCTGCCGCCCATGAGCCAGTATGACGCTGCGGCTGAACCTTTATGGCGTTGTTTTGATACATTGTCAAATCATCCTGCATTTCACGTCCGGCCGGCACAGACCGATCTTTTCGAAAAGAATACTACCCTCAATGAATGGCAAAGAAAAAGTGAGAAATTCGATTTCAGCAGGGAAGACCGGGTCCCCGACCAGGAACTCAACGAGGTGATATGGGTCGCTTGCCACAGCTCATCAAAACCATGCCCTCCTCCCGTGCATGCTGCATTCGTTAAAATTAATGATTCTGATGATGACTAATAGCCTCACCCACCGTGGGGCTGTCTAAAAAGTCTTTGTGACCATTGTGAAAAACGTTGTGGCCTTTGTGGTTAATTCTTAAAGCACTGAACCACAATGAACACCAAGATTGCACAAAGCACACAAAGAAGGAAAAATTATCATCTGCCATAC
>CAIYUC010000119.1 GCA_903929315.1 uncultured Bacteroidales bacterium
TCTAATAAGTTTCTTTTTTTTCTCGCAGATTTCCGCAGATTAATCGCAGATTTTCGCAGAAGGTTGATAACATGAGTTTTAACTTTGCGTGACTCTGCGCAAAACTCTGCGGAACTCCGCGTGAAATTTTCTTTTTCTTACTTTTTAGACAACTTCTGCAGGGGATGAGGTGTCTGGTAAATTCCCCGGGGCTTACCCCGGAATTCGGGTCCTGGGCTCTGCCCTGGGTTTCATAACATTTGATTTTTTAACAAAAAATCTTAAAACGGAATTTCATCATCTGTTAGATTCCTGGAGCTTTTACCCGGTATTTCTTCTTCATCAGTTATGTCATTCCAGGTGCCGCAATTGCAATAATCGCCATACGGACATGTCATGGGATCGCCGGTGCACAGTTCCAGATCGAAACCTGAAGAGGGCAGGTACTGGACAGGTTCATCCCAATGGTTAATTAAAACATCGTATAGTAATTCGGGTGGAAAATCCTTAGGAATATCAACAACCTCAATCTGAAGGCTTTCCAGCAACTGCAATATTGAGTGATTGACACGGTCAGCTTCATCTCTGGATACATTGATCATATCAGGAAAAACCTTTGCATCAATGCCGGTCCATTCCGCAATGGGTTTAAACGGGACCAGCGCCAATTCGGCCTCTACCGGATTATTATCAAGATGCGGTGGCGGTTCAATGAATGGTGAAGCCGGTGGATTTTTAGCAGCTTCTTCCAGGTCTTCAATCAGTTGTTGGATGTAGCGTTGCATAGTGATATAGTATTTTACTTTTCTGTCATCTGGTTCTCCGGCAATATCTTTTCCCTTATCTGGTCGATCACCAAAAAATAGAGAGCATCAGCATTGTCTTTGTTGTGTTCTCTCCATTCGTAAAATGTTAATGGGAAAGTATATGCTGCAGCTTTAATTAATTTCCCGGTCCTGAGAAAATATTTTGCTATGGTTTGGGTGTATGCCAGATAGTGGTCAATGGTAAAGTATTCTTTTTGTGGAAATTGTTCATGAATATTATAGCTGTCATGGAGAAGAAGTTCTGCTTCCCCAATTTCGTCTTTGGCGAGCAGCATGGTTATATAATTGCAGAACGCAAACAGATTATCGGGGAATTTCTGATAAAGTTCAATTGCTGATTGATGCATATCTTCTAAACGGTCGGTCTCCATATATGCCATACCCAGAAGACTATTTAATTGATAACTGCTGGGGAATTTTATCATAGCTTTTTTAATGGCTGAAGTTGTATTTTCAGGATCGGAACGGGTTTGAAAATAAAGGTCTTTATACAATTTCTTTTCTTTTTCGGAGGTAAAGTCATATTCATCTGAATCGATATCGTCGATAATATTCCATTTATCTATATTATTCATTATTTTTTTTATCTCATTCTTCTCTTTATTACTGAGAAGAAGATTGTAAGCAGCAAAAACCATCTTGAAAAGGTTGTCAGGAGTCATTAGCTTTTTCCCTTCAAAGACCTCCATAAGTTCTTCCTTTTCCATTTCTTCAAATGGTTTGACTATTAAATCCTCTGCCGGCTCGTCTTGAGAAATCCAATCCTGGTCAGTTTTTTCATCTTCGCTAATGACTGTGTAATTACCTTTACCTACTGTTTTATCCAACTGTTTAATTATATTATCCGGATGTTTTTCCATGCCAAACAAAACAGCCGGTTTTCCGTCACGGCCAAATTCAATATCAATGAGTTCAATGTTGTCATCGTCTTCTTCAAGA
>CAIYUC010000120.1 GCA_903929315.1 uncultured Bacteroidales bacterium
ATAAGAATATCAATGTTTTAACCTTCTAATGCAATGCATTAGAAAGGTGAAATCAAGCATAATTTGTTTTCAATCCGAAAGATACGAAGTTCAGGCATTTCACCCACTTTTTAACAGTTTCTATTGAATTAATTGGGTTAAATGTTTAAGGGTCAATTTAACCAAACTTTTAGGAGTCTCCGAATAAATTCTACTTTCGCCTTTTTTATTTTTAAAGCATCTCAAAAATGCCTTGTCAATTGTATCTTCTATGTCATTTATAGAAATTGAAGGATCTTTTTTAGGATAAAGAAAAGCTGCAGATAATAATGTTTGACCTTCACGAGGATAAGGTTGCAACAATAATTTCTGATTTGAACTAAATGCCATTGGTGCCAAATTTATCTAAATTTTTCCTAATAAAATGATAAATGAATCTTTCACCTGTCATTTTTTGTTGCTTTTCCTTGATGATTCCATAGCAAGCTCATAATAGTAATTGGCCTTCTCCATATCGCCCCTTATGCGGTAGAGAGAATTAAGCTGTATGCAAATATCGTATGCAGGATTTATTTGTACTGCTTTTTCCCAGCTATGGACAGCATCAGCCGTATCTCCTCTCTGAATATAATAATTGGCTATGTTCCTGTATGGAAGATCGGATTCAGGATTGAGTTCCATCGCTTCCTCATTCATTTTTACTGCCTTTTCAAAGTCTCCTATATCATTATAGACATTAGCCATGGCGATCAATGCTTTGACTTCCCTGGGATCCTGTTCCAGTACTTTTCTGTAACAATAGAGGGCGCTGTCATATTGTTGATTTTTCCGGTACGCCAATCCGAGGTTAACCCAGGCCGGCTGAAATTTCGGATTCAATGCAATGGCCTTTTTGAGAAAAAAAATAGCAGAATCGGGGTTCCCTGCAAAATTCACATATACCGTTCCAAGATCATTTAAGGTCTGATAATTCGAAGGATAGATCGCCAATGCCTTCCTGAAATAATACGTAATTGTTGGGGTTAAGAAACGAAGTGCGGATTGTTGTTCTTCCGGTTTAGCGGTGTAAACTCTGTTCATCATCAGCCCTGCAAACTGTGCATTCACTTTTGCCGATTTGGCGCTGTGGATAAGATCATAACCACAGAGATCGAAGAGATTTCGCCAGGCCCTGTTACGTTTGATCGTGTAATAAGTGGAAGGGACCAGGAGAAGAACAATAATTGCAAGGATCTTCATCCGGTCATTGATTTCGATGGTGAGGCTTTTGGGGTCAGTTCTGAATATCCTGAAGATGATATAAACCAACGCAATAGAGAACCCTACGGATCCGACAAACACAAACCGTTCTCCTACAATCCCTACTACTGGAAAGAGGACGTTGGAATACATGGAAATTGCGATCAGATAAAACAGGATCGCAAAAGAAAGAAGATGCTTTTCTTTAAATTTCAGCACAGCATATGCTAAAAGGAAAAAATGGATGAAAAATGAAAACAGCACCCATATGTTCCATAGATTAGTGACTGGTATTGTATTGTATCCATAATAAAAAACCAATGGATACGGATAGACCAGAATTTTCAAATAGAATAATAAAGAGAGCAGACCGGTACCTATGCGTAACCAGATATTTTTTTCAAAAAACAAAGGGTTCTCAATATAATCAAATACTCTTTTGCCCCTGGGCAAAAATAACCGCGGGAAATAATACGCAAATATCACTGCCAGTAATACAACTAAAAATACAGTGAAAATTTTTTTTGGCAAGAGATCACTAAAAAAATAAAGAACGAGGCAATATAAAATAAGGAAAGGGAATATTGACGATTTCGAAAGATAACCTAAACAAAATATGATAAACGTATAAACCAGGTAGCGGTTCTTTTTCAACTCAACATATTTGAGAAGATAATAAAGCCCTCCAAGCCCACACAAAAATGCGAGCATTTCATCCCGGTTCTTCAGACTGGCAACCACTTCTGTGTGTACCGGGTGGATCATGAATAAGATCGTTATCAAAAAAGGAAAAAGAATATTATAATTCTTCAGAATCCTTTTCAGGATAAAGAAGAGAAGTGTGGACAGGAAAAAATAGATGAGAACATTAATCCCATGACTCACTCCGGGTTTTTGACCCCACAATTGATATTCAAGGGCAAAAGTCAGTTTGACAATAGGGCGGTAATCAGCAGCCTGGCTTCCGATGTTACCTTTGTTGGAGAAATAAAGGGTGGAAAAAATCTGGGGAACGGATCTCAAACCTTTAGTCACCATCGTATTATCCGGGCCTGTAACATATTCATCATCCACAGCATATTTATTCCAGGTGGTATTACCATAAAGTACATAAGCCAAAACAAAGAAGATCAGGACAAAATACCAGTTCCCTTTCCAGGGCTTCGGTGGATTCAGCTTTGCAGGGGATGCTTTTGATCCCCTGGAAGAGAGAGAGCCTGTTTCTCTTATATGAACTGGTCTTTTCGCATTAGGAATTTTTTTATAATGTTTCGGTTGATTCATCAGGGCTCGATTTTTCAACAAAAATATTAATTAATTTCGCATAAAGTTTGAATTGAAGGATTATCGGATGAAAATTAATTTAGATAAGAGCAAACACAAGATTGTTATCCCTGAAGAAAACTATTTTGAAGAGGCGTTTGAAGGATGTCCTTTTTGTGGTTCACGCTCCATTAAGTATATAGGGAACATTCATCCATCGCCGGAAATTAAGATCTATTCAGACTTCTTAAATATTATCGGGACAATACTTTCTAATCGTCCATCGCCGGATATTAAGATCTATACCTGTAATAATTGTCACATCGGTTTCTTCAACCCTCAGCCGACAGAAAAAATCCTGAAGGAATTCTACACCGGTTATTATATGGGAGATACCAAGTATACAAAGTATACAAAGATAGATCCCCGGCGCCTTGCAAGTCATTTAACAAAATATCTTGGAAATTTAAGTCCCAGGGAGACATTCCGGATTCTCGATTTTGGAGGAGGTGATGGGGCGGTTTCACAATGCCTGGGTCAATACTTGCTTTCCTCCGGAATTGCTATGAAAATAGAAATTTCGGTTGTTGATTATAAAACCCTAACCGACAGGAGGGAGAATTCGATTTCTCAATATTCGTATGAAACCCTTGATCTGATTCCTTTATCCGACGAATTTGACATTGTTATAGCAAGTGCAATCCTGGAGCATGTAAAAAATCCAAGGCAAATCATTTCATCGTTATTGCAGAAGATGAAGAAACAGGGAATATTTTATGCCCGAACACCCTATTCATTTCCCTTTTACAAAGGGTTTAAGAAGTTGGGAAAAACATTCGGGATGCCTTACCCTGCTCATTTATTTGATATGGGCAGCTATTTTTGGAGCGATTTATTAAAAACATTGAACCTGTCTGCTGGTTTCCGGATGAAGGAATCTCATACCTCACTCGTACACGCTGAATTCAGGAAAAATCCTTTACTAACTATTTTATCATATCTCGTCAAATTGCCTTCCTATTTAGTGGGAAAATGGTATCCGTTTTCAGGTGGCTGGGAGGTGGTCATTGAACGGAAAATCTGAATCTGTCAGTCATTGAGCCTCCTTTCTGAAATTTTCCTGGTGAGAGCGACGTAATCATTAACGGATAATTGTTCAGCACGTTTGGAAAGCAGGAGGTCCGTATATGCTGAACCTTGAAAACCTTCAGTCGTTAAGCTTTTCAGAGCGTTCCTTAGGATTTTCCTCCGCTGGTTGAAAGCTGTTTTTACGATCCGTTTAAACAATTCCTCATCACAATCCAGATGAGAAACTGAATTTCTTTTCAATCTCAGAACAGCCGATTTTACCTTTGGCGGAGGATAGAAGACTGTTTCATTTACAGTAAAAAGATATTCAATATCATAAAAAGCTTTTAGCAGGACGCTTAGAATTCCATACTTTTTCGAACCCGGAGGCGATGCAATCCGTTCGGCAACTTCTTTCTGAAACATTCCGATAACAACGGGGATCTTATTCCTGTTTTCAAGGACCTTAAAAAGAATCTGGC
The DNA here is from genome assembly GCA_903929315.1 of uncultured Bacteroidales bacterium. Classification (GTDB taxonomy): domain Bacteria; phylum Bacteroidota; class Bacteroidia; order Bacteroidales; family FEN-979; genus CAIYUC01. The sequence goes on from CAIYUC010000120.1 coordinate 4,032, forward strand.
TTGAAATATTGTAGGGGAAATTTCCAATAATCACAAAAGGGCTGGGAAACACTGATAAATCATACCCGAGAAAATCATCATTGACTATTTTCTCGCGGATTGCAGGATATGTAATATTGAGATATTGAACGGATTCAACGTCAATTTCAAAAAAATAAGGGTTGAGCTTTTCATCCTGTAAAAGGTATTTCGACAATACTCCGGTTCCGGCGCCTATTTCAATAACAGTATTGTATTCGGAAGGCAGGTATCCAAGGATTTTACGGGCAATATTTTCATCGTGCAAAAAATGCTGTCCGTATTTTTTTTTGGGAAATACCCTTATATTATACTGTCGTGGCAAGATAGATCATTGGATTTTATCACCTCGCAAAGTGCGGAATCGTTTCCTCGCTTCGACATTAAAAATACTTCCCGGATACTGAGTCATCAATTCCTCATAATAAGCCATTGCTTTATCCTTGTCCTTTATCTGTTCCTCATTCAAACGCCCACGTGTGATAATGGCATCATCGGTAAGGATATCATCCGGATAATTTTTTACGAGTGTTCCGAGGAGGGTATCGGCTTCTGCAAATTTTCCTTGTTTGATTTTTATTTTTGCTTTTTTAAACAGCATCTGGTTCATGATAGTATGTTCCTTAAAATGCATGGGAATGGAATCAAGGGTTTTCAACGCCATTTCATCCATGTTCCTGAAGTCAAGCAAGTCTGCATGTGCATACAATCCAAGGGCAACCGTATTACTATCGGCATCAAAATTTTCACTGATCAACAAGGAAAGCGCCATTGCATCATTGGCAATCAGCTTGGATGTTGCGGCTTTCAGGACATCAAGCTGTGCCTGGGCCCATTTAAATTCTCCTATATAATAAGAAAGCCTGGCATTTCTGAATTTTGCTTCCTGACCAATAGCATCATTCCTGAAATCCAGATTTACCTGCTGGTATAACAAGGTAGCTTCCCACACATCATTGGTGAACACTAAAATGTCGGCCAGATCGAGTTTGCAATCCGCTTTATCCAAAGGATTAATATCGTTGAGTTCGATAATATGATTCAGCCGATCAATAGCCTGATCGGTCTTGTCCAGATAGAATGCCTCAAGATGTGCAAGATTTCTAACCATGGAAACCGATTGTTTGTTGATACCCATAGCTTGTATCTCTGATTCAAATTCTTTTTCAAGGGAAGTAAGATCCTTTGGAAGAGGATCGGGTCCGGAAACTGTCTTAATATAACGGGTATTCAGTAATCCGGCTTTACTCTCGTTAAAGAAAGGATATTCACTGCCTTTCCCGATCAGGTATTTATATGCATCGATGGCGGCATCATAATTATTATTTGAAAAGCATAGCTTAGCAAGCTGTAATACCCGGTTCCCGTTTTCGTTAAGTCTCCGGTCAAGTGATTTTGCCTGAACCAAAGCCAGGTCAAAATCTCTTTGCTGAACCGAATACCACCAGAGTAATTCAGCGTAATATGATTTATCAGGTTCTTTCTGCGCTCTTAAAAGAATTGTTTTACGGAAAATCTCATTTTTCGAATCATCCGGATCATTCGCTAATGCACTTTGAAGACGGTCTTCGACGGTAACCAGGTAACTTTGCTTAAAATCCAGCAGGTTCAGGTATTCATCGATCATTTCTTTATACTTACCCATTCTCTCATAGGTCATGGACAGCTCCAGGCTGAAAGGATAAGTATTTTTAATGAGTTCCCGCCCTTTAAGATAAGTTTTGATGGCATAGTCGTTCTCTAAATGACTGTTGAATGCATTGGCAAGATCATTTATCTGCTGCTGGCTCGGAGGAAGGGCTTTTAAAGCATCCTCATAAAGTTTGTGGGCCTTTTCATGATTTCCTTCGCGGTAGTATATATATCCCAGGTCCACCATGTATTTTGGAGCATCGGGATCCGCTTTCCTGGCTGATTTCACAAGTTTCTCCGCTTTATCATATTCATGGATCTCAATGAGGCAGTAATAATAATAAGGATAATAGAGAACCGGTTGTTTGTTATAAAGTCTTTCATAGATATCGACCGCTTTTTCAAAATCCCTGTTCTGAAAGAACTGGATCGCCAGTTGTTCATCGCTGGTTTGCTGGGGAGCAGGCGTCTGGAACGGAAGCAATGGAGGTTTCGCGGCGGGACGGTCCTGGGCTGATGAGTGAACAATGAACAGTGAACAGTGAACAGTAAGAATAATGAACAATGAAGAATGAGCAATGAGCAATGAACAATATCTGATGGTTTTCTTCATAACCCGATAATCTTTTTAGTCTGTTAAGAACCGGATTGCTGCATATGCCATAAAACCCATTCCGGTGATGATACTGGTTTCATCAATATCAAAAGTGGAAGTGTGAAGGTTTGAGATCATCCCTTTTTTCTCGTTACGGGTCCCCAATCTGTAAAACGAGGATGGAACTTCCTGAGCAAAATAGGCGAAATCTTCTGCTGTCATCCGTTTCTCCAGGTCTAAAACGTTATTTTCCCCCAGATAGTCTATAGCCCATGACCTGATTTTTGCAGTCAGCTGATCATTGTTTACAAGTGCAGGATAACCGTGTGAGATCCTTGTCTTGCAACTACCGCCCATTCCTTCGGCAATGGAAGAGGAGAGTTTTGCAATCTTCTCATGGATTTTTACCCGCCAGGATTCATCAAAGGTGCGGATCGTTCCATCGACCCTGACTTCATCAGGAATAACATTGGTCCTTCCTTCACCCGAGATCTTGCCAAAAGAAACAACGGTAGGAACAACAGGATTGGCATTCCGGCTGACGATCTGCTGAATGGCCACAATAATATGGGACGCGATCAGGATCGGATCAATCACCTGGTCAGGGGTGGCGGCATGACCACCTTTGCCTCGAATTGTCAGGAATACCTCATCAGTGGATGCCATGTATATGCCGGATCTTACACCGATCTTGCCTGTATCAATCTCATTGGTCACATGCTGGCCGATAACCGAAAGAGTTGCAGGGTTTTTCAATACTCCTTCACTGATCATTTTAATAGCTCCACCCGGGTAAGTTTCTTCTGATGGCTGAAAGATCAGCTTAACACTCCCGGTAAACTGATCCCGCAATCTGTCAAGGATCCTTCCGGCGCCCAGCAGGCATGCCATATGCACGTCATGCCCGCAGGCGTGCATTTTCCCGTGAGTCTTTGATTTGTAATCAACACTATTTTGCTCAATAATAGGTAAAGCATCCATATCGGCACGTAAAGCAATATTCTTTTTATGTGGCATCTTACCTTTGATAATCCCTACAACGCCCTTCCCTCCTACATTCTTCTTATACGCTATCCCATATTCTTCAAGTTTTTCACAAATGAATGCAGCGGTTTTGGATTCTTCTGTTGATAATTCAGGGTTTTGATGAAGATGACGGCGGATTTCCCGGATTTCATTAAAATATTCAGTTGAAAGCCGTTTGATGTCGGTTTTGATTTTCTCCATTATTCGTCTCACTTTTATTTATTGGTCAAAGTTAGGAAATGTTTATAACATTAGCTTTACACCTTTTAATTTCATTGTTTTAAATCATAATTTTGCGTTAAAAAATTTTAGTTCGATAAAATTAAGTTAACAATGGGAACTGAATTTTTACCACAATCTATTACGGAAAATTATGAAATTCATGAATGGAAGCACGCATGTGCAATTTTAAGAAGTGATTTTATAAATGAATGGAATGATATAATAGAACTTTTAATAGATTTTAAACTTTGCGAAAGTTGGATTTCAGAAGGAGGCGGCGGAAAATCTAAAGTTTCTCAAAAAATTGACAAATTCCTTAGCAATAGAGGGTGGGCTGAAAAAAAGTTTGAAACTTCAGTAAAGGTAGATGAGAACCTCATGGATTCTCCAACACATAAAATTGATTGTTTCAAAAACAGGATTGCACTTGAAATCGAGTGGAATAATAAAGATCCCTTTTTTGACAGGGACTTAAATAATTTCAGACTTCTTTTTGATCTGAGAGCAATTAGCGTAGGTGTTATTATTACAAGATGTGATGACCTTCAAGATATTTTCGATAAATTGGGTAGAGGCAAATCCTATGGACCTTCGACAACTCATATGTCAAAGCTTCTTACAAGAATCCAGGGAGGGAGTGGTGGTGGATGTCCATTATTGGTTTTTGGAATTATGAAAAAATTATATGATGAAAATTGTTGATGAAGTAAAATATTCTGTTGCAAGGAACTTTATTGATAAAGTACCTACGAAAGGATATAAAACGATACTTGCAGATCCTCCATGGAGATTTGACAACAGGACTGGGAAAGTTGCTCCTGAACACAAAAGACTTGCACGGTATGAAACCTTGTCGTTAGATGAAATAAAGAAAATCCCAGTTTATTTTGTTGCAGATGAAAAAAGTCATTTGTACTTATGGGTGCCGAATGCCCTCTTACAAGAAGGTCTTGAAGTGATGAAAGCATGGGGTTTTATTTATAAGACAAATATTATCTGGCATAAAATAAGAAAAGATGGTGGACCTGATGGAAGAGGTGTTGGCTTCTATTTTAGAAATACTACAGAGATTATCCTTTTCGGAATAAGAGGGAGCATACGAACTCTTAACCCTGGGAGATCTCAAGTCAATATAATAAAAACTCAGAAGCAGGAACATTCAAGAAAGCCAGACGAGCTTTATAATATTATTGAAAAATGTAGTGCGGGACCATATTTGGAAATTTTTGCAAGAGGAAAAAGAAAAGGTTGGGATTCATTCGGTGATGAAGCCGAAGAGTATAATATAAATTGGGCAACCTATGCAAACCACAGTAAAAGCAACAAAGAATATAAAACTGAAAGCACTCTTCTATTAAATCTGCAAGAGCCTACTTATAAATTCATGACTGATAATAAAAAGGGATCTTATAAAAAAGGTTCTTCAGGATGAACCATACTTTTTAGACAACCCCAAATTCAAACCACTAAAATAAAAAATAAAACTTACCCTCTGTGATTCTCTGTGTCTTCCCTGTGTACCTCAGTGTAATAAAAAGGCTTTAATGGAAATCAATCTTTCCTTTATATCGAAATAGATCTGAAGTAAAAAAGTAAGTGTGAATTTTTGCTATTTCACCATTTCAGTATTTCGCTACTTGATTAAAGCGGAATATTCCCGTGCTTCTTGGGAGGATTTGTTTTGCTTTTATTCTGGGTAAGTTCCAGCGCCTGGATCAATTTAGGCCTGGTTTGTTTCGGGTATATGATTTCATCGATGTAGCCCAGTTCTGCGGCTTTATAAGGATTCGCAAAAGTTTCCCGGTAATTCTCGACGGCTTCCGCTCTTTTTTCCTCTGACAGCTTTCCTTTATGAATAATATTTACCGACCCTTCCGGTCCCATTACCGCAATTTCCGCTGTAGGATAAGCAAAGTTCACATCCCCGCCGATGTGCTTGCTCGACATCACACAATAGGCTCCGCCATAAGCTTTACGGGTGATGACGGTGATCTTCGGAACGGTCGCTTCACAGAAAGCATATAGAAGTTTTGCCCCATGCTTGATAATTCCTCCATATTCCTGCGTCGTACCGGGAAGGAATCCGGGAACATCCTCAAAAGTGATCAAAGGGATGTTGAAACAATCACAAAATCTCACAAAACGAGCGCCTTTTAAGGCGGAATTGATATCCAGCACCCCTGCAAGAAATGCAGGCTGGTTTGCCACGATCCCCACGGGTCGTCCGCCCAGGCGTGCAAACCCGGTGATGATATTCTGGGCATAAAAAGGCATCACTTCGAAGAAATTATGATTATCAATAACCGTAGTGATAAGCTCCTTCATGTCATACGGTTTATTGGGATCAACGGGGACGATGTGCTGTAATTTTTCGTCCTGCCGCATGATATCGTCTGTACATGGCTGCGTCGGTGGATCTTCCATGTTGTTGGAGGGAAGAAAGCTCATCAGCTCACGGATCATCATCAGCACCTGTTCATCATTATCGGCGACAAAATGAGCCACTCCACTGCGGGTGTTATGGGTCATGGCGCCACCAAGATCATTCATGGTTACTTCCTCATGTGTTACTGTTTTTATGACTTCCGGTCCTGTCACGAACATGTAACTGGTGTCCCTGACCATTAAAATAAAATCAGTCATTGCCGGTGAATAAACTGCTCCTCCTGCACAAGGGCCGAAAATGGCTGAGATCTGGGGAACAACACCCGATGCCATCACATTCCTGTAAAAAATATCGGCATAGCCTGCCAGACTTTCGACCCCTTCCTGGATACGGGCACCTCCGGAATCATTCAGACCAATGATGGGAGCTCCCGTTGTTAAAGCCATATCCATTACCTTCACCACCTTATCGGCATTGGCCCTGCTCATCGTACCCCCGAACACGGTGAAATCCTGGGCAAAAACAAATGTTATCCTTCCGTCTATTTTTCCATAGCCTGTAATCATTCCATCACCGGGTATTTTATTTTTATTCATCCCGAAATCATTACAACGGTGGGTGACAAGTTTATCAAACTCCACGAAGGTACTAGGATCCAGCAGGGTCAGAATCCGTTCGCGGGCTGTCTTGCGCCCGGCTTTATGGATCTTTTCGATCTTCTCTTCCCCGCCACCTGTTTCGGCTTCTTTATTCTTCTCTTCGAAGAGCCTGTAACTTTCTTCTGTCGTATGCATATGTGATGAATAATTTATTCCATTTTAATTAATATCTGGTGGGCTTCAACAACATCTCCTTCCTTCACCAGTATTTCTTTTACAACCTTATCTCCTGAAGCTTTAAATTCGCTTTGCATCTTCATAGCTTCCACGACGATAACCGTTTGACCTGATCCAACAAATTCTCCTGCTTTTACGGGAATTTTTACAACTTTTCCAGGCATCGGTGATGAAATGTTTTTCCCGTCATTCGGTTCAAATCCCTGGCCCCTGCTTTGCTGGTATTTTGTTTCTGCATCAATAATCTCCACATTGAATGACCGGGTAAATGTATTCACAATATACTTCTTTATATTATCCGTTTCTATGAGTTCAACATTATACGATTTACCATTAAAAAGGATTGAATAGACTCCATTTTCGACCATTACAATATCAATCTCATATTTACGATCATCAACTATAATGACAGATCTATTCCCGGCTTTATTCAGCAATTCAATTTTTGCCGTACGGTTTTCGAGATGAATTTCATATGCCATACTGAACCTTATTATAACCTTAAAACACTACGTTTGCGACCAAAATCCTTCCAGTTTGAAGCCAGATCTTCAGTAAATTTCTGCGGCTGCACCTTTTCAATCTTTTCAAGATAATCGATGAAACAAGCGATCATCGCCATATCTTCGCATTCGGTACCACACTTTTTCGGAGTGAATAACACCTCCTTGTTGTTTTCAATAAAATTTGTGTTGTATTTTCCTTCCAGAAAAGCAGGCACATCCATGATACGCTCCAGGAACTTTATATTTGTCTTAACTCCGGTTATTTTGTATTCATATAATGCCCGTCGCATCCGGTCCAACGACTCCCGCCTCGTCTTCCCCCAGGAGATCAGCTTAGAGATCAGCGGATCATAATACATCGGGATTTCATATCCTTCATATACATACCCGTCATACCTTACGCCCAACCCTAATGGAACAGTAATTTGCCTGATGATTCCGGGCTGGGGCATGAAATCGTGGTCAGGATCCTCGGCGTAAATCCTGCATTGGATCGCATGACCATCCTGACGCAGGTTTTCCTGCTTTAACGTCAGGGGAAGCCCATTGGCTATCTTGATCTGTTCCTTGACCAGATCAACACCGACAACCCTTTCCGTGATGGGATGCTCCACCTGCAAACGGGTGTTCATCTCAAGGAAATAATATTCCAGGTTGTCGTTAACAATGAACTCGATGGTACCGGCTCCTTCATAGTTCACAGCTTTCGCGGCCGCACAGGCGACGCGACCCATTTCTTCACGTAACAAAGGAGTCATTAAGGGCGATGGCGTTTCTTCGATCACCTTCTGATGACGACGCTGAATGGAACATTCACGTTCAAAAAGATGAATCACATTCCCATGCCGGTCAGCCAGGATCTGGAATTCGATATGATGAGGAGATTCAATATATTTTTCAATATATACGGAATCATCACCAAATGCATTTAAGGCTTCAGATTTTGCAGTACGGAAATAATGAATCAGGTCATTGTTATTTCTTACCAGGCGCATCCCCTTTCCGCCACCTCCCGCCGAAGCTTTTATCATGACAGGTAATCCGATTTCATTGACGACCTCAACGGCCTGTTTCTCTTCTGTGATCGAATAAGTTGTACCAGGGACCACAAGTACACCTGCCTTTGTCATGGTCTGTCTCGCTGTGACCTTATCGCCCATAGTGGCGATGGAATATGCCGAAGGTCCGATGAAGATGATACCGGCTTCGACACATCTTTCCGGGAATTTTGGATTCTCCGATAAAAAACCATAACCCGGATGAATTGCGTCGGCCCCGGATTTCTTTGCGACTTCAATGATAGAATCTATATTCAGGTAGCTTTCCCGCGACGGAGGCGGACCAATACAGTAAGCTTCGTCAGCATACCGGACATGCAAGGACTTACGATCTGCTTCTGAAAAGACAGCAACCGTAATCAGTCCGAGTTCCCGGCATGATCTCATCACCCTGATTGCAATTTCACCACGGTTGGCGACAAGTACTTTTTTTATCATGACTTAAATCCTGAAGGTGGTAAGAAGTGAACCTGATTTATTTGTTAAATAATTCACAAATCTTTGATTTATCGTAAATTAAAGCGCGAAATTACTACTTTTTTCATTCAGAGCTACAGGAAATATGTTTACAGAGGACAAGAGGACAGGTGGGTAAGCGGACAAATCGTAACGCGTAGAGCGTGACGCGTTAAATCACGCACGCGTCAGAGACGCGCGCGAAATATCAAAATCTTATGATCTAATTCGTAATTCGTAATCCCTGCCTGGCAGGCAGGCGTAATTATTAGGTTATTGGCTTTCCCTGACACTGTCAACAATATATTCAGTTTCACCCCGCCAGGGCAGGATCCCGTTTTTTTGCTGATAATGTAAGACGACCAGGTGGCCTTCCAGGATGCTGAATTTGGCCGCAAAATTTTTATCCGCAACTGAGAAAAAGAACTTTTCGGATGCCAGGGCAACATTTTTATTACTTTCCACACTGCTCAGGACAAGCTCGCCTTCATAGGTTTTAAAAATATTGCCTCGGTATGAGAATTTTTGCAATAAGCCGGCACGGTTACCTTCACTATAAGTAAAATAGTACTTCCAATAAACATAGGGACCCAGGAAAATGACCACTATAACAATGGTCCAGATAATAATTTTTTTCATTATGATTGTTTTAATTATTACTCACCAGTTTACCAATTCTCCACCTGAACAGTTAATCCCGGTGTTGACCATTTTCTTTTTTTGCCAGGTTTATCTTTTGCAGTTCTTCAACATCAACTTTATCTCTTTTACGGGATGTTGACATTTTTGATAGTATAAGGTGTTCGAAATTTAAAACCGGAATAACAAAATCATCCACAAGTAATGATTCCTTTTTACCGATTGCCGCTGAAAACGTAAGACCTGAAATATGAGTCATGAAATCAATTTTAAAAGGCAATTCTCCTGAATGAAACGCGACCATGGATGTAAAGTCGAGCGACTGAATCTTATTTATTCCCGCTTTTGAGAAGCCTTCTTTTATTAGAACCGATATCAGACGATCCCGGTTGTCGTTATCAGGTTTCAGCCATAAATCAATGTCTCCTGTTGTGCGTGTGTATCCATAATAATTTACAGCATAGCCCCCCACAAGGATGAAGTCTACATTTCCGCCGACAAGTTTTTTCAAAAAACTTTTATGAGGTTCAAGAAAAATGATCATCCGCTTTTTGTGATGTGGATTTTTTTATTCCAAAGTTTATCAACAGGCTGTTTAAACTGTTGACCAAATGAAATTCGTATCAGTTTCTGAAGAACCGCCATGCATTCTAAATGAGTAAGCCCGGCAGAATAAATTCGCATTGCTTCTTCCTGCTCTTCCAGGCTTGATACAGTGATAGTTTTCCAGGGATCATCTGTTTTTTTGATGTTTACGTAAGGAGATCCTGGTTCATACAGGTTGTCTGCGGGTTTCTTTGATTTATATTTTTTACTTTTCACAATCGGACAGCCAGGATGGCTGATACAAAGGTAGTAAAAAGGAAGCGGATGCAGTAATTAAATACAGATCGGAGAAATTCATTTGATGAATTTTTTCCCTATCTTTGGTGCCTGAAAACCTTGCGGATGAGAAAAAACATAGTCTACATTTTTTTCCTGTTGCTGTTCTTCACACCAATCTCCTGTCAGCACAGTGAAAAGAAGGTAACCACGGTTCAAAAAAAAGATCCTCTCTCCCTTTCCCTGCAAAAACAAAAACCTAAAGACCCATTATTTACAGAACTCGAAAACCTGAAAGAAGATCATACTCTCGGTGATGTTTCCATCGGTTATGTGATCATGGATTGTACAAAAAACAAACCTCAGGTCATTGCAGAATATAATCCGACTCAAAAATTTATCCCGGCTTCCACACAAAAATTACTTACTACGGGTGCGGCGCTTGAATTACTCGGGAGTCAGGTGGCTCATCAGGTGATTATAACCAATCTAAACAGCCTGAACTGGCTTGCAAACAGGTTGCTAAGGAAGGTTGGAGAAAATATTTACGGTAAACGTGAAAATGACTATGGTTGTAAAGCAGTCATGGAATTCTGGAAAAATAAAGGGATTGACGTTACCGGAATGATGATGTACGATGGCTGCGGGCTCTCCAAGGACAATTCACTTACACCAAAAACGCTGATCGATGTATTGTATTATATGACATTCTCCCCTCATTTTCCGGTTTTTTACAGCTCCTTACCCCTTTCCGGTATCTCCGGAACCCTTCACCGCTATATGAAAGGTACTCCGGCCGAAGGCATGATCCATGCAAAAACCGGAACCGTGAACGGTGTGAAAAGTTTTGCCGGGTACGTTACTACTTTGTCCGGTAAAAAATTGATTTTTGCCATAATTGTCAATAACTTTACATGCAGAACAAAAGTGGTAAAAAAGAAACTGGAAAATGTGATGATCAGGATGGCAGAATACAATTAACAGTGACCTTCCAGATTGTGGGGATCTGGAAAGTCTGGTTTTCCTATGGCTTTTCTCAAAGAAAATAAGAAACTTGTTTTAGAGGCGCTCTTTGCCTTGTTATTCATCGGATTGGCCATTTTCTTCCTCCGGCATGAACGGATGGAGATCCATGATGTCAGAATTATCCTGGGAAATGCCAATCCCTTATGGATGTTATTAGGCATCCTGCTGACCTGCTTTTATATCTTCTTCCAGGGCCTGATGTATTTTAACAGTTTTCGCTCTGTTAAGGGTTCTGTCAGTCTGGCAACTTCCATAAAGGTTTACCTGAAACGTAACTTTGTCAGTGTATTCCTTCCTGCCGGGGGTGTTACCTCGCTTGCGTTTTTTACCAAAGATTTCGAGCATTACAAAATTTCCAAAACAAAGATCCATTTCGCGTCTTCAATTTATGCATTCACAGGGGTACTATCGGTTTTGATCATAGCAATACCCATTCTCACCTGGGCAATCATCCGGCATAATATTTCTTCCAACCAGGTTATTTCTTTTCTGATCGTTTGCCTTATCGTGGGTCTTTTGATTTTTGTATTTGTTTCTATTATCCGTCAAGGAATTTTCTATCGCCTGATTGTCAGAATCGGTCCGGGAGTGGAGGCATTTTTTATGGAGATGAAATCCATTTCCATCGATAAAAAATCATATGTCTCAACCCTCCTGAGCTCTTTAATGATAGAAATTATCGGTGTCACCCATATGATGATTACCATGAAGGCGCTGGGATTTCATGTAACACTGGAAGTTGCCGTGATGGGGTACATTACATCCGTCCTGGTGCTTATCGTCTCACCTTTCCTTAAAGGTCTGGGAGCAATTGAGCTTTCGATGGCATTTATTTTAACCCGGTTTGGTTTTTCACCGGTGGATGCCATTTCCATTACCCTTCTTTACCGTTTCTTTGAATTCTGGCTCCCGCTGACCGTTGGGGGATTAAGTTTTATCTTTGTCAGGAATAACCTTGTTCTCCGTATAATCCCGGCCGTTCTGACATTTATACTGGGGATCATCAACATTATTTCAGTTCTTACACCGGCCATCCAGACCCGGTTGAATTCACTACTGGAATTCCTTCCGCTTTATGCTGTTAATGTTTCGAATTACTTTGTCCTGGCTACCGGATTATTCTTACTGGTCATTTCTGCTTTCCTGCTTAAAGGTCTTAAAACAGCATGGTATATCGCCCTTGGGCTTACCTTGTTCTCACTGGTGGGACACCTCACTAAGGCCATCGATTATGAGGAAGCTCTCCTCGCTGCTTTCGTGGCGCTTTCTCTCATCATGACAAGAAAACAATATTTTATCAAACCCCATCCAAAATGGGGACAGCTGGGCGTCATAACTGCTTTAATCTCCATTCTCGGCGTCTGGACTTATGGTATCATAGGGTTTTATTTCCTTGATAAAAAATATTTTGATATTGATTTCAGCTTTGTACAATCAGTGAAATATTCCATTCAGAATTTTTTTCTTTTTCAAAGTGAAGAGCTTCAACCTGCCGGGAGCTTTGCCCGCGATTTTTTGTATTCGATCAATATTGCAGGGTTCCTTTCGACTTCTTTCCTTTTGTTTACCCTTGTGCGTCATTATGTCCACAAACCCGGGATTGACGAGGAAGAAAGGATAAAAGCAATAGAACTAGTAAAAAAATACGGGATCTCGGGACTGGATTATTTCAAGACCTCTTATGATAAGCTCTATTTTTTTCCGGAAGGAATTGAAGGTTTTATTGCTTTCCGGATTGCAGGAAATTACGCAGCAGTATTGGAAAACCCTGTCTGCGCAAATCCGGAAACAATGAAAGCTATTATCCTGCAATTCGACACCTTTTGCCAGGATAATGGACTCAAAAGCTTTTATTACCGGGTGCCTGAAGATTGTCTTGGAATTTATGAAACAACCAAAAAAAAATCATTGCTGATTGGACAGGAAGCAATCATTGATCTAAAAAGTTTCAACCTCGACGGGGGAACAAAGAAATCCATCCGGAATGCCTGTAATAAATCCCAGGAAAGTGGCTATATTCCACGTATTCATTTCCCTCCTGTGAAAGAAGGAGTGCTGCAGAAAATAAAATCTGTGTCCGGCGAATGGCTGGAAGAAAATGAATTCAGGGAAATGGTCTTTTCACAAGGCATTTTTGATTTGAACGAACTGAAAAATCATGTGGTTATCACCATTGAAAACCATGAAGAAAAGGTGCTGGCATTCCTCAATTTAATACCTGATTACGCTCCTGGTGAGGTAACCTTTGATCTGGTCCGTAAATCAAAGGATGCACCCAATGGTATTATTGATTTCCTGATGGTCGAAACAATTAAATTTGCAATAACACGTGGTTATAAATATTTCAGCCTGGGTTTCGCACCAATGTCGGGAATAGAGAAAGGCCGGGACTTTCCTGAGAAATCTATCAAATTCGCCTATGAAAAGATCCGTTCTTTTTCGACATATAAAGGATTGAGGGACTTTAAGGATAAATATGGTCCTGACTGGAAAAATCGTTATATCATTTACGATCACCATTATGACCTATTCAACATACCATCCATATTGAGTAAGGTTGTTAAAGCCTGATCCTGATGTTTATAAACCTGATATTTTTTCTTCTTCCCTGGTGTTCCCTTATGCCGGCAGATGATCTTTCAGGATCGGCAGGTTTGAAAAATGCATCATACAAGGAATGGAAAAATCCTGATCAGCAACAAAAAACAGGGAGCGGGCCTTTTAAAGATCTACCTGTTATTGCTTTTCCTGTTGACAGTAGTGCATCTGATTATATGGTGCTGGCGGTTTCAGGGGATGGCGGATGGAATGTGTGGGAAGAGTCTCTTCGGAAAGAATTTATGAAAAAGGGTGTCCCGGTCGTAGGACTTGATGCTCTTAAATACTTCTGGCATGAAAAGACACCGGAGCAGGTAACTTCTGATTTATCAATAGTCCTGAATTATTATCTTAAGACCTGGAAGAAGCAGCGTTTTATTCTTTTGGGCTATTCTTTTGGCGCCAATATTGTACCCTTCATTGCCACACGACTGCAGGAACCCTATAAAAGCATGCTAGTGAAGGTTGTGATGATTTCACCCGATCCGGAAGCTGATTTTGAAATTCACCTTGTAGAGATGCTGAACATGGATATGGCGGAATACAAATACAATGTCATAAACGAGGTAAAAAAAATAAAGAGTATGAAAATACTCTGTATGTTTGGGGATTCAGAAGATCAGGACCGAACAAAACAGTTCCGTTTCGATCCTGTGAAGATCATTGAACTTCCCGGCAAACATCATTTCAGATTTAATTTTCCACTGATCGTTGAACGAATCCTGGAGAAATAAAGTTTCCTTTCCTAAAAAAACTCACCCCCTTAATGGGTGTGTCAAAAAAGTCTTTGTGATCTTTGTGCGAGCCATTGTGCCCTTTGTGG
>CAIYUC010000121.1 GCA_903929315.1 uncultured Bacteroidales bacterium
AGTATGGCAGATGATAATTTTTCCTTCTTTGTGTGCTTTGTGCAATCTTGGTGTTCATTGTGGTTCAGTGCTTTAAGAATTAACCACAAAGGCCACAACGTTTTTCACAATGGTCACAAAGACTTTTTAGACAGCCCCTGAGGGAGGGGGCCTAAACAATACGTAAATGCTGCTAATCGTTCATCCCGATAATCCCGGAGACCGTCATTTGAAGATCATCACTGATTGTCTGAAAGATGGTGGTATTATTATTTATCCTTCCGATACGGTTTATGGGTTAGGTTGCGATATCACAAAAATAAAAGCAGTTGACCGCATAGCACAATTGAAAGGGATAAAACGGGAAAAAGCAAATTTCTCTTTTGTATGCCACAGCCTGAGCCACCTTTCTGATTTCACCAGGCCGATACCTAATCCCGTATATAAACTTATGAGAAGGACACTGCCCGGGCCCTTCACATTTATTCTTAATGCAAACAACAATGTTCCGCATTTTTTCCAGAGTAAGAAAAAGACGGTAGGGATCCGTATTCCCGACCATCAGGTTCCCATTCAGATAGTGGAGAAACTGGGTAACCCGATCATGACGTCATCCATCCATGATGATGATGAGATCGTGGATTATCTGACCGATCCTGAACTGATTTATGAAAAATACCAGAATCTTGTTGATATAATTATTGATTCCGGCCCGGGAGGAAATATCCCGTCAACCGTTATCGACTGCACGGGTGAAGAGTTGTTTATTGTGAGGGAGGGGAAAGGGAATATATTGGATTTTATATAGTGTTAATTGTCTGTCAGATGCTGGATACCATATAAATTACGGATTACGGATTACGGATTACGAATTTTCAATCCAGTCACCAGTCACCAGTCACCAATCACCGATCACCGATCACCAGTTCACCAGCTCACCGGTTCACCAGTTGTTAAATCGGTATCAAATAAAATTACCCGGAAGCAGTTGTTATAATTAAATAAATCATGTACTTTTGCACGCTCAAAAAAAAGGAGATTCGCTAGCTCAGTAGGTAGAGCATCGCCCTTTTAAGGCGGGGGTCCTGGGTTCGAATCCCAGGCGGATCACAGAGCAATGAAGAATGAAGAATGAGCAATGAGCAATTCTTCGTGGATTACAGGCCGCTTCCGGAAACAGGAGCGGTTTTTTTTTGAAACCTCTAGTTTAGACAGGTATTTGATACAATAGAAGACTGATTTAAAAAAACTATTCATTTGCCTTTCATTTTAATTTTTTTGAGTTCTTCTACATGACCTTGTAAATCATAAGGAGTCAATGATTCAACTGTCTTCATATACCGAATTCCGGAATTCCTTATCTTACCTGTATTAGAGACAATCTGACTCCAGGCTGAAATTATCTCACGGTCCGTTATATTAAGATACTATACTGCCTCTTTCCAATAGAAAAAACTATTTTCATTATCTGGCTTAAACTTTACTTTAACCGTGTAATTCATTCCGGGTCTCTTGCCAAAAAAACGAGGATCGTTATAGTAATAAGGACGATCAGGGTTAAAGGTAATAATTGTATCAGCCGGAATAATTGTCATATTCTCAATATTATAAACATAATTACGCCGGCCTTCTTCCTGTAGATATGTAAAATAAACACATGCTTTAGCTAACTGTTCATCTGTAAAAGCTTTTTTTTTTACCTGTTATATTTTCAATATCAAACAAAAAAATGTTAAACCCGTCATTTATGAAATAACTGGAATCATTAAAAGTTGCCTGCACAACACCTCTCCCTTCACCAAGAATTCGTAAATCGTTACTCCAACTGAACTTCACATTGGAAAAACCGCGTCAAATACCTCCTTCATATTTCCAGTCAAGGTAACAGGAGTTATATATAACGCTGAAGGATCTAAAGGAAGTGACCTATCTATAATAGTATTCTGCGCCAAAGCCCCGGGGATATTCAGCATGAAATAAAGAAATAGAAGGATTATTATTAGCGGTTTCATGGTCTGTCAATCATTATATCAGGTAAGTTAAGGTCGGGGATTTTTCAATGGTTTCCTGACAGGAATCAGTGCAGCACAAGGATCTTCCGGGTAATTATACCTTCTCCGGTCATGACTTTCAGAAAATATAATCCCGGGGAAAGCCTTTCTACCGGAAATGAATATTCTTTTTCCCTGAGATTTCCTTCAGTTAGCCTGATACTGCCGAGATGATCGTCTATTTCTATTCCCGTTATTATTTTATCTGACTGAATGTTAATGATGTTGCTGGCGGGAACGGGAAAGACCTTCAGTTTTGCTTTTACTTTCTTTTCTCCGACATTAACTACAAGTACTTCATAGATCGTGTCCGAACCCGGGGATTCACAAAGGAAGTCATTGGTCGAAGCATGATTATAGATGCATGTTACGTAATAGTAATAACCGTCAAAATAATAATTTGGCGGAGGTACATCAGTATACTGTGTACCCGGTACAGGAATGGTATTGATCTTTCTAAATGAACTGTCATCAAATGGAGGTTTCCTGTAAATATTATATCCTGTCACTACCATGCTGTCAATAACATCTGGCATATTTTGGCGAAAATCAGCGGGAAACAGTTCCGTCAGTTTTTTTCCGTCGGTGACCATAGCTGTTGTGCGGAGAAGGAATACTCCAGGATTTCCTGAAGGTAACGAAGACACCTTTTGCCATGTCGTACCATCATAGTACCAGGCAAGGTCCTGGGATGTATATGGACCGTTTTCGTCATAACCTAGATAGTAGCTGCAATTTGTGGTGGGAGTCCAGTGTACCATTGCATAGAAAATACCATTAAAGGGGAAGTGATTAAGCTGAACGGTTACCCACGTCCCGGCGGTATAAAATGTATCGGACGTTGCTACCAGGGTATGGTTTGCGTCGAAAAAATCAATAGTCATGGCTGACGGAAGACATGTGTTAGCCCACCACAATGTACTGACAGATTCCAGCGTACCTGACATACCGGGAACCGGAAATTCGTTGCCGAACCAACCATTATTTCCCTGGGAGATCACCCAACCATTTTCCATTGTGCCGTCATCATAAATGAAATTCATCAAAATCCCTGATCTACCACAATTCGGTGGGTCCCATGAGAGATTCACGGTATCTGCAAGATTATTGTGCCATGCATTCAAATCGGACGGAGGTTCGCAAACATAATCCAGCTGTATATTATCGATGTGCCACGAATCAATCCCGGATGAATTCACTCCGCTGGCAATGAAGCCGATCTTGAAATAATGTTTATTCGCGAATCCCAAAGAAAGATGGTAATGTTTCCAACCCATATTTGAATCATTTTTAACCGTACACAGAGGGATCCACGTCGTATCATATTCTTTTCCGATCGTCATCTCTTCGGTCCTTGTGATGGAAACATTGATCAATTTCAGGTCAAAATCGAGCCAGATGTCTGAGCACTGGAATTCTTTCCCGTCAAACCATGGGCTGAATAATTTGTAGGAATAGTTCGTGATAGGAGGAAATCCATAGAATGCTGCTGATGGGGTCGGATCTCCGTAATAATTATCAACCACCCAGGAACCCTGGCCATTTGGAAAGGACCAACCGTTCATTGCAAAGGAGCCGGAATTCCAGTTTTCCGTGAATGATAATTGAAGAGTATCGCCGGGAAGCCCTTGTGCAGACAAAGATGAACCTGTAAAAACAGCAATAATTCCTATCCCTAAAAAGATAAGAAAGGAGCTATAAGTTTTCATGGGGCCATATATTGAAGGATGAATACTGTGTAAGATGCCCGAAATATAGTGATTCTCAAAAGGAAAAGCAAGTAAAAAGTAATCAATTGGTATGAACCCCAGGGCAAGCCCCGGGAAACCTGACTACCGGGAGGTAGTTTTACCTTGCACCTCATCCCCTGCAGGGGCTGAGGTAAAAAAATTAAAGTATCAATGCAAAACCAGGATTTTTCGGGTAATTATACCTTCTCCGGTCATGACTTTCAGAAAATATAATCCAGGGGAAAACTTGTCTACCGGAATGGAATATTCATTTTCCCTGAGATTTCCTTCCGCCATCCTGATACATCCGAGATGATCGTCTATTTCTATTCCCGTTATTATTTTATCTGACTGAATGTTAATGACAGTTTTAGCAGGCACAGGAAAGACTTTTAATCGTGCACTGTTTTTCTTTTCCCCCATTCCAACATACCAGGACGCAAAAACAGTATCAGTTCCGGCAGATTCACAAAGAAAATTATTGGTTGACGCAAGATTATATACCGATGTCACATAATAGTAATAGCCCGTCGTATCAGCATCAACGGTTGTATCATAAAATTGTGTGACCGTTACCGGGTTAGCATTGATCCGGGTGAAGGAACTGCCATTATTAGTAGATTTACGGTAGATATTATATCCTTCCAGCACCATGCTGTCATTCATCTCCTGGAGATCTGGTATCCTGATTGCAGGCAAAAGTTCTGTCGTTTTCATATAATCGTTCACGAATGCTGTTGCACGGAGGATGAATACCGAGGGACTTACTGAAGGCCAGGTAGACACCTTTTGCCAGATTGTACCATCAGAATACCAGGCAAGGTCCTGTGAAGCATACGGACCGTTCTCATCATCACCAAGATAAAAGTGACAATTGGAGGTTGGTATCCAGTGTGCCATGACATAAAAAGTACCATTGAACGGAACATTATTAACAGGAACTGTCACCCAGTCA
Organism: uncultured Bacteroidales bacterium; assembly: GCA_903929315.1. Classification (GTDB taxonomy): domain Bacteria; phylum Bacteroidota; class Bacteroidia; order Bacteroidales; family FEN-979; genus CAIYUC01. The sequence continues at coordinate 4,716 of CAIYUC010000121.1, forward strand.
GAATAGCCAACCCAAAATGTATCCGTTGTGGCCACATAATTCCTGTCCGCATCAAAAATATCAAAGGTCATCGCTGCCGGAGCGCATGCGGTAAGCCACCAGAATGAGGTGAAGGATTGCAAGGTACCTGACATGCCTGGAACCGGGAACTCGTTGCCCAGCCAGCCGGTATATCCCGGGGTGATCATCCAACCGTTTTCTGCGGTACCATCATCATAAATGAGATCGATCATGGTTCCCGGCATTTCACAAACCGGCGGTGTCCACGAAAGGAATACCGTATCTCCATACATTCCGGTCGATTCAACCAACTGTGAAGGAGGCTGACAAACATAATCGAGGTGGATATTATCAATATACCATGCATCAATGGCGGATGAATTCACTCCGCTGGCAATGAAGCCGATATTGAAATAATGCTTATTCGCAAATCCCGTATAAAGATGGTAATGCTTCCAACCCATGCTGGAATCATTTTTAATCGTACATAAAGGAATCCAGGTGGTGTCGTATTCTTTTCCGACTGTCATCTGTTCAGTTCTTGTGATGGAAATATTGTTTAATTTCAGGTCGAAATCAAGCCAGATATACGAGCACTGGAATTGTTTTCCATCCACCCATGTACTATATAATTTATAAGAATAGTATGTCAGGGTCGGATAACCCTGGAATGTTGCTGAGGGAGACGGGTTTCCGTAGGAATTCTCAATCGCCCAGTTTCCCTGGCCCTCCGGAAAGGACCAGTGGGATGTAGTAAAGGAGCCGGAGCTCCAGTCTTCAGTGAAAGGCAGCTGAAGTGTATCGGGAAGTCCCTGGGCTGATGTACCCGGATGCGATAACATAACAACTATACTCATCAGGGAAAAAATAAATATGGAAATATGACTTTTCATTGGAGGATATAATGAAAGATGAATAATGTGAAAGATGTGCGAAAGGTAAGTAATTTAAAGTCAAAAAGCAAGAAAAAAATAAGAAATACTGATAAAAATCTGATTTAAATTTATATTTGTAACCGGATGACAGCGCATTTAGAAACAACCATAACACATCCAAGTTATAAACCGGTTTATTTGATCTTCATCATATGAGCAGAAATTTAAAGAGTATTATGTCATTATTTTCAGGAGAGGGCGATCCCGGAAGCGGAAAAGGACCTGATGAGGAAAGGATAATGGCAGCAGCGGGGCGCTTCTATCCTTCAAATCCAGCAGTGCTTTTTTCACAATTGGAAAAACTCTTCTCAAAAGCGGCTCCAAAAACCAAAGGATTTGTCAATGCACTGATATCTCCTCATGCCGGTTATGAATTCTCAGGTATTGTTGCAGCCAGCAGTTTTAACCAGGTAGATCCTTCAATAGAATATCAAAATATTTTTATCATCGGTTCAAGTCATTACACTTTCTTTGAGGGGGCATCGGTCTGTCATCAAAGGAATTATATGACTCCACTCGGCAAAGTCACTGTGAACACCGATCTTGCTTCGAAACTGGCAGATGAAAACCCGGTGTTTTGTTTCAATCCTGAAGCTGACAGGCATGAACACTGCATTGAAGTCCAGGTACCTTTCCTTCAATACTATCTGAAGAAAAAGATTTCATTTTTTCCGGTTGTCCTGGGTACTCAGTCGGCAGCTGTCTGTAAATCCATAGCAGAAGGGTTAAAACCCTATTTTAACAGGAACAATCTGTTCGTCTTCAGTACCGATTTTTCCCATTATCCGTCATACGAGGTTGCAAAAAGGGTGGACAAGAAAACATGCGAAGCCATACTTTCCAATTCTGCCGAAACCCTTTTAAAAGTCATGGAAGAGAACGCCAAAAGTAACATTCCTGATCTTGATACAAGTTTGTGCGGCTGGACTTCCATACTAACCATGCTTTATCTTACCAGTGATATCCCTGAAATAAGACTAACGCCGGTTTTATACAGGAATTCGGGTGATTCCATCTATGCTGATAAATCAAGGGTAGTGGGTTACTGGAGCATTGTTGCTGAAAATTCCCCGAAATGACCTTATTTTTTTACACACCGGACCGAATACCCGGAATTTTTGGTGCTGGAACTCTTTCCAACTGCTTTTGCGCCTTTTATAAACAGGAAATTATCCGCCACGTCATTGCTCATAAATGTGGCTGTCCAGCAGCCTCCCCAGACTCCCATTCCATCGAAAGAACCGTCATTATGTCTGATACCGCTGATCAATGCTGAAAAACCCTGGGTGACCATGGCGCTCCTGGTGTCCTGCTTCACTTTTACAGTGTCCATCTGCTGCAATTTCTCGCCTGCTACATCCTCACCCCCAAGATCTTTAATAAGTGTATTCCATTCCAGATCGGAGGGTAAATGCCAGCCTTTGGGACATGCTTTGACAGCGGTATTCCAGTCATAAAGTCTCCCATATGTCTTTACATTTGCAGTGTCTTTATTGTATACCCAGCTGCCTTCTGTTGTTGCAAACTTTAAGTTTTCAACCATCCAAACTTGATTACCGGTCTTTACCCATTTATAAGCATGACCATCACGCTTATCAATAAATATTCCTTTTTCCTGAGCATTAAGGCTCCCGTAAAAAAGTAATGTGTTACCCAGAAGTAATACAGATACAAGCATCATAAACATTGTTTTTTTTATTCTCATATAAAATCCTCCTTTTATTTTGTGATGTCTTAAAGTTTGCAAATCAGCGGTAAATATATGAAGAAAAAGAGAACTTCAAATTTATCAGCCAAAAAATAGCATAGAAACTTCACTGTTAAAGTTTTCATAGGTCCTTCTTTTTGTTATTAATGTGAATTGTCATACTTTTGTACAAATCCTTGATTAATTAACTTAAACCTGTTTTATGAAAAAGCTTCTACACATTAAAGCAGCGGCCCTCGCATTAATAGGTGGAATATTGCTGTTGCTTGGGATCATAGCCGGTCTGTCTCATGGCAAGATCGTGTTTCATTGGTCGACCTATATCTGGATTAGTATGGCTGTGGTCCAATTTGGTATTTTAATTACCCTTCTGCATATTTCCATCAAGGATAAGCCAAAAGAATAATCAGGAAAGTTACCAGGGATTGGGTTACCTGGATAACTTATTTTTTTCATGCCATTGATATAATTCTGTCAATGAGTGGATTTATTTGTTTTTACCGTGTACCAACGAAGGAAATTTTATAAAGGCCTGCTTCGACCGGATAATCTTCTAAAAACCAGGTCTGGCCGTCATTATTGGTATATAAAATAATCCCTTTACCGATACCGGTAGTATTTGCTCCGACGATCCATACCTTCTGTGCAGAGCCGTTCGTTGTTATACCAAGAAGGTTATTTCCAGTTACCTGAGGCTTGATCGTATCCCAGTGCACACCGCCGTTGGTTGAATGAAAAAGACCGTCATTATTCCCTATCGCCCAAATATCGTTAATATCCTCAGCACAAACTGCATTAATCCTTTTATTTTGATTGGTAAAAGTGATGTACCAATTCAATCCTCCATTCGTCGTCTTATAGATAAACCCATCCGCTGCTGCATAGAGTGTCGAATCATCGACAGCAAAGATATTGTGAATTTTACCTGGCAGAGTATCCTTTAATCCCTGGGTTGACCAGGTGATACCTCCATCCGGTGAATGCATGATCACAGCAATAGAATCATTAGGGTTCTTAGTATTGGGTTCTCCTGTGATCCAAAGATTCTTTGTACCTGAAACGGTGATCGAGGTGAAATTTATCTGAAATATTGAATCGAGTTTAAAACTCCGCCATGTCATTCCCTGATCGGTGGTAGATAAGATTCTATTATTTTTCCCTGCAGCCCAGATGGTCTGTTTATCAATTACATAAATGGCCATCAGCTCATCATTCGGGATTTGGTCCAGTGTACCAACCCTGTTCCAGTTTAGACCGCCATCCAATGTTCGTAATATCAATCCAAAACCATTCACCACTCCTCCTACTGCCCAGGCTTCCTGGGAATCCAATGCACTGATATCATTAATGTTCACATCCGGATCTAAACTAGGAATTACCTGACGTAACCAGGAGAAGCCATCATTTTGCGTATTCAGGATTGTTCCATATCCACTATACGCCTGGCCGACTGCCCAGCCGGTATAAGTTCCGGTGCTTCCGGAATCACTTTTCGAACAACCATTGTTCAGTATCATGAAAAATAGTAAAGGAATCCACAAAAAAAGATGACAGGGCTTTCTCATAAAATGGCAGATTAATTTGCTAAATTACAAATTCTTTCAAAAATACAAACTTATTATTTAACATAATGAAGAATCTTTCGCCTGGTTACCGTTAATGAATCTTCCCCGAAGCCGGGCGGTATCACTCAAATTATTTATACAGAACCCATATATTTTTAATAAATGGATAACTATTTTTAGAAATATCTGAAAAATCTGAAATGTTTGATAACTTGCTGCCTGTTTTTTATAACTCAGTTCACCAATGAAATATTTTCCCATGTCAAGAAAACTTTTTATCATTTTTTTCATTTTATTGCAAATAATATCAATGAAAACCATTATGGCACAACAGAAGAAAATAACCGGATTTGAGACAGTACCGGATGACATGTTAAAGGCAAGGATCTATACCCTGGATAATGGTTTGAAAGTGTATCTTACGGTCTATAAAGATGCTCCACGGATCCAGACCTATATTGCAGTTCATGCGGGTAGTAAAATGGATCCGCATACAACAACAGGACTTGCTCATTATTTTGAGCACATGATGTTCAAAGGAACCCAAACGTTTGGAACGACCGATTGGGATAAAGAGAAAACCTATATCCGCGCCATTGATTCATCATTTGAAATTTACCGCAATGAAAAAAATGACTCAAGACGCCTGCAGCTTTATAAAGAAATAGACAGCTTGTCCTATGAAGCTTCCAAACTTGCCATACCAAACGAATATGATAAATTGATGGATGCGATAGGTTCCCAGGGCTCCAATGCAGGAACATCCAATGATTATACGATCTACATGGAAAATATCCCTTCAAACCAGATTGAAAACTGGGCCATGATCGAAGTTGACAGGTTTTCACACCCTGTATTACGTCTTTTTCATACTGAATTGGAAACTGTATACGAAGAAAAGAACATGTCGCTCACAAATGACTCCCGGAAAGTAAATGAAGCCATTCTTGCCACGCTATTCCCTAATCATCCATATGGAACCCAGACAACCCTGGGTGAGCCGGAACATTTGAAAAATCCTTCGATGAAAAATATCCGGGAATTCTTTGCAAAATATTATGTTCCGAATAATATGGCAATCTGTATGTCAGGGGATTTTGATCCGGATCATGTTATTACGATCATCGATAAATATTTTGGAAAAATGACGCCAGTCAAGATTGAACCATTGACCTATCAACCATGGAAAAGTCCTGATCAGCCAATCATAAAAGAAATCACAGGTCTTGAAGCGGAAAACATCAGGATTGCTTTCGGTTTTGACATCAAGGCAAACAGTGATCAGGCGGACCTTTTAACCATGATCGGGACGATCCTTTCTAACGGGAAAGCCGGATTGATAGATCTGAACCTTAATCAAAAGCAAAAAGTACTCAATGCCTCTGCCTATACGAATCAAATGGCTGATTATGCGACGATCGTCCTCGCCGGACGTCCGAAATCAGGCCAGTCATTGGAAAATGTCAAAGATCTTCTTTTAGCACAAATCGGTCAACTGAAGAAGGGAGATTTTCCCGATTGGATGCTGGAAGCAAATGTCAATAACGCAAAACTAAATCTGTTGAAACAGTATGAATCCAACCAGGGACGGGCAATGGCCATGGCGAATACTTATCTGAATGATATTCCTTACACAAAATATGTTGAATCTATCCGGAAGATGGAAAAGGTCACAAAGAAAGAACTCCTTGACTTTATCAACCGGTATTTCGATAACAATTATGTAATCGTCTATAAAAAACAGGGACAACCCGAAGAGGTGACAAAGATCAAAAAACCCCCAATCACACCTGTATATATCAACCGTGACTCAGAATCCGCTTTTCTCAGACAGATCCAGTCATCAAAGACCTCTGCAATCCAGCCCGTTTTCCTAAACTACAAAAAGGATTTGAAAACATTGATCCTGCCAAAGAACATAAAACTGCTCTATAAGAAAAACATTGAAGACGAAACGTTCAATCTTTGCTTCTACTATAACATGGGGAAAAATAATGATAAAACCCTGAATTTTGCGCTAAGTTACCTTCCTTTTCTTGGAACCTCAAAGCATTCTGCCGGGGAGATCAAGCAGGAATTTTACAGAATGGCATGTAGTTTCAGCACGAATTCCACGGAAGATGAAACATTCGTTTCTTTAAATGGACTTGACGAAAATCTTGAAAAAGCATTGTCCCTCCTGGAAGAATTGCTTACTGATCCCCAACCCGATACAGCATCTTTGCAGAAACTTGTTGCAAATACTTTGAAATCCAGGAAAGATGCAAAATCCAGCCAGCAGGAAATCTTTAATGCACTGGTGAGCTATGGAATTTATGGTTCCCGTTCCCCGGTTAAAAATATCCTTTCTGAAATGGAACTCAGGAATTTATCAGCCAATCAGCTTATCGAAAAGATCAGTGAGCTAAAAGGCATTCAACATAAAATTTTATACTATGGTACTGCCTCTCCGGAAAACATAAAGACTCTTCTCTCGAAATACCATCAAGTCCCGGATCAACTGAAAGAAGTTCCACAATCATCGGTGTTCACTGAACTTACAACTGAAAAGAATAAAGTACTTTTTGTCCATTATGACGCAAAGCAATCAAGATTACAGACCCTTATCAAAGAAGGCAAATTTGATCCGACCCTGGCGCCATCTGTTATACTGTTCAACAATTATTTTGGAAGTAATATCGTATTCCAGGAATTACGTGAAAAAAGAGCATTAGCTTATACCGCATATTCCCGCTACCAGGAACCAACTGATCTCACGAAATCTTATCTTGCCATTGGTTATATCGCTACCCAGAATGATAAAATGATGGATGCACTGATGGCCTTTGATGAGCTATATAACACGATGCCCTTAGCAGATATCACTTTCAATGTCTCGAAAAAATCTGTCCTGAACAGAATCTGCTCGGAAAGAATCACAAAAATGAACGTGATATGGAACTTTCTGAATGCCAATAAGCTGGGATTAAATTATGACATAAGGAAAGAAATATATGATAAAGTTCCGGGAATGACATTGACTGATGTAAAAGCCTTTAACAATAAATTTCTTAAGGAAAGGACCAAAACCTACCTTGTTCTAGGAAAAGAATCTGAGACAGATTTTAAAGGATTGGAAAATTTAGGCCCAGTCACCCGGCTTTCATTGGAAGAGATTTTTGGATATTAAAACGGTAAAAAGTATGATCTCCCTATTGACTTCCGGAATTTATATCGTATATTTCGGGCATAAATTTAATCCAAAGCCATGAAAAAACTTTTATTCTTTACCATCCTTGTGTTCCTGTTTGCCACGGCAGGAGCACAAACCACGGATTATCTTCAGAAGAAGGAATTCCAGATTGAAAAGAAAAAAATCTATGACAACATCGATGCGGCAAAAAAACCGGCATCCGAAGTAAAGAAAATTGTCAACCGGCAAAGTCTTAAAATTGACAGCCTGAGCAATCTCATTAAAACCTTCGGGGTTCAAAACGCCCGTTACGCCGATTCCATAAATAAAATGTCGGTAACCGTCTCTTCTCTTAATGATCAGGTAAAAATCAACCACGATAAGATGAGGAGGCGTTTTGGACATGTGTTGATCATGCTTGCTATTCTTCTCATTCTGATTCTGGGCACATTTATTTTTCTGTGGAGAAAAATACAGGGGAATTTTGCAACATTGAATGACCATGGAGAAAGGGTCAACGCAAAACTTGACCGTGAAATCGGGGCGCTCCGGCTTGAATTAATCGACGCCCTTGCGAAAATGAATGCAATATCTGATGAATTGTATCAAAAAATATCCAGCCGTTTTGATCATTTTGAAGCGGAACATGCACAAATTCATCAGAAAATGCAGGAAAACAATTCTTCATTGAAGGAACAAATCCAGGTTATCAGGGAATCCGCTGAAGAAAAGTTTCAGAATTTCAAATCCGCTTTAGCAGCAAAAGGCGATGAATTTCTGTCTCAGACAAAAGCCTTAAAATCGCAGGTGGATAAGGATATCCAGACGCTTACTTCAGAATTGAAAAAGATAAAGCCTGCTTAAAATCAGGTTCTATTTAGGCTGGGTAGTATCGATGGGGGCTTGCACTACCGTTTTTTGTTTTATCGGAATGATCCCTGCCATTTCTCCAAGTACATTCACAAGGTCAGATCCAATAGGTACAACGATCTTGGCATTTTCTTTTAATGAGGTTTCAAGCGCCTGTATCCTCCTCAATAATTGAGCATTGCCAATAAAAAACTTTTCGGCTGCTTCGTTTACCAGCTGAATTGCCTGTGCTTCACCTTCGGCCCGTAGGATGGCAGCCTGTTTTATCCCTTCCGCTTTTCGGATCTCAGCACGTTTTTCACCATCGGCCCTGGTTTCTGTAGCAGTGGCGAAATCGATGGCGGCGATTTTTTCGTTTTCTGCTTTAACGATCTTGTTCATCGTTTCCTGAACATCCTTGGGTGGATCGATCTCTTTCAACTCGGTCCTCACGATCTCTATTCCCCAGTTTGCAGTCTCCACCAACAATGTGCCATGGAGTTCCTTGTTGATCTTTCCCCTTTCGCTATTTGCAGACTTTAATGTCATGGTGCCGATAATATTCCTTAATGTTGTTCTGGCAAGATTAACGATCTGGTACTCAATACTGTTAACATTGTATTGAGAATTTTTAACACTTTGTTCATCCGGTTTGATCTTAAAGTAAACCTGGGCATCAACGCGTGCATTCAGATTATCATTAGTGATGATCTCCTGCGGTTCAGCATTGATCATTTTTTCCGTTATATTGATTTTATACATGTTGTCAATAAACGGAATAATCCAGTTAAATCCCGCATTAGCAAAACGGTAATATTTCCCAAGCCGTTCCACAAGACCACGGGAAGTAGGCCTGATAATACGTATCCCGGAAAAGAAAAAGAATACAACAATAAGTACGATGGTAAGAACAATTGCGTTATCCATAATTAAACAGTTTAAGGTTTGACAATAAGAATCTGAAAGTAAAAAATAACTTTATTGACAAATATACTTCAATTATTTCATTTTGAACCAAAAAAAGAAAGGTATAATCGATGAAAAAAATAATTTCGGACCCTGCGGAATTAATGGAAATGGCCAATGCTTTCCGTATCAGCAGGGTCATTTTGACAGGATATGAACTGGGGATATTCAGTATATTGCAAGAGGCCAGGACTTCCTCTGAAATAGCGGGAAAATCGGGTACAGATCCCAGGGCAACTGACCGCCTGCTTAATGCCCTTGTTGCGATCGGGTTGGTTGAAAAAAATAAGGATAAGTTTTCAAACACAACCTTTTCATCAAAATTCCTGGTCAGGGAAAACCCTGGTTTTTTAGGTGGCCTCGGGCATATGTTGAATATCTGGAAAACCTGGAGCACACTTACTGAATCAGTACGTACAGGAAAATCTATAGCGATCGAAAACTCGATCGAAGACCGGGGAAATGAATGGCGTGAGGCCTTTATTGCTGCGATGCATGCGCGGGCGCCACAGCAAGCCAAAGAAGTTGCCTCCCTCCTTGATCTATCAAAAACAACACGTATCCTGGACATCGGAGGCGGTTCAGGAGCCTTTTCCTTTGAATTCATCCGGAAAAATAAAAAGATTAAAGCGGTAGTTTTCGATTTGCCAACCATTGTTCCTATCACACAGGGGTACATCGATCGCGAAGGATTTTCAGGTTCAGTAACGACCATGGCGGGTGATTACCTGAAAGATGGATTCGGGAAAGGATACAATTTTATTTTTCTGTCAGCCGTAATTCATATTAATTCCCCTGATGAAAACAGGTCCCTCATCAGAAGATGCAATGCAGCGCTTGATAAGGGAGGTCAGTTGGTGATCCTGGATCACATCATGAATGACGACAGGACCGAGCCGAAAGCCGGAGCGATCTTTGCATTGAACATGTTGGTGGGAACTGAAAAGGGTGATACCTATACCGAATCTGAGATTGAAACATGGATGAGGGACGCAGGACTAAAAGAAATACGAAGAGCAGATTCGACACAGGGTACGAGCCTGATGATCGGGATTAAAGGTTAGCAAAAGCACTGAAGACAGTAATCAGGGGTCAGAAATCATCGGGATGAATTCAATATTACAAACTCTTCTCAGTTATATCTGGGGTTTCAGGATATGTACACTGCATTCTGCATTAAATGGAAAACTGGAGGTCTGGTACATTTCTGGAAAGTATAGGCTCGATTCGGAAAAGGCCAATTATTCTTTTGGTTCTCTCCACCGGTTGTTTCAAAAGGTTTTCAGGGAAATCAATCTTACCGTAAGGAATCCGGAAAGTCTTTTGCTTTTAGGACTTGGCGCAGGAAGTATCGTTTCTGTGTTAAGGGATGAATTGAATATGACGACAAGGATTATCGGTGTGGAGCATGATGATCGGATTATTCAATTAGCAAGGGAGTATTTCGGTATCGACCGGTACACCGGCCTGACGATCGTTCATGAGGATGCTGCGGTTTTCGTTGGTACGAATGATCAGAAATTTGATTGCCTTGTCATCGATCTTTTTCACGACCGCGATGTTCCTGAAAAGTTCATTCAGCGATCTTTCCTGGATCATTGTTTTCAACATTTGTCTGAAAATGGGATCCTGATCTTTAACTACATTGCTGCCACAAAAATGCAAAGGAAAGGATTTGAGGAGCTGAAGGGGAACTTCATAGCCCTGGGTATGGAATTCAGAGTATTGGAACTGCTGGGTGAGAATAAAGTGATTGTAACAAAGGGGCTTGTTACTTCCCATCCTTCTTCTCAGCCAGGCTCTTAAGGAATGCAGGATCCACGTCAACTCCCATTGATTTTGCCTTCTCGGTATAATAGCGTGCGTTGGAAAAGTCTTTCTGATCTGCATAAACGATCGCAAGATCGAAATATGCCACAGCCTGTTTTGCATTGAGTTCTATGGTTCTAATAAAATCGCCGATGGCTTCAGGGTAATGTTTTAACCGGTGATGGCAAACGCCGCGATTCAGGTAAAAATCATCGTTATCAGGCTGCAGGCTGATCAGGAAATTATAATAATCAATGGCTTTGGTATATTGTTCTGCCTGGATCAGCGTGAAAGCTAGATTCCTTGTGATATTGAACCTGTCAGCATCATCGCGGCTCAGGGAAAGAGCTTTTGTATAATCATCAATGGCCTTCGGGTAATCTTTAAGAAACCTATAGGAAATCCCTCTGTTCATATAAGTAATGGCGGATGTTCCATTCATTTCAATGGATTTTGTAAGGGCTTTTACCGATTTGTCATATTCCCCTAATAATCCGTGAATCCGACCGAGACCATCCCATGCATTTCCATTATCCGGACCAAAGTGAACAGCTCTTTCGTAATCTTCCCTGGCTGCTTCCAGGTTTTTCTTTTTCTCAAAGGCCTCTCCCCGGTTAACATAAGCTGACACGGCCGTCGGATACTGCCGGATTACATAGGTCCATAAACTTACAGGATCCTTCCAGACGAGATTCCATTGATACGTAAGGATTTCTAAGGTAGATAAAGAGAGAAAAAGGATGAAAGCAGCGACATACTTAAGGAAATTAAGAGATCCCAACTTTTTCCTCATGAAATAATCGAAGTACCATGCGACAATGTAGAACAACCCGATATAGGCCATGTAGGTATATCTTTCGGAGATAATGACACTACCGATGCTGATGACCTGTAACACCAGAATGACAGAAAAAAAGTAAAACATTATCCCGAAAGTGATGACCCGGGTGTATTTATACGAAAGGACCATCAGCCCGGTAATGGCAAAGACAATAATGGGGCAGATATAAAAAATGGCCGGGAGGTACCCCGAAGAATTCAATGCCGGATACGGGTAATAAACCGACTGGTTCAAAGGAACAACCAGTTTGTAGATGTACATGACGAAACCATAGCAGACGAAGAGCACACGGTGAATGACCGAAATACTTGAGAATGCCGAGATGGAGGTCCTGGATTGTATAACATAGGTGATCACACCAAAGATAAGAGATAAAACAAGGAGTGGGATTTTTTCAAAGATAGATCGTTTTGTAAACATTCGCTGATGGTAAAAATCAATCAACAGCAGAATTAATGGAAAGATGACGGCCGCAGGCTTCGAGAATAGCGACATCAGGAAGAATAATACAACCATTAGAAAATGGAGTATTCTCTTTGAGTCGAGGTAGCGCAAATAGGTGATCAGACCGAGCATGAAGAAAAATGTATAAAGAACATCCTTCCTCTCGGTAATCCAGGCTACCGATTCCACATGGAGCGGGTGGATCCCGAACAGTAATGACGTAATAGCAGCAATCAGAATGTTTCGTTTTGTCAGGAGGAAGATAAAAGCAAAAACCAAAATTACATTCAGCAGGTGCAAAATAAGATTGACGCGGTGAAATATGCTGGCATCACTTTCCAGGTTCACATCGCCACCATTCCCTTTTGAAAGATGATAATCAATGGCAAGGGAAATCATGGTAAGCGGATGATAATTCCGGGCCGATTGGTGGGTAAATAAATACGATACTGTTTTCAGATCAAGCGAGTGAATATTGGTATTATAGAGAACATAATCAGGATCGTCCCACACCGTAAAACCTGAATCGAGGGTTGACCTGTAAGGAATCCAGGTAACAAACAGGATCCCGATCAAAGTAACTGCGATCACTATTTTGTTTTCTCGTAATAGAGCAGTTCTTTGTGTTGCAACCGGCAACTTCCTGCCGTAAGGTTTTGACTTCTGCTCAGGTCTTTTATTGGATTTTTTTGCCATTATAATTCTATCCTTTTTTCAGAGTAAAATGCCAAAATAAGTAGCCTGGCTACCTGTATTAATTAAAGTCATTAACTTATCCGTATTTTCTTCCTTCCTTAAGTTGTTTACAAATGTACTTTTTAAACCATTGGATTTACTCTTCAAACAAATTGTTTCATTCACATTTTCTTAACTATAATCTCGGATCCTTTTTCAACGGCATTTTCGCCATTTTTTCGACTTCCATGCTCGGGAAGCCGAATTCTTCCACGATCTTGCCCAAAACCAGGTAAATCCCGTCACCACAGAAAGGATATTCCTTAACCGCCCTGGGGAAATGTACCGTATCAAAGAAATGCCCGTGAACATCTATGAATGTTCCGAAATGCATCCACTCTTTGTTGACCGTCCTGACATACTTGATCGTAACCAACTGACCAAGCATACGGACTTTCTTTCCCACATAACGGATCATGTCTTTTGTAAAAAGTTCTCCGCGGAAAGCCGTTTCCAGCAGGTCGAAATAAGTATGTTTGACGGGGAATCCAAGAAATTCCACTTCATCGTAAACTTCTTCGAGTGTATCCTGTTCCAGTGGAGGCAATTCAAAATTTTTTACTGGCATATGAAAAAGAACATCCTTTGGCGTGACGGCCGGTTTTTTCCCCGATAAAAAATGGGCTTCCCAAAGGAGTTGGGCTTTCGTTTTGCCCGTGAACCGGAAAGCGCCGATACGGATCAGGATGACCAATTGTTCAATGGTGATCGCGGTTCTTACAATGAAATCTTCTAATCCGGCATATTCGCCATTTGCTTTTCTCTCGGCGCTTATAGCTTTTGAGACGGTGTTTTCAAGATTCGCTACATGAATAAAACCGACGTAAATATCTTTTCCCCTGATACTGGTCTTATAATCCCCGTTATTCACGCAAGGCAGATGAATGACAGCGCCCAGGTTTTTGGCTTCGTTAAAATAGACCCATGAGGGATAAAATCCGCCGAAATTATTGATCACCCCTACCATGAATTCCAGCGGATAATGTGCTTTCAGGAAAAGGCTCTGGTAACTTTCCACGGCATAGGATGCGGAATGTGCTTTCGAAAATGAATACCCTGCAAATGACTCGATCTGGCGCCATACTTCCTTTGTGACTTCTTCGGAATACCCGAAGTTCCGGCAATTGCTGAAAAATTTCTCAATAATGCGGTCGAGCTCTTTCCTTGACCTGTATTTGCCGCTCATAGCCCTGCGTAAGACATCGGCGTCGGCAAGGTCAAGCCCGGCAAAATGATGACATATCCTCAGCACGTCTTCCTGGTAAACCATTACACCGTAAGTCTCTTTCAACTGCTCCTCCATTATGGGATGCAGATAGTGAAAATTATCCGGGTGATGAAACCGGTAAATGTATTCCTTCATCATTCCAGATCTTGCAACGCCCGGGCGGATAATGGAACTGGCAGCCACCAGGCTGCGATAGTTATCACAATGCAGTTTCTTTAGCAATCCGCGCATGGCAGGGCTTTCCACGTAAAAACAACCGATGGTCTCTCCACTGCGAAGCTGGTGTTTGACTTTCTCGTCTTTCTTAAAAATCTGTACCTGGTGAACATCCACGTTGATGCTGCGGTTTTTTCGTATGATCTCGGCAGATTCCCTGATATGACCGATTCCCCGTTGACTTAAAATATCAAGCTTCTCGAAACCGATATCCTCGGCCACATACATGTCCCATTGCGTCGTGGGAAAACCTTTGGGGGGCATGTCCAACGCCGTATAGCACGTGATCGGTTCGTCGGATATCAGGACCCCTCCTGCATGAATACTGCGGATATTGGGGAAATTAACCATCATATCTCCCAATTCACCGATTTTCCTGACAATTTCACTCTGATGGATAGTTTCACCCGGATCTTTCAGAAGCTGATCCATTTCCTGCTTTGGTAATCCATGAACTTTGCCCAATTCCCGGAAAATGGAGTTGCCTTTAAAGGTTGACATGGCGCCAAGCAAAGCGGTATTTTTGGTACCGTATCTCTTGAAGATATAATCCAGCACTTCATCCCTTTCTTTCCAGGAGTAGTCAATATCAAAATCAGGAGGTGATGTTCTTTTCGGATTGATAAAACGTTCGAAATAAAGATCCAGTTCGATCGGATCCACATCGGTGATCTTCAGGCAATAGGCAACGATGCTATTGGCGCCGCTGCCTCTTCCGACATGATAGAACCCGCGGGACACAGAGTACCGGATAATATCCCAGGCGATCAGGAAGTAAGGAGAAAAACCCATTTTGTCAATGATTCCGAGCTCATGACGGATCCTGTTTTCAGCTTCCCTGTTGTTTTTTCCATAACGGTAATCAAGGCCGTCATAGGTAAGTTTCTCGAGGAGTATCTTATCATCATAATGATTGCCGGTAAAAGTTTTTTTGTTCTTACATGCAGTGAAATCAAAATCGATGTGACAATTCTCAAGAAGGATCGCGCTATTTTTTATCAGTTGCGGGTAATCCTTATACCTGTCAAGCAACGCATCTGCCGGAATCATTTTTTCATCAGGAAAGGCCAGGTTTTCAGAGCGAAGGCGGCTCAACAGGATGTTGTTGTCAATGGCTCTCAGGTTACGATGCAATTCGTATTCTTTTTCATTTGAAAATGTCACGGGGGCAAGAATGACGTATCTATCTGAGCCAGGGCTATTTTCCGTCCTGATCAATTTCCTTATACCGGATGGCCTGACGCCAATAAATTCATAGGATTTGAGCTTTTTAGGGACCTCACCCCCTCGCCCCCTCGCCTGAAGGAGAGGGGGAATGGGATAGATCACATAAACATTTTCAAATTCCGGCGACTGATCCGGAAGAGGGAGATTATTGACCGTATGATAGCTCAGAAAATCATTCAATTCCCTGAATCCTTCATTGTTTTTCGCTAATCCGGTAAAAAGAAAGTCGTCTCCTTTTCTGAACTCGATCCCGGCTATGGGTTTAATGTTATTTTCCCTGCAAGCCTTTACAAAATTCATACTGCCGGTGGAGTTATTTATGTCGGTAAGAGCAAGCGCCTGCACCCGGTATTTGACAGCCTCTTCGATTAGCCGGTCAATGGACAGCGTACCGTATCGTAAACTATAATATGAATGACAGTTGAGATACATAATTAAGTAGCGAAGTAGTGAAGGAGCGAAATAAAAATTCGCTATTTCGTAGTTTCAATATTTTTTTCTTTTCCGATTTTAAACCCCCCAGGAGGCAATGGTTCGTCTTTCCGGTGAACTAATTCTCTCAATGCCTGAAACACAAGCATCAACTGCTCAGAATGTTCATCTAATTTCTCAAAAGTTCTTTTTTCGAGGTCATCAATTTTTATGGAAAGCTCGTTATTCATGGACAGAAAATCCCTGAGTTTTACAAAAACTCTCACCACATAAATACTTGCCTGAATAGCCGCAGGACTGCTTAAAACACTGGCAAGCATCAATGCTCCATGTTCTGTAAAAACAAAAGGTAGTTTTCGGCGGCCTCCCCAACTTGATGTCTCAATTTGCAACATCAAGTTGGCATAATCTTTAGAATCAGCGTTTTGCAATCTTGATGTTGCAATTTGCAACATCAAGTTTCGGTATTCATCAGCAGTTAGTTCAACCATAAAATCAGGTGGAAATCGATCCACATTTCTTCGAACCTGCTGATTTAATCTGGCAGTTGTTACCCCATAAAGTCGTGCCAGGTCGCTGTCAAACATGACCTTCCTTCCCCGGATAAAATAAATCTGGGAAATAATCTCATCGTTCATTTCTTTTAATCTTTCCATACTATTTTTTCACTATTAATCCGCCATCCTTCAAAAAGTAATACGTTTTTCTGTACTTTTTTCGCTGCTTCTTTACTTCACTATTTCGCTATTTTTTAAATCAACGCCCCTCCTGATCGATTTGACCCCATATTTGTGACGGATGCGGTCGAGCACCTGGTACAGGTTGATCATTTGTGTACTTTCCTCGAACATATTAAGCTGGGGACTGCCGGGCACCAGGTTACTGAAGCGTACACCGATCAGCCGGATCAGCATTCGCCGTTGGTATAGTTTATCAAACAGTTCCTTTACCATGGGGATGAGTATATGATCGAACGCCGTATAAGGGATATGTTGCTGCAGGGTATGGGTATCAAAATTCGAATACCTGATCTTGACCGTCACACAGGCTGTGAGTTTTTGCTGTTCCCTGAGCTCAAAGGAGAGTTTTTCCACCATCTTTACCAGGATTTCCTTCATTCTTATGATATCGATCGTATCCTGGTCGAAAGTGGTTTCGGTGCTGA
Source organism: uncultured Bacteroidales bacterium (assembly GCA_903929315.1). GTDB lineage: Bacteria > Bacteroidota > Bacteroidia > Bacteroidales > FEN-979 > CAIYUC01. Next base: position 22,008 of record CAIYUC010000121.1, read on the forward strand.
CCGATTTACTTTCGGAATAAGGCCTTACCGGGGTAGCGTCGATCCCGTTAGCCCGTTCCCATAAGATGATCCCATTTTTTCCCATCACCCTTTCCATCATATCCACCGGTATCCTGCTCAGCGTTTCAATGGTGGAAACGCCCATAGAACGAAGCAAAGGATAGGTCTTCTCCCCTATTCCCGGGATCTTCCTGATGGATAAAGGAGCCAGGAAAGGCCTGACCACTTCTTTCGGTACCAGCAGTTCCCCGTTTGGTTTAGCCTCACCGGTGGCGATCTTGGAAACAGTCTTATTCACCGACAATCCAAAAGATATGGGCAACCCTGTATGATGTATGATCGTCTTCCGGAGATCCTGTGTCCACTTCAGTAATCCAAAGAAACGATCCATGCCCGTAATATCAATATAATGCTCATCAATGGAGGCTTTCTCGTACACTGGCGAACGTTCTGCTATGATGTCGGTGACCAAGTGCGAATACCTTGAATAAAGTTCCATATCACCCCTGATGAACACCGCATCTTTGCAAAGCATCCGGGCCATTTTCATGGGCATGGCCGAGCTGACACCAAAACGCCGGGCTTCGTAACTGCAGCTTGCCACCACCCCCCTATCCGACATTCCTCCTATGATCACCGGTTTGCCAAGCAGCGTGGCGTTCAGCAACCGTTCCACCGACACGAAGAAAGTATCGAGGTCTAGATGAACAATATTCCGGTTTACGGTCTGCATACTTTCTGTTAGTAATCATCTTTTTTTACCGCAAAGGCGCAAAGACGCTAAGATTTTTTTTCAAAATGGTGTGCATGTTAAAAATATTTATTATTTTTGATTAATTTTTAATCAAATTTTCGCCTACAATATAATCATTATTTTTAAAAAATGCAACTATGTATTTCAATTCAAACATAAAATTTTTGCGTAAGCGGATGGGCAGGACACAGGATGATGTGGCTGTGGCGCTGAGTATGAAACGGTCTACGTTGAGCGGGTATGAGAATGCTATTGCTCAACCGGGAATTACCGCATTGATCGCTTTTTCAAAGTACTTCAGGATTTCGATTGATACATTGGTAAAGATTGACCTTTCCGCTTTACCGGAAAGCCAGCTCAGGCAACTGGAAAAAGGTTATGATGTTTACATGAATGGAACCCATCTGCGCATACTGGCGACTACGGTAGGTTCTGATAACGAAGAGAATATAGAACTGGTATCGGAAAAAGCAAAGGCAGGATATAAAAGCGGTTTTGCTGATCCGGAATACATCAGTATTTTACCGACCTTCCGGTTGCCCTTCCTGTCAAAGCAGAAGAAATACAGGACATTCCAGGTCAGCGGTGATTCCATGCTGCCCATACCAGATGGTTCCTGGGTTACCGGGGTATTTGTCCAGGACTGGACTACGATCCGCGACCGGGATGCTTATATCATTTTAACCATCGAAGAAGGCATTATCTTTAAAGTCGTCGAAAACAAAATAAAATCCGACGGAAAACTGATTCTTCACTCCTTAAATTCCGTGTATGAACCATTTGAAATGCCAGTATCGGATATCCGCGAAGTTTGGCAGTTTGTCCATTTCATAAGTGCAGAAATTCCTGAAAATACTTCCTCTCAGACGCTTCATCTTGCGAAATCCGTGAAGCAATTGAAAGAAGAGGTTAAGGCTATTCAGACGAAACTGAAAATATAGACTGGGTCATCCTCCTGAAATCCTTTCTTCCTTAAGGGTGTTTGCCGCTATGGCAGTGGTTTTCCCCTGGCGGTTATCCAAAGTTCATACCATTCTTCGTGACTCATTTTTACTTCAAGTGCTTTTTTGCAAGCACGAATCCTTTCCGGTTTGGTTGTACCAATAATGGGTTGGATAGTGCCGGGAATCATCAATAACCAGGCCAGTAGAATTGAATTTTCGGGGACATTGAATTTGCCGGCAAGCTTCGAGACAAGCTTTGCTGTTTCCAGTTCCTTTCTATCCAGTGAAGCATGGGGTTTTCCAGTGTATAACCCACGATCTAAGGAACCCCATGCCTGGATCGCCATATTATTTATCTGACAAAACTCAAGCATACCCTGTAACCCACTATCGTATGGGATCATGGAAGTATTAATGCTCACCCCGATATCTACTGCCATGGAATGCTCCAGGCTAAGCCGGATCTGATTTGCAACCAATCCTTCCTTCCAATAGTTTTGGATAAGCCGGATCTGGCTAACAGACATATTACTTACTCCGAACTGTTTAACATACCCCTCCTCTCTGAGATAATGAAAAGTTTCAGCAATTTCAGATGCATGTGAGAGAATATCCGGACGGTGTAAGAGGAAAATATCCAAATAGTCTGTTTGCAGGCGCTTCAGGATACCCCGTACCTGTTGAATTAAATAGTCTTTATTGAAGTTATATATGTTTGAATTATCCGGACCTTTTCCCAACATTATCCCGGATTTCGATTGTAAAATGATCTTATTCCTTAACCCCGGATTGCTTTTTATTACTTTTCCAAAAACTTCTTCTGCTTTCCCATACGCATAAATATCCGCGTGGTCGAATCTTTCGATCCCTGTCTCCAGAGCTGCATAAATGGCCTCATGTGCTGTTTTTTCATCGTTTGGGGTTAAAGGGTTCCTGTTCCATCCACCTCCCAGCCCCATACATCCGTATATGAGACAATTGCTTTGACCGGTTTTCATTGAATCCTCCTTTTATTTAGACTTTGATTTCCACCCGCTCAAGAGCTGATCGGAAATGTTAAATCCTAATTGTTTGGACTTTATTCCGTCCTGATAGGCTTGCCTGAAGTTGCTTATCTGGACACAGGTGATTGCTCTAAGATAAAAAATTTTTCCGTCATCAGGGAAAGATTGTATGGCACGAGTGTATTGCTCGAATGCTTCTTTCCACTTATTCATTTTGAAATAGCAAATACCGATGTTGATGGTAGCATCCTTATTGTTGGGATTTAACTCGAGAACTTTTTTAAAGTCGGCAATGCCTTTATCAAACAGGTTGATATAGTCTGTGTAAAGTATCCCCCTGTTGAAATAAGCAGCTACATAATTGGGGTTTTTACTGATAGCATTGGTGTATTCAATTTCCGCCTGTCCATAGTTTTTCATACCGGTATACGAAATCCCTTTAAAATAATAACTTGTCGGATGTTCAGGAGCAATTTGAATAGCCTCATCCAATACCGGAATAGCTTTTGCATACTCTCCTTTTTTATTGTATGCCAGGGCCAGATTGTGCCTTCCGTCCAATTGAGTAGGATCGTTTTTATTTGGGAATGTCAATACTTTTTTAAAATCGGCAATTGCCAAATCGTAGTTTTTAACCCGATCCACATATAGTGCTCCACGTAACATATAAGGTGTAGGTGGCGCCCATTTATCCTTTTCACAGGCAAGAGAGTAACACTCCAATGCCTTATCAAAATCCCCGATCCTGGCATATTCCTGACCAAGGCAATTGTATCCCCTCCAATATGCCGGATATTTTCCACTTACGTCACCCCAAAAAGTAAAACTGTCTTTCCAAATACGGGTTCGCTGCCATGTTAATACACATAAGACTAAGAAAATCCCCATGACAGAGATATTGGCAATTGTTGTCCATTTTTTTGTTCCGCTGATTTTCCTGTACACCTGCCCAATAATGAAAAAGAGCCCGATGTAAGGAATATAACTGTATCGTTCAGCTATAATAGTATCACCTACCGGAACCAGTTTTAACATAACTGAAATAGAAAACAGGTAAAATAAAAAGCCAAACAGATAGTCTTTGGAGTATTTTATTGTTTTATAGATTGCAAACCCAATGGCCATGACAATAACAGGCATAAGATAAAAATAGGAGGGTAACGGTTGGGTCGGGCTGGTAGGGTATGGGTGAACGCCTGATAAATAAATGGGTAAGAAGAATTTATAGATATAGATCAAGAAACCATAACATCCATAGAATATACTGTTAAAGGATGAATAATACGTTTCGTTTATAGCTGCTTCTGCAGCTTGCGCATTTAGAGCAAGAATTCCAAATAACAATGACCCTGCAAAAAAAGGTACTTTCTCAAGAATGGCAGATCTGTTTATTTTTCGACCCCGGTAATAATCGATCAATAACAAGAGCACAGGTAAAGTAACTGCCTGACCTTTGGCTAAGTTGGAGATTATAAACAGAATAAAAGTAAGTACTAATAATAGAATATTTCTGCTTTTCAAATAGCGGATATAAATCAGCAAGGCACCCAGAAAAAAAGCGCCATAAAGCACATCTTTAATTTCAGAAACCCATGCAACCGATTCCACATGCATTGGATGAATTCCGAATAATAATGCAGTAATTCCGGCGATCTTCCAGCCTTTTTTACCGAGTAATTCATAGATTACATAAAATACCAGGGCTGTATTTAGAACATGTAAAAGAAGGTTGTTGAGGTGAAACCAGAAAGGGTTTAATCCATTATTGAAACCCGGATCTCCTTTAGGAAAGAGAAGTATTTCCCAGTGCAGCCAAAGAATCGTTAGAGGGTGATAATTTCCCATGTAAAAAGTAGAAAATGAAAAGATCTTTGAAATCGAAAAATTTTTAAGAAGAGGGTTTTCGAAAGTATATTCCGGGTCGTCCCATAATACAAATCCATTACGAAGCGACGGCAGGAAAGCAATGAATGTGATGAGCAGAATGACAAATAAGGGAATAAGTGTGTTTACCTTTGAAAATGAAGGCCCCTTTTTGTCCATTACCGGAACTGGTGTTTTTCTTCTGATCTTCCCTATACCGCCATCAGGTACCGTTAATTTTTTCTGACCATACTTCCTGTTCATTATCTATAAACATTCTAAGGTTAATTTGTTGGGTAAAAGTACAAATTAAATAAAAAATGAAATCAAAATGTTTATTTTGACTGATTCTAAATTACCTTCGCATCCGCATATTTAAAATATGCCAAAATAAATACATACAGTGTGAAATTAAATTACTAACAAAAAAGGAGGAATGTTATGCGTTTTATTCTTAAGGTCCGATTTCCAGTCGAAAGAAGAAATGAATTACTCAAAGATCCGCAATTTGGATACAAGATGGAGCAGTTACTTGCTGATTAGAAAGCTGAAGCTGCTTATTTTTGCCCTATTAATGGTCAGAGAGGCATGTATATTATTGTAAATATCGACGATGCATCCGAACTAGCAGCGAAAGGTGAACCCTTATTTTTATGGCTGCATGCAGATATCGATGCATGTCAGGTGATAAAGCTGGAAGATCTTGCGAAGGCAGGACCTGCCATTGGTACAGCGGTGCAGAAATGGGTATGATAAACTATCCGTACAATTCCAATAGAACCCGCTCTCATAGCTGAGAGTGGGTTCTATTGGAGTTGTTTCCCTTTATGAGTTCTCCTGTTATTTTCAATGTTATCGTCTCTTATCCTGGTGACGATATTTTTTTGCATTGAACAACCGTCTTTTATTTTTCTTTGCCCTGCTGGTTATTTTCTTAAAAACTATCTCAGTAGACGTTTCCTGTATATATGATATGAAAAGCTGCCAAATGCCGATAATAGACAGTTTTTTCCTTCAAAGATTTGCCAATTTCACAAAATTGACGTAGGTTTGCGGTCGCTATAAAAACTCAAAATTCTGACTATATGAAAATTACGATTGTCGGAACCGGTTATGTAGGTTTAGTCACCGGTACCTGCTTTGCAGAAGTAGGGATTGATGTTACCTGCGTTGATATTGATCAAAAGAAGATCGACGGTCTTCAAAAGGGTTTTATTCCAATATATGAACCGGGGTTGGAAGAAATGGTACACCGTAATACAAGCAAAAACCGGTTACATTTTTCTACTGACCTTGCCGATTCTCTGGACGGTTGCGAAGTGATCTTCAATGCTGTCGGAACACCGCCTGATGAAGATGGTAGCGCTGATCTGAAATATGTCCTTGCAGTCGCTCACGAGGTTGGAAAGCACATGAAGGAATATATCCTTGTGGTTACGAAAAGTACAGTGCCGGTCGGAACAGCTGCAAAGGTAAAAACGGCAATCCAGGAAGAACTGGTCAAACGGGGTGTGAAGATCGAATTTGATGTGGCCTCTAACCCGGAATTCCTTAAGGAGGGTGCCGCCATTGATGATTTTTTAAAACCCGATCGTATTGTTATCGGTCTTGAATCCAAAAGAGCCGAAGAGGTTATGAAAAGTCTGTACAAGCCTTTTACCCTCAACGGTCACCCGGTTATCTTTATGGATATTACCTCTGCAGAAATGACCAAATATGCAGCCAATGCTATGCTTGCTACCAAGATCAGCTTCATGAATGATATTGCCAACCTATGTGAGGTCGTGGGAGCAGATGTCAATAATGTCAGAAATGGGATCGGATCGGATAGCCGGATCGGATCGAAATTCATTTACCCGGGTGTAGGATATGGTGGTTCCTGTTTCCCAAAAGATGTAAAAGCATTGATCAAAACCGGAAAAGAATATAACTACAATTTACGGGTACTCCAGGCTGTTGAAGAAGTCAATGAGGATCAGAAATCGATCATGTTCCACAAGATATCCGGTTATTTCAAGGGGGATCTGAAGGATAAAACGATCGGGTTATGGGGCTTGTCTTTTAAACCTCAGACAGATGATATGCGTGAAGCCCCGTCACTTGTTCTGATCAGGAAATTCCTGGAAGCCGGTGCTAAAGTCAAGGCCTATGATCCCGTTGCCATACCCGAAGCAAAACGAATATTGGGCAACCGGATTGAATACACCGAAAATCCATATGATGCCCTGGACAGAGCCGATTGCCTGCTGCTTGTAACCGAATGGCCCGAATTCAGGTACCCTGACTTTGACTTCATCCATAAACTCCTTAAACAACCCGTTATCTTTGACGGAAGAAATATTTATAACCCAAAAACCATTGAGAATATGGGATTTACCTATTTCTGTATCGGGTTCAATGCATCAAAATAAATGAAGAAAAAAATATTAGTGACCGGTGGTGCGGGCTTTCTTGGTTCTCACCTTTGTGAACGACTCCTGAATGAAGGAAATGAAGTTATTTGCCTCGATAACTATTTCACCGGACAGAAACAAAATGTTGTTCACCTTTTAAAAAATCCCTATTTTGAGCTGATACGGCACGATGTCACTATGCCATTTTTTATAGAGGTGCATGAGATTTACAACCTGGCATGCCCCGCCTCCCCGATCCATTACCAGTATAATCCGATTAAAACCGTGAAGACCTCTGTTATGGGGGCTATCAACATGCTCGGCCTGGCAAAACGGATCCGGGCAAAGATACTCCAGGCTTCGACGAGCGAAGTGTATGGAGATCCCCAGATTCATCCGCAACCGGAATCCTACTGGGGATATGTAAATCCAATAGGGATCCGGGCCTGTTACGATGAAGGTAAACGTGCAGCCGAAACCTTGTTTATTAATTATCATCTGCAAAATAATGTCCGGATAAAGATCGTTCGCATTTTTAATACTTACGGACCGAGGATGCATCCGAATGACGGACGGGTTGTATCGAATTTTATCGTCCAGGCATTGCAGGGAAGAGACATTACGATTTATGGTAACGGTTCGCAGACAAGAAGCTTTTGTTACGTGGATGACATGATCGATGGGATGATCCGCATGATGAATACGGGAGAGGATTTCACCGGACCTGTGAATATAGGGAATCCGAATGAGTTTTCAATCCGTGAGCTTGCCAGGAAGGATATTAAACTAACGGATTCGAAATCAAAGATCATCACAGCCCCACTCCCGCCAGATGATCCAACACAACGACAGCCCAATATCGAACTTGCCGGGAAAGAGCTTCATTGGGAACCAAAAATTCAACTGGAAGATGGCTTAAAGAAAACAATCGAATTCTTCAGAACGATTATTTGATTTCCGTTAAGAAATAGTAAGCTTATGAATATCCTTGTTACAGGTAGCAAAGGCCAATTGGGAAATGAGCTGCAGGAGTTAGCTCCGGGGTTTCCGGAATATCAGTTTACTTTTATCGATATTGATGAACTTGATCTGACCGATGAAAAGAAAACCGGTACATTTTTCCAGGTAAACTCTTTTCATGGGATCATCCATTGTGCTGCTTATACAGCAGTAGATAAAGCTGAAAAAGAATGCAACCAGGCCATCACTTTGAATGCGAATGTACCCAAACAACTTTCAGAGATCGCCCGGTCAAAAGGGATGTGGATCATCCATATTTCAACGGACTATGTTTTTGACGGTATCGCGTTTAAGCCATATACTGAAGAAGATCAGGTTAATCCATTATCCGTTTACGGAAATAGCAAATTTGAAGGGGAAGCAGCGGTATTAAATTCGAAAGCAAAAGGTATCATTTTAAGGACATCCTGGCTTTATTCCAGTTTCAGCAATAATTTCGTAAAAACCATTCTTAATAAAGCCCGGCAAGGAGGAGACCTGCGTGTGGTCTATGATCAGGTCGGAACTCCGACTTATGCACGTGACCTTGCACAAACGATCCTGACCCTGATCCCGGAAATTAAAAAAAAGAATAAGGTGGAGCTTTTCCATTTTTCAAATGAAGGTGTAGCCAGCTGGTACGATTTCGCACAATCTATTGTGGAACTTAGCGGGATAAAATGTAATATTCAACCTATTGAAACCAAAGATTATTCCACACCCGCGACAAGACCTTTATACTCGGTATTGAATAAAGGAAAGATAAAGAAGCAATTCGGGATAAAAATCCCCTATTGGCGTGACAGTCTTAAGGATTGCATTGAAAAGATCAAAACTTCAGGGACCTATTGAGCGAAAAGAATCATGGAAACAACAATAGATAAATTCATTCTTGAACGGGCACAATCATGGCTTGAAGGGTCTTTTGATGAAGGGATGAAGGCACGGGTCAGGGAGCTTATAAAAAATAATCCGACGGAATTAACCGATGCTTTTTACAGGGACCTGGAATTCGGGACTGGTGGTTTACGTGGAATCATGGGCGCCGGAACAAACCGGATGAATAAATATACAGTGGGAATGGCTACCCAGGGATTGGCGAATTACCTGAAAAAGATGTTCCCTGTCCTTTATCCGATAAAGGTGGTGATCTCTTACGACAGCCGGAACAACAGTAAATATTTCGCAGGGGTTTGTTCAGAAGTTCTTTCAGGAAATGGGTTTAAGGTATTTCTTTTTGACGATATCCGTCCAACACCTGAACTTTCATTTGCTATTAGATATTTGAAATGCCAGAGCGGGATTATGATTACAGCATCACATAACCCTAAGGAATACAACGGCTATAAAGCATACTGGGACGATGGTGCGCAGATGATCCCTCCACATGATTCCGGTGTCATCGATGAAGTAAAAAAAATTACTCGTATTGAGGAGGTAAATTGGAGTGGCCCTAAAGAAAATATTCACCTGATCGGTGATGAAATCGATACGATTTATCTTGACAGAATTGCAAGGTTATCGCTTAATCCAGATATTAACCGGAAACAGAGAAATCTTAAAATTGTTTATACTCCTCTCCATGGAGCAGGTAGAAAACTTGTTCCTGCGATCCTTGAAAAATTCGGTTTTGAGAATGTGACGATTATAAAGGAGCAAGCCGTTGCTGACGGAAATTTTCCAACCTTACGGTCCCCTAACCCGGAAGAACACGACGCCATGGATCTGGCATTGAAAAAAGCAAAAGAAATTGATGCTGATCTTGTCATGGCAACCGATCCCGATGCCGACAGGGTCGGAATTGCAGTAAAGAATCACAAAGGCGAATTTATCCTTTTCAACGGTAACCAGACTGCAGCACTTCTTTTCTATTATATCTTAAATCAATGGAAAGAGCAAAAAATGCTGACCGGTAATGAATTTATCGTTACGACCATTGTCACTACTGAGCTTTTAAAAGATATCGCGGAAAAATTCAGAGTAGAATATTTTGATGTACTGACAGGATTTAAATTCATAGCAGAGGTCATTCGCAGGAATGAAGGTGTAAAAACTTTTATTGTCGGTGGTGAGGAAAGCTATGGTTACCTGGTCGGGGATTTTGTAAGGGACAAAGATGCCGTGAGCGCTTGTGCCATGATTGCAGAAACGGCAGCTTTTATGGCGGAACAGCAACGCTCATTGTTTGATCTTCTTCTCAATATATATAAAGATTTTGCGTTTTATAAAGAGCAGCTTCTTTCCATTACCAAAAAAGGAAAAGAGGGCGCGGAAGAGATCATGAAATTAATGATGAATTACCGGGACCATCCTTTCACTGCTATCAACAATTCAAAAGTGGTGAAAATAAAGGATTATCAGGGTCTGAAAGAAAAAAATTTAATTACGGGTGAGGAAAAACCCATAAACCTGCCGGCATCGGATGTTTTGCAGTTTATCCTTGAAGATGGCAGCAAGATAAGTGTCAGACCATCAGGCACGGAACCGAAGATTAAATATTATTTTGGTGTCCGTGAACATCTCGATGATAAGGCCAATTTTGATGAGGTCGAAGAAGCATTGAACAAAAAAATCGGGAATATCATTGCAGCGATGCAACTGAAATAAATGACAAAATGGTGGCAGATCCATAGATGGAAATCATTACCGGAACAGATGAAAAGTATAATTGCATCGGCATTTCTCATTTTCATCCCCATCCTTCTTTCCGCTCAGAATGAAGAAAAACCCCTGTTGCTCAGCCTTAAAACCGATTCTATAAAATATGATACCGTTTATATCCCAAAAGGGGTTCTGATCTTTGGACCTGATTTCTTTATTCAGATCCCCAGGGATACAGTGATGCTTGTAAAAAGTTATTTATTTACCAAAGAAGAAATAAAAAGGCTGGTTTCCACAAAAACATTTTATGATTCGGTTTACCGGAAGTTTGGAAGACATAAAATATCACGGTTTCTTTATACATTACTCTTTGTCCCTCCGAAGATCCCAACGTTACCCGATACGGTACAGGTGATCAGGAGTGAAGTTCCCTATGTGAAATACCAGGGTAAAACCATCCGTCATATACATATTAAAATATTAGATCCTATCGGCCCGACTGTTCTTGATACATCTTCTCAACCTTTGACATGGGTTGGCAAATTAGGTGATAAAACTCATTTAACAACCAGGAAATTCGTGATCAGGAAGAACCTTCTTTTCAAACAAGGACAAACAGTAGATCCCACTGTGTTTGCTGATAATGAAAGGATTTTGAGAGATATGCCTGCTATAGACGATGTCAGAATCATTATATCTCCCACTGATCCGGCCGGTGATTCTGTTGATATTACTGTTGTAACCAAAGATGTATTTTCGATTGGGTTTGATCTTATTACGGTTACTCCAGGTAGATCTGTCTTCCGGTTGTATGATGGCAATTTACTTGGTTTGGGGGACCGGCTAGTGAATGTATTTTCCGTTGAAAATCACCGGGCTCCTTATGCCAGGGAAGAAGGAGTCAATTATTATTTAACCAACATCGGCGGTACTTTTATTGATGGCTCTGCGAATTATTTTCATGACGATAACGGGAATCAGAATGTGGGTTTTCAACTCCAGCGAAGCTTCTTTTCTAATAAAACAAGATGGGCCGGTAGTGGGCTGTTTCAATATTCAAAGGATGTGAATATAGTAAACGATACCTTTAAAATCACTTCTTACTTCCAGGATGCGAACTTGTGGATAGGCCGCGCTTTCTTCTTAAAAACCAAAGGAGAACCCGAACGATTGATCATTTCGGAAGCTGCCTACAACAGACATTATTATTCACGACCCTTTATTTCACCTGATTCGAATAAACGGTATTATAATTATTTCCAGTTGTTTAGCGGATTTTCCATTTCCCGGAATAACTATTACCTGACCGATTATGTTTTTGAATTGGGTAAAAGGGAAAATATTCCCTATGGTTACCTGTTTCAATTGACATTTGGCCCGGAGTTCAACGATTTCTATACCCGCTTTTATAGTGGAATTGAAGTCGCCTATGGTGACTTTATCAAAAAATTCGGGTATCTGTCCGGGATGATCACTTTTAGCGGGTATTTCCATGGAAATTCCTATGAAGATGCAATTCTAAAGGTCCAGGGACAGTATATGACCTATCTTTTTTATACACCCGACAAAAGATACAGATTCAGAACCTATCTGATCGCAGACTTCAGGGATGGGTTTAATCTGAGGTATAATAACATTGATTATTCCGATATCAATCAAGATCTGCACATCCATAAAACAACCGATCAGAATTCATTACAGGGAACGGGATCACTGGCGACCAACATTTCTACACTTGTTTATACCCCATGGTATTTATATGGTTTTAAATTTGCATTGCTGGGACAAATCCAGGGAGGATTCGTAGCAAAGAAAAATACCGCACTATTTGCAACCCGTTTTTATACGGGGATCAGAGCAGGATTGGTACTTAAGAATGACAATTTAATCTTTCCCGCTCTGGTTTTCTCTGTCTTTTACTATCCCTCTACTCCATCGGGTGGCTCGTGGCTGCAATTTTTGATGGATATAAATACAGGTTTGCAGCTACGCGATTTTAACGCTACAGCGCCGAAGGAAGAAACATTACTTAATTGAGAAATATGAACGGACAAACAGGTGAAGCCCCAGCTGATCCCATTTATTCAAAGAATGTACTTGAAATGTTCACGATAGCAAATGAATACTGTCTTTTTATGGAAAAAACCGTTGATTTTTCCAAAGAAGATTTTCTAACCTATCTTCAGAAAGTTTGTCCCCTTATTTACATCAAGGCAGCCTTGTTGCCTGACGTGGAAGTAACGGATGAAGAGGGCCTGGAACATTTTGTTACGGAAGAACAATGGGAAGACCTTTTCAATGTTATCCATTTAAAGCTGGGAGAAGATGACCTCTATTATTTTACCGATCATCACGAAAAAACACACCAGGACGCTGTTAAAGCAAGCCTTGCAGAGAATCTCACAGATATCTACCAGGATTTAAAAGACTTCCTCCTGCTTTATGGGAAACCCCTGAAAATTTCCAGGGAAAATGCGGTTCATGACTGTAAAAGGCTCTTTGAAACACGTTTTGGATATAGGCTTGTCAATGCTCATTCTGCAATTCATTATTTGCTTTTCAGGGAAGGAGAAAAAGGAGAACTTTCGGATTTCTTTGACTCGATCTGAAGCCTATTTCTTATATTTTACTTTATCAAGCCGGTTAAGCCCATCGATCGCTTTTTGGTAATTTGTTTTTAACTCAAGGGTTTTCTGATAATCCTCGTATGCATTCGAATAATTACCATCATGTTCATTTGCAAGACCACGGTTATAAAATGCTTCAACATAAACAGGATCAAGCTTTAATGCTTCGGTAAAATATTTTACGGCTTGCTTGAAATCCTTTAAGTAAACAAGATAGATATAACCGATATTATAAGGAGCATTTTTGAACAATGAATCTGCTTTTCCCAGGATAAGATAGGTTTGAATAGCTTTGTCATACTGGCCATTTTCCTGGTAAAACATACCCAGAAAATATAAAGCTTCTTTATTATTCGGTTTGATTTTCAGAGCATTTTTCAGATAATCAACCGCAAGGTTGTCGTTTTTACCGGAATAAATCTCTCCCAATTCCATGTAAGCATCATAATTCTGCTGATCCTGGCTAATGGTAGTCTGAAAGTCAAGAATAGCAGCGGATGTATCACCTGTTTCCAAAAGTGCAATGCCCCTGGTAAGATAGGCCGGAGGATTAATTTTGTCAACCGCTAATGCCTTTTTTACATATTCGAAGGTCTTTTTATAATCTTTTACGATCAATTCCAGTTTCGCTTCCTTAAGGAGTGCTGCTTTATTCGCCGGATCAAGATTTATGGCCTTTAATAATGCTTCACGACAGTTGTCAGGTTTACCCATTAATAAATAGATATCAGAAAGTGTAATATAATAGAGGGGATTCTTTCCGGACAGGGAAATTGCTTTATTGATATCCTTCAGGGCATTATCAAATTCATGGTCCAGCAAATACAATTTGGACCTCCAATGATACAGATCCGGATTCGAGATATCACCCGCAATTTTTTGGTTTACTTCTGAAAGAGCGGTCTTTAAGGAGTCAGTTTTAGATGTCTTTTCGCTCTTCTTTTTAACTTCACCACAGGATGAAATGAGCAAAACGACGACCAACAGGGTGAGCGAAAAAATCCTTCCATTTCTATTTCCCATCTTTCATAACCTCTTTGATCTTCGTTTCAAGTTCATCCGCCAGTTCGGGATTATCCTGGAGTACTTTTTTGACTGCATCCCTGCCTTGTCCCAGTTTTGTTTCTCCGTAACTGAACCAGGAGCCGCTCTTCTTAATAATATTTAATTCGGTAGCGAGATCTATAATTTCAAATATCCGTGAGATCCCTTCTCCATAGATAATATCAAATTCAGCTTTCCTGAAAGGTGGCGCAAGCTTATTTTTGACGACTTTCACCTTTACCCTGTTTCCGATCACATCTTCGCCTTCTTTGATCTGATTTACTTTACGGATATCAAGCCGAACGGAAGCATAGAATTTCAGAGCATTCCCTCCTGTAGTTGTTTCCGGGCTGCCGAACATGACGCCGATCTTGTCGCGAAGCTGATTGATAAATATACAACAGGTGGCAGTTTTACTGATCGTTGAAGTGAGTTTCCGTAATGCCTGGGACATAAGCCTTGCCTGGAGTCCCATTTTGGAATCCCCCATTTCTCCTTCTATTTCACTTCTTGGGGTGAGGGCTGCAACCGAATCAATTACAATAACGTCGATAGCACCAGAACGGATAAGGTTCTCGGTGATCTCCAGCGCCTGTTCTCCGTTATCCGGTTGTGAAACAAGCAGGTTTTCAACATCCACGCCTAATTTCTGACCATAGAACCTGTCGAACGCATGTTCGGCGTCAATAAAAGCTGCAATACCACCTTTTTTCTGGGACTCGGCAATGGCATGAAGTGCCAGGGTTGTTTTACCCGAAGATTCAGGACCATAAATCTCAATGACCCTCCCTTTTGGTAAACCCCCTATTCCGAGTGCTGCATCCAATGCAATGGAACCTGTATGGATGATTTCAACATTCTCAATAGCATTATCTCCTAATTTCATGATCGTACCCTTGCCATAAGTTTTTTCAATCTTATCCAGAGTCAACTGTAATGCCTTCAGCTTTTCTTTGTTTTCTTTTGTTTCTTCTACTTCTTTAGCCATGTTTTCGTTGTATTGATGTTATTATATTTATGTGGAATTTACTATAATTTTTTCATCTCAAGGATTTGTTGTGTATGATTCTTTGTATCCACCTTTGTAAAAATCTTTTCGATCACGCCTCCCTCATTAATAATAAAGGTTGTACGAAGAATCCCCATCGAAATTTTGCCGTAAAGATTTTTCTCACCCCAAACATCATACATTCCAATGATCTTTTTGTCTTTATCGGCCAGGAGAGGAAAAGGTAATACATATTTTGCAATAAAATTTTTATGGGATGATTCATTATCTGCACTTACGCCGATAATTGCAAACCCCTTTTTCAGCAAATCATCATAGTTATCCCTGAGATTGCAAGCTTCGGCCGTACAACCGGGAGTATCATCTTTGGGATAAAAATAAAGGATTAATTTACGGCCTTTAAAATCCTTTAATGAAATGCGTTTGCCATCCTGATCAATTCCATTGAATTCAGGTGCTTTATCACCAACTTTCAGTTTTGTCATGGTCAATTGCTTATTTTATTTTTATTATTATTCACTTTACATCCAATCAATTGGTATTAATCCCAGGGTCATGAGTACCGGGGACGGGGAATTTACCCCAGCATCTCACCCCTTCACCCCCTATCCTGGAGGAGAGGGGGACGGGGGGTGAGGCTGATTAATTTTTGATGAATCAAAATTATAAATTTTACCGCTAAACTTTTTGAATTCAGAAGGTAGTTATTAACAAGTTTCACCTGTCCGGCAGGTTTTCATAATAGCGGCAAAATGAGGTTAACCCGCATTCCTGACATTTGGGCTTACGGGCAATGCAAATATACCGGCCGTGAAGTATCAGCCAATGATGTGCTTTGGGAATATATTGTTCCGGGATTTGCTTAACAAGTTGGATTTCCGTTTGCAGAGGGGTTTTTGCATTTGTGGTCAGTCCGATCCTGGCTGCAACCCTGAAAACATGTGTGTCGACGGCCATAGCAGGTTTATTGAATACAATGGAGACCAGGACATTTGCAGATTTACGACCGATCCCGGGAAGCTTTTGCAATTCATTTACATCAGAGGGCAGGACACCGTGATAATCGGTAACAAGCATTTTTGCCATCCCTATCAGGCTCTTTGCCTTATTATTCGGGTAGGTGCAACTTTTTATCAATTCATAGACCTCCTGTATTTTTGCTTTCATGAGCGATTCCGGGGTTGGGAACTTTTTAAAAAATCCCGGAGAAATGATATTTACTCTCTTATCAGTACATTGTGCTGAAAGGATGACAGCTACAGCCAGTTCATATGGAGCCTGGTATTTCAATTCGGTTTCAGGATTTGGCTGGTGCTCGAGGAAATAGTCAATAAAACGTGTAAATCGCTCTGTTTTTCTCATGATTTGTCGGTTTGAGCAAAATTAAGTCAAAAACAGATCTCATGCAGTTCCGCAATTCGAAATCTCAAATCCTGGCATTGTTGATAATTTTATTGTATTATGTATTACCTTTTATACATAAAGTGGATTAAGCAATAAAATAACTTTCATGGAGAATTCGGTTCAGGCTAAAACAGATATCGCATCCTATATTTATCTTATCAGAGGGGAAAAGGTAATGCTTGATTACACACTTGCACAACTATATGGAGTTGAAGTTAAAATTTTAAAAAGAACTGTAAGGAGGCATATACAAAGATTTCCAGAGGATTTCATGTTTGCATTAACTCAAGAAGAATATAAATCTCTAAGGTACCAATTTGGCACCTTAGAGAAAGGGAAACACTCAAAATATTTACCATTTGCATTCACGGAACAGGGCGTAGCAATGCTTTCCGGTATTTTAAACTCAATCAATGCAATTCAGGTAAATATTGCAATAATGCGCGCATTCGTGCAATTACGGGGATTTTTGGATATTCATAAGGAATTAGCCAGAAGTATAGAAGAATTAGAACAAGTAGTTTCAGTCCATGACGAAAAAATCCAATTGATCTTTTCTGCTATAAAGCAATTAATGGAAGAAAAAGAGAATCCTACAGCCAGAAATCCTGTAGGTTTTAGTATCCGGAGAAAATGAGTTCCACAAATGAATATAGGATATATACTGCATCTTAATGAAAATGCGAAGCAATTTCCTTTTAGATGCAGTAATCCCGGGAGGAACAGAAGCTAAGAATTCGCAAACCTGTTCCGATTCGGGATAAAATGAAGATTTGATAAATCATTAGGTTTTTTGGCTTTTACTAAAAATCCCTTGCCGATCTTCAGGCAAGGGTTTTGTGTGTTTTCAATATCTATCTTTCATTTACAAGTTTTTCCTTACCTTTGTTAGGTAAGTAATATTTACACGTTTACATGGGATGAACCACAGATTTAGCCGGTTTTTTATTGTTGCCTTTCTGACCTTACCTCTGTTTGGTTTTTCACAGGGTGAGAACAACATGTGGTATTTCGGGATTCACGCCGGCTTTAATTTCAATGCAGGATTCCCGGTTGCAATTACCAATGTATCGACTATGTTCTGGCCTGCTGGATACTCCGCTTCCGTATCGGATTCATTGGGAAATACCCTGTTCTATGCAGATGAGACCTATGTGTTCAACAGGAACAATGTAGTCATGCCGAATGGAGGATTGCTTGGTGCGGATCAGCAACCAAGGGAACCGTTATTTGCAGTTAAGAAGATGGATGAAGACAGTGTTTATTATCTGTTCGTCATGGACGGCGATTCTTCAGCTTTTAATCCGCCTACAGGATTGACCTATACAATCATTGATATGAAGCTTGACGGAGGGCTCGGAGATGTCCGTCCCGGGCAAACAGGGATTTCTGTGCCAGGAGGAGGACTGACTGCTGACATTCTTACAGGGACTAGGGCAAAGAATAACAAGGATGTATGGATCATTGCACGGGACCGAAGGAGCTATCCTTATTACCTCGCATATAAAGTCACAAACTCAGGTCTTGACCCGGTCCCGGTCATCAGCACCAGCCTGGTTCATCTTTGCATGACATGCGGACTCGGATTCAACGCACCGGTTATGGCGCAATTCTCACCCGACGGGAACAGGCTTGTCGTGATGTACGACAGCATTGTTGAATTCTCCCAGTTCAATCCATCCACGGGAGAGATCAATCCTATGTTCCTTTTCGATAAAAAAGAAAGTCCGGGAGCTACGAATCAATTTGGAACAGAAGAGTTTTCCATTGATAATAAATTCTTGTATCTCACAAGATATGATAATTTCTCTGGATACAATATTTACCAATATGATGCACTAAAAACGGATTCGGCACAATTCAAGCAAAGTGAAATTCTGATCCATAATAGTACGTATGCAACAGAAATGAGCAGAGGGCCCGACCACAAAATCTATTGCTCTCATCCCCAGTTGGATTCTGTTGATGTCATAAATAAGCCTTCATTACAGGGAGTGGCATGTAATTTCCAGAAGAATGCCGTCTCTCTTGACGGGTATGACTGCTTTCAAGGTCTCGTTCAGCATCTCGAAAAGTATTATACGATTATTCACTATACAAATAACTGTGAAGATAACCCGGTCAATTTCACCTCTTCGATCTGGCCTCAAACAGACAGCATCCACTGGGATTTCGGGGATCCTTCTTCGGGACCGGCCAATTATTCTTCCCTGCCCAATCCATCCCATACCTATTCTGTCGCGGGAACATATAATGTGAGCCTCTATGTTTGGTACATAGATAAACGTACTGATACTGCCTGGCAGCAGATTACTCTTTATCCGACATATACACCTGCTTTAGGTCCCGACAGGTCTGTTTGCACCGGCACTGCGGTAACCTTCGATGCAGGTGCCTGCATCGGTTGTACATACCAGTGGACAGATCTGACCACTATGCTGCCGGTTGGTTCCGGCCAGACATATACAACAAGCCAGGCGGGGATCTATGAGGCAGCCGTTACCAACACTTACGGATGCACCGGGAGAGATACAGTTCAACTGATTACAAATCCGCAACCCACCATAACCAACAATCCTCTTTCAAAAACCATCTGTTCGGGAGAGTACACCAACATTGCATTAACGTCCAATGAACCGGGTACAAATTTTTATTGGACTGCTGCATTAAGTTCGGGAAATATCACCGGTTTCAGTGCTGATTCAGGATTGATCATAAACCAGATCCTAACCAATAACGGATCTTCTGCGGGAATTGTTACGTATCACATAATTCCAAAAGTCGGAGGTTGTTCAGGAAACGCTGTCGTTTTTCCCGTAACGTTAAATGTCGGTGATTCCGTAAAAGTCTCAATTTCTGCATCAGCGAATAATGTTTGCGCGGGAACACCGGTCACATTTACTGCCACCCCGACAAGTGGTGGCTCTTCACCATCATACCAGTGGAAAGTAAACGGGATTAACGTTGGGATAAGTAGTCCCGGCTATACTTATAATGCTGCATCCGGAGATCTGGTATCCTGTGTCTTAACCTCATCGCTTACAGTATGCATCACAAATAATCCTGCAACATCCAATTCCATTCAGATGGTCGTCAATCCATTAAATCCTGTCAGTGTTATCATTTCACCATCAGCAAATCCGGTCTGTACGGGAACGTCCGTGACGTTCCTTGCCAACCCTGCAAATGGAGGCTCGTCACCTGTTTTTCAATGGAAAGTAAACGGATCAATCGTAGGTATAAATAATCCAATTTATACTTATATACCCAATAATGGTGATATTGTTAAATGTATCCTTACTTCAAATATCCTTTGTCCATCGGGTAATCCAGCCACCAGCAACACTATCACAATGACAGTGAATCCTAATCTTCCTGTCAGTGTTGCGATATCAGCATCCGCAAATCCATTTTGTCAGGGAAGTGCCGTTACATTAACAGCAACCCCAACAAATGGAGGAACATCTCCATCCTATCAATGGAAAGTGAATGGGATCATTGTTGGACCTAACAATCCCGTTTACACATATAATCCATCATCCGGTGATCTGGTATCCTGTACCCTGACCTCCAACATCGCATGTCCCACAGGAAACCCTGCAACATCAAATACCATCACCATGATCCAGAACAATCTTCTCCCGGCAGGTGTTTCAATAGTTGCCTCAACCAATCCTTTCTGTCCGGGTAATAATGTCACTTTCTCAGCAACACCTGCTAATGGGGGTACAAACCCTTTTTATCAGTGGAAAGTAAATGGAGTTAATAAGGGTACAAATTCTTCAACATATTCTTATAATCCTTTGAATGGTGATAGTGTCCGATGCGTTATGACATCAAACCTGAATTGCGTTTCGGGGAACCCTGCTTCTTCTAACAAAATCATCATGAGTGGAACATTAGCGTCGGTGGTTATATTTACTGCTTGTTTCGATACAATTACCACAACAAATGCTCAATCATTCAAATTAAAAGGTGGAATACCATTGGGAGGAACTTATTCCGGTGCCGGCGTCACTTATGGAATCTTTTATCCGGCAATTGCAGGTGTTGGAAATCATCAAATAACTTATACATACACCAATGCGGCACTCTGTTCTGCAAATGCTTCCGTAACAATCGTTACAGTCGGGACAATCGGGACAAATTGTGGCCAACTGTTAACAGATGTGAGAGACGGTAAAATTTATCAAACCATTCAAATTGGAGGCCAATGTTGGTTTGCTGAAGACCTGAATTATGGTACCGAAATACCTTCCTCCCAGCATCAACGCGATAACTGTATCTCCGAGAAATACCACAATCCAGCATCCGGCATCCAGCATCCAGCATCTGTCTACCAATGGGATGAATTAATACAATACGATGAAACCGTTTCCACCCAGGGTCTATGCCCGCCGGGTTGGCATGTTCCCACGGAAGCTGATTGGAATACATTGTTTGCTAATTATATCAGTAATGGATTTGCAGGCAGTCCGTTAAAATATTCAGGATTTTCAGGTTTTAACGCCCTCCTTTACGGTGCCCGTCATCTTAATGAGAAATGGGATTACGCTGGTTTTGCAACATTTTTCTGGTCATCTACAGCACATGGGACACTTAAAGCATGGAGTCACGGGATGAATGATGCCGATCCCAGTGTATCCGTTTATCCAGCTTTCAGGACGAATGCTTTTTCGGTCCGGTGTTTGAAAAATTAGTACTACGCACGCGCTGCAAGCGCGCGCGAGCAAGGTTGTCACGCGTCAGAGACGCGCGCCAATTATGAAAAATAATAAATTTCGCTATTTCGCATTTTCGCTACTTCGCTATTTATTTATCATTGATCAATATTCGTTATTCTAAAAAGTTTGCTTCATAAGACAAAAATCACCGCCAAGACATAAAGACACAAAGAAAATTTCCCCCTCTCTGATTTGGGGAGGGGTAAGGGGGTCGGTAGTTCCCCTCCCTGATTTGGGGAGGGGTAAGGGGAGGGGAATTTAGACATAAGCAATCAGTATTCAATAAGTTTTCATAACTTTGGACTACCAATAAAAAAAGGCCTTCTAGCCGTCAAATGAAATATCTTTATTTCACCATTATCCTGATTAGTGCATCGCTGTCCGTTTATTCCCAGGGAGAGAACAACATCTGGTATTTCGGGTCCCATGCAGGACTTGATTTCAATTCAGGATCTCCTGTAGCTCTTACAAATGCTCCCAGTACTTTTAATTTAGAGGGCTATTCTTCCTGTGTATCGGATTCATTGGGAAACCTTTTGTTTTTTGCATACGAGTCTTATGTATATAACAGGAATATGCAGGTTATGCCTAACGGTTCACTGCTTGGCTCCTGGCAGTTCGGTCCGCAACCCATGTTTGCTGTAAAAAAGATGGATGAAGATAGTGTTTATTTCATCTTCATGAGGGATGTGGACTCTAATTCCTTGAATCAGAATCCCAAAGGGTTGACATACACAATTGTTGATATGAAACTGGATGGCGGCCTGGGCGATGTACCTCCGGGCCAGACAGGCATCCCTGTGGCAGGAGCGTTGCAAACAAAGGATATACTCACCGGGACAAGGGCACAAAATAACAAGGATGCCTGGATCGTGGCCAGAAAATTCAAGAACAGCAACCAGTATCTTGCGTATCATATCACACCGGCCGGGATCGATATGAACCCGGTCATAAGTAATAGCC
>CAIYUC010000122.1 GCA_903929315.1 uncultured Bacteroidales bacterium
GCGGAAATCTGCGAGAAAAAAAAGAAACTTATTGGACACCCCCTGCAGGGGATGAGGTGCATGGTAAACCTGCCGGCAGGCAGGTTCCCCGGGGCTTGCCCCGGAATTCGGGTCCAGGGCTTGTCCTGGGGTTCATACCAATTGATTAAATAAACGGGGTTGTAATGAAAAGACTTTTTTGTAACATACTGTTATTTTTACTCCCTTTGATCTTTCTTATATATTTTATTCCTGTTGACAGAAGACAGCGGTTCATCCAGTTAAAGGAAGATTGTTCCTACCAGGGGATCTGGTTCTTCGACCGAGTGCACCATAATGATAATCCCACAGATGTTGTATTCTTTGGCTCATCACATACGGTCAACGGGATCATGGATGAATTCATCGAAAAGCAATTGAAGGTACCTTCGGTGCATGTGGTCAATTTCGGGTATTGCCGTTATGGAGTGAATATTTATTATGTTTTGCTGAAAGAGATCCTTCGAACGAAGAAGCCCAAAATCCTTTTCCTTGAGGTACGGGAGGATGAGGACCATTACAGTCATCCTGTCTTCCCTTATATTGCTGATGCAAATGACATATTCCTGGCAACTCCTTTTTTTAACCGCGACCTTGCGAGAGACTATTTTGACTCTTTTCTGTATCGTCTGCAATTATTAAAAGTACAATACTTTAAGAAGGATTCAATAGTTCCTTTCAGGACCGGCAATTTCGGGTTCATGGGCTCAAAGGATACAGCATCAAATGCCTTTCTGGAAAAGGTTAAACAGGAACATGAGAGACCGAAACCGGCGCTTACTACTTTGGAAAGATATTTTTATATGACCTATCCCCGCACCTATCTGGAAAAACTATCAGAAATATGTATCGAAAACAATATCCGGTTAAGTTTCCTTTATATTCCCGAATATGGATCACGTGAGAAAGAGCCCTTGGAAATGATGACTTACCGGAAATACGGTGAAGTCCTGATCCCACCCCATGAAATCTTTGAAGATCCTGACAATTGGTTCGATGAGAATCACCTGAACCAGGCCGGAACTTTAAAACTGTCAGCATGGGTTGGGAGCCAGATAAGGAATCTGAAATAATGACGTGACGCGTCTTAGAAAATAATTTAATAAAATTAAATATTTAGTTGACAAACTAAGTTTTTAGTTGTATATTTGCATCATTATTTTAATACTCATTTTTCATCCCATGAAAGAAAAGGGAAAAGCAATCCGTGAACTTACCAGGGCGGAGGAGGAGATCATGCAGATACTATGGAATCTTGATAAAGCGTTTGTTCATGATATCCTTAAGTACTTTCCCGATCCAAAGCCTGCCTATAATACGGTTTCCACTTTCATCAGGATACTGGAACAAAAAGGTTTTGTCGGACATAAAGCATACGGCAGGACCCATGAATATTATCCATTGATCACAAAAAAGGAATATACCAAAAGTTATTTCAGGAATTTTATTACCAACTATTTTGAGAATTCTTATAAATCGCTGGCATCCTTTTTTACCAGCGAAGAAAAGCTTAGCATTAATGAGCTCGAGGAGATCCGTGAATTAATGGAACAGGAGATCCTCAGGAAGAAAAAATTAATAAAATGAACGATTTCCTTCAATATCTTATCCAGTCGTCTGCCTGTCTTGCAGCGTTTTACCTTGTATACAGGTTCTTTCTGCGGCGAGAGACCTTTTTCAAATTGAACCGGTGTTACCTGTTGTCTGCCGTACTTCTTTCGGTGCTGGCGCCGTTGTTCAAACCTGATCTATACACATTGAAACCTATACAATCTCTTGTTTATTACCTTGACCCGGTCATCATTACGCCGGAAAAGATCGGACAGGTTGCTTCTTCGCATCATTTTAACTGGCTTGAAGCAACAGGGATCGTTTATTTCACCGGGCTGATCATTTTTGGCATGCGGTTCATTTCCCGGTTTATTCACCTGCTGATCCTGGTAAAACGGAATGGATTGATCCGGAAGGAAGACGTGAACCTGGTCGTTTTAAAGCAGGCCTGTGCGCCTTTCTCCTTTTTAAACATCGTTTTTCTTGATGAAATGGCAGGCAGATCGGCGGATATTTACGCGATTCTCCGCCATGAAAAGGAGCACATAAGGCAAATGCATTTCATTGATCTCCTCATTTTTGAGGTCGTGAAAATCGTACAATGGTTCAACCCGTTTGCCTGGTATATGTCGCGGTCTTTGAAGACTGTTCATGAATTCCTGGCAGATGAAGGTGTACTTAAATCCGGTATTGATTTGGCGGATTATCGTCAAATCCTGGTTACACAGGCTATAGGGAAAGAAGTGTTTGCAATGTCGAATAATTTCAATGTTTCACTTATAAAAACAAGGATTATTATGATGACAAGATCACGTTCAACAAAATGGACAAGACTGAAGATCTTTTTTGCCCTGCCAGCAGTGCTTTCCATATTATTCTTTTTCTCAACAGGATCATTGAACCTTCTTTCAGGCCAGAATCCGGCCGGGGACAAGGCGGCCCCCCAGGTTCAGCAAAATAAGAATGATCATTCGCCGGATATCGTTAATAAAGACAAAAATCAAGGAGAAAATGAGAAGGCAGCTTTTAAACAGGTTAGCAAAAAGATGGATAAGGATAGCGTTTTCTCAGTCGTTGAAAAGATGCCTTACTATCCCGGCGGGACAGATAAACTGATCAGGTTTATCGTCAGTAACATCAAATATCCTGCAGATGCAAAGGCTAAGGGCATTGAAGGGAAAGTGTTTGTAAAGTTCATCGTGAAAAAAGACGGAACCATTTCAAATGTCAGCATCATAAGAGGTATCGGCAGCAGTTGCGATGAAGAAGCAATCCGGGTGGTGAAACTGATGCCGAAATGGATCCCCGGCGAGCAGAAGGGGGAAAAAGTGGATGTTGAATTTAACTTGCCCATCAAGTTCAAGCTGGCTCCGAAAAAAGAGAAAACGCAGGAGAAGAAGAATTAATGGTCAACAATGGTAATTTCTTTGGCTATCACAATCCTCTTTTTTCTTGCTGAGTCTTTTAAACCACGTTTTAACCTTTGACAGGAGATTGTACTTCTGAATAAGCTCTTTTCCAACCAGGGCAGCGCCGACCCAGAAAATATTCGTTGCAGCAAGAAGAACCGGATAAGCAATGGCGTATTGTTTCAGGGAAAGTTTGAAGAAGGGCAGGATGATGATCACTCCCCAGATGATCCAGGTAAATACGATCAAAGAAACGCCAAGGATCCGTATAAATTTGCGCTTCATATAATAGGGAAATTAACTGCAAAGGTAAGCAAATACCCCCTATTGAGGGGTTGAGTTTTTGGGGTAAACTTTCCCAGCTTGCCCTCACCAGTTCATCTATTCCGGCTCCTCGCAGTACCATGACCCCCTAAGAATCCCCATCCGCCACTACCGAGTAAAAATCCAAATGCATACCATGCTCCATTGTTATTTTGAGCAAAGAATGTGACATCGTTTGTCAGGAGCATTGCAATCAGATCAATCGGGGCAATAATTCCGTGCAACAAACCACCCCAGAATCCATAGGTATGTCCTTTGAGGCATGCAGTAACAATTTCTTTATTGGCACATCCAGCCAATAACAGGATACAGGCGAAAAGTAAGAGAACAATAACAGTTCTGCCAGGTGTTTTAAAATGTTTCATTTTGCGATAGTTTTTGATGATATAAAAGAACGATTTGACTTAAATTTTGGCCTTCTTGAAAACCTGCAATAAAGTTAGAGAGAGTTTTTGAAATTACAAAATTTAGGGCTTATTAAAAAGTCACAAAGTCACAAAATCACAAAGTGATAAAGTCAGAAGAGCCATCGACAAAACCTAATCTTGTATGGATGACATCCTTGAAGAAACGTAGGATAGGTAATAAGTTTTCCCCTCCCCGGGTGGGGAGGGGCCAGGGGAGGGGCTTCTGTGTCAGTTAACCTTTTTCCGTTGCTCTTTCTTTTCTGCCCGGATCCGTTTTTCCTCTAATCTTTTTTCGATGGATTCCAGTGGCGGTTGGGTAGTTTTTCGCTTTTTCCGCGGGGTGAGTACCCTTTTTAGAAGACGATAAAATTTTTCGATCACGGCCTCCTTGTTTTTCAACTGGGATCGTTCACTTTGTGAAACGATCACCAGTTCTCCTTCCCGTGTGATCCTGTTTGCAAGTTTTTCATGAAGCAGGTTTTTCTCTTCCAAACTCAATATTGTGGAGTTCATAACATGAAACCGCAGCTCCACTTTTGTGCTGACTTTATTCACATTCTGTCCGCCCGGACCGCTACTGCGGGAAGCGGAAAAAATAAATTCCGGAAAAAAATCCCGCCCGTTCAGAACATCGTCTGTCATTTAATTGGTATTAATCCCAAATACTCACCCCCGGCTTTGCTCGTGACGTGTGACGTGTTACGTTGACATGCGGAGTATCATATTCATGTCTTGGACTCCCTATAGCAACCGGGACTCGGGTAGGTGAGTTTATGAAAGAAATTCGTAATCATCTTCGGCTTAGACCTTTTCACCACAATCCGGACAGAATTTAGCGCCAGGGGTTAGTTTTGCCCCGCAGTGTGCACATTTATCATCTTCATTCAACTTTGTACCGCAATTGGGACAAAATTTGGCATTTACTGCCAGCGGCGCTTCACATTTCGGGCACGTAGCCCGTATGTTCGTCCTCCAGTATTCCGTACCCAGTTTCTTATCCTCTTCTGCCATGGCAGCATGCTCATGGATCTCTTCCACCGATTTCTCGGATTGTGCATATGCCATTTCCACGCCAAGGTCGGGGGCGCAATTCTTACATAACCCTTTTTTCGTATTCCAGCATTGTTCCCTGCATACCCAGGAGTGGCAATGCGGACATTGGATGAAGCGCGGTGTCATTTCGAGGAGTGCTTCTTCAAAAGCTTTGTCATGGGCATTTTTCCATGACGCGTCCCGTACCTGCTGGCCTACGGTGGATAGCCCCCCGAGAAAACCGCCGAAAAGGGAACTGGCAGTACCCAGTATCTTTGAGGCCTGGCCGGCTATATAGCTTTTTGCCGTTGAACGGTATCCGGTTCCGCAACATCCGCAATTGAACTCAAATTGAAATGCAGTATCTGTGCTGATATCGGAATAATTATTTCCGAATTTGATTGTATCGGGCATATTCTTGATTTTAACGATTCAAAATTAATAAAAACATGGAAAGACCGGAAATTTTTCGTTAACTGCCCGATGAGATACAGGAACTAGCTTCCTTTATCCCTTCTCTTTTTTCCTTTATAAAACAAGGATCATTGCCAGGTATCTCAATGGGATTGTCCTTTAAAAATAAAAGAATCCTCCCGGGCAACGATATCTCCTGTAAACGTCAGTCTCCCTGCTCTCAATCCTGTAAGTGAAGCATCGGCATTGCCCGAATTATCAACCATCATGGTAATATCATAGATACCAAAATTGGTTTGAACAGTCATATAGAGATTGAAAATTTTTCTTTTATCATCTTTGGCAAATTTCCAGTTGGAAATCCGGCCTTCTGCTGTAACTCCGCCCACTCCATTAGCTCCTACCCGTTCCGGTGAACCAACCTGTATAATTGCGTGAATGGAATCAATGAAAATAAAATTCAAGTTCGCTGATACTGGGATTTGTCCGCCCCGGTTGTTACTTAAGTGTTGCGCTTCCAACACAAATTTTCTGCTGGTTAAGAGTTTTTCGGTCAGCTTGTATTCATTTTCAATTTTTGCCAGCCGTTCTTCCTTTTTTTTCCGGGAGACTTCCTTCCTGGATTCCTTTGCGCTTTTAATTTCCTGCCCAATGAGCCCGTTAACAATTAACAAACTCATTGATAAAGCAAATAACCATCTCATGATTTCAATTTTTTATGGATGAAATGAGCATGTTTTACCGTAAACCGTCAACGAAAAGTTTACCGTAAAGGTATAATTTTATTGTGAGATTTTTCGATGCTCGATTCTTGATGCTCAATATTCGATAAACCTGTGACTCTGTGACTTTGTAACTTTTTTCTGGGTGATAAAAGGCTTTCCAGCACTAATTAGTGTCTGTCCATAAAGTCCCCCATTTTGTTAATAACCGACAAACTTTTTGAAGTGTTGGGGGATTTTTCACATCAAAAAGTCCTCATTCAGTGATACAAGTCCAAGCTCCTGTTAATTTCCGCCACTATCCTGTTAATATCTGCTTGATTTTGATTTTTCACGCATATCCCTACCATCCTATTCAAGGGTTTCTTATTACAATGCCTATCTTCACTGGTTATTCCGACGATCAGCTGACCAATGAATCTGGTTTTAACCGGGCAAGAATTAATCCGGTCATCACCCTGAAGTTATATGCCAAAATACTCCATAGGACTTTAGCCTGGAAGTGGATCCATCCTTTCCAATTACAAGTAAAAATATTGAACCCTCGTTTTACATTTGAGATAATAGCTTCCATGGCGCTACGCCACTTTTTCAGCCGTGTTTGCATGTTCAGACTACTGACAATATTTTGCATGCTGCCAACTACCTTATTGAACACAATATTGACAATACCCGCTTTCTGTGCATACTCCAGGTTAGCTAAACTGGCAAATCCACCATCCGTAGTACTGTCCCGAGGAATGATCTCATAATTTTGAATGATATTGTCAATCGTTGATTTATACAAGGATTTGTCTGCCGGATTACCCCGTAAAACCTGACAATCCAGAACAAGATTGCTCTTCCCTGCTGCAAGGTTTATTTTGTGACCAAAAAGCGCTTCCCGCTGACCTTTCACAATGATGTCAGTGTGCAGTTCATAAATCGAAAATAGTTTATCTTCATTGGGGACTTTTTCCCCCTTTATTTCCTTGCGATAGGTCATGTCATAAACTTGTTCCATCAAATCAAGCAATTTTGCCAGTTCCGCCTGAATGCTGCTGGCGATAATACTCGTGGACTTTTTTTTTATCGCATTGGAAGTCTGATTGAGTACTTTGGTAAACAGGATTAATTGTTTACAAAAAAGTGGATACCGACTGGCTTCTTTGCGCGTGATGTTGATTTCAAAGAATGTCTTCTTTGCTGATTTCGTATAATCAATAAAATCAAGCGTATCAATCTCTTGTTTCAATTGTTCGAGTAACCGTGTACTTGTTTTTACACAATCCCAAACCAAGGCGTTATTGGTAGGGTAATGAATATTGGTTTTAACAACGGTAGAATCCTGTGAAACACTTTTCACATCTTCCAATCCTTCACTTATGGCGATTTTATTAATCTCCACAATAACACGATGCACGGATTCAGGTTTAATACGCGATATGTACTTTTGAAACATCTGAAAACTGTATGGATCGCGGCCATCCAGTTTTATAAAAGCTTCACAGATTCTCGAATCGTTTTGAGCATATTCCAGTTCCCTGTAATCCATTCCACGCATTTCCTTAAAAATGGCGGCACGGGCAATTTGTTCAACACTGGGAGTGTCTTGCCGTCCAAAAGATGAAGCTTTCTCATCCCCAATAATGTCCGATTTAAGCATCAATATGATATCAGGCCGCGATTCCAAAATAGTATCAATCACACAAAACTCAGGATTAGCAGACCAATCAGGCTTTTCGAACTTCAGAAGCAAATCGTTGAATATTTTCATAGACTCATTATCTTTGATTCGAAATTACTGGGAACTTTCTTCATATATCCTATCAAACCTCAGTATTTATTAACAATTTGAGTTTAAAGACAGACTCTAATTAA
>CAIYUC010000123.1 GCA_903929315.1 uncultured Bacteroidales bacterium
GGAACATCGGTAACATATAGTAGTGCCACCATATATGGTGGCACTACCCCATTTTATCAATGGAAGGTTAACGGGCTCAATGTCGGGACAAATTCATCTACATACTCATACAATCCTGCGTCCGGCGATCTTGTATCCTGCGTCCTTACCTCGAATGCAATCTGTCCTACCGGAAACCCTGCAACCTCGAATCAGATCACGATGACCGTCAACCCGAATCTTCCGGTTAGTATATCAATTACGGCATCTGCAAACCCGGTTTGCTCCGGCATTTTGGTGACATATAGTAGTGCCACCATATATGGTGGCCCTACGCCTTTTTATCAATGGAAGGTCAATGGTTTTAATGTTGGCATAAATTCAAGTACTTATTCTTACACTCCGGCAGCTGGTGACCAGATCTTGTGCATCCTTACATCAAACATTAGCTGTCCTATCGGGAACCCTGCAACATCAAATATCATCACAATGAATGTTCCGTCTTCTCCCATGGTTACATTCACCCTCTGCAATGATTCTATCACTACCACCAATGCACAACCCTTCAAATTAAAAGGCGGAATTCCACTAGGCGGAACCTATTCTGGTGCAGGCGTAACTAACGGAATTTATTATCCTGCTATCGCTGGTGTTGGAATTCATCAAATAAATTACACTTATACCAATGCTGCACTATGTGCAGTCACCAGTCACCAATCACTGATCACCATTAATCCAGTTCCCTTCACATGCAACAATCCGATTACCGACATCCGTGATAACAAAGTTTATCAGACTGTTCAGATCGGATCCCAGTGCTGGCTTGCAGAAGACCTGAATTACGGAATGGAAATACCAGAAAACATGGATCAGAGAGATAATTGTATTGCCGAAAAATACCACAATCCAGCATCCGGCATCGAGCATCCAGCATCGGTCTACCAGTGGGACGAGATCATGAACTACGACGAAACCCTCTCCACCCAAGGCCTTTGTCCACCGGGCTGGCACGTTCCTTCAGAAGCTGACTGGAATATACTTTTTGCAAATTACATAAGCAATGCATTTGCAGCCAGTCCGCTGAAGTATTCCGGATTTTCAGGCTTTAATGCTCTTCTATATGGCGCTAGACACCTTAATAAAACCTGGGATTATCAGGGGTTTGCAACATTCTTTTGGTCTTCAACATCGCATGGGGTTAACAAAGCCTGGGCGCATGGGATGAATGATGCTGATCCCTCAGTTTCGTTGTATCCGGCTTTGAGGAGTAATGCTTTTTCGGTTCGTTGTCTCAAGGATCAGTAGCGAAATGGCGAAGTAGTGAAATAGCGAAAAATATTGAATTTCGCTATTTCGCATTTTCGCTACTACGCTATTTAATTTGATTGAATGCATTACTGCATTAGGAAATGCTGTCAGGGGATTATCCTGATTCTATTTTCGAACGAATCAAATCAAGAAGTTCCTCGGCAAGATTTACAGCATCATGTATTTGCTGTTTGGACAGTTCTACAATTGAATCCGGGTACCTGATCTGCACCGCATACCTGGATATTTCATCTACTTTTAAGTAATATGTCTCAAACGAATTCTCTTTTGTTCCAATGAGATCCACTAGATATCCCAGATCATGAACCGGTTTAAATTCTATGTCAAGAAAAATTAAATATGCTTTGATGGATTTTTCAATCGACTGCTGGCAATGAAAAGCAATCATGTCATAATAATCAGGTAATTGTGATGAAATGACTCTTGCTGTATCCAGATCATGCCTGGCTTTTATCAACCATTCCTGTATAAGATCAGGATCTTTCATAAATAATTTTTCCCGATTTTAAAACCTGTGATACAAAAGAAAATTTACTTCCCTTGAAATTCTCGATCTCTTCAGGTGTGTATACCAGGATATCCATAGGAAATAAAAAACCTCTCAGCGATTTACGAACCTTAGTGACACGATCAAACGGAATCTCATTTGTACGCTTTACCAATAGTAAATCAAGGTCACTGCTCTCTTTTGCAGTTCCGTTAGCATAGGATCCGAAAAGGATAATCTTTTCTGGTTGATATACTTCAATTATTTGGGCGATAATTTCTTCCAGTTGTTGGGCTGCCATCATAACACATGCAACTTTCACACAAAGATATGAATATTAATAAACTTTGAAGAAATCAGAATTGAGAATTTGTGAAGACAGAAAACCATATCCCGATAACTCATAATTCAATTTTCACCCTCACCTGCCGGCCATGCTTAATTAAAAAGAAATACAAGCATTATGAGATAATGAAACTACTCCACCGTAACCGATTTCGCCAGGTTCCGCGGCTGATCAACATTGCAGTTACGCATTACGGCAATGTGATAAGATAATAGCTGCAACGGGATCGTTGCAAGCAAAGGGACCAGCATTTCTTCCGTTTCAGGGATTTCAATGCTATGGTCGGCAAGTTTTTTAACGGTCACATCACCTTCAGTAATGATGGCGATGATTTTTCCTTTCCGCGCTTTGACTTCCTGGATATTGCTGATCACCTTTTCGTAGGAGCCTTTTTTTGTAGCTATCACCACAACCGGCATTTGATCGTCAATCAGGGCAATGGGCCCGTGTTTCATCTCTGCCGCAGGATAACCTTCCGCGTGAACATATGAGATCTCTTTCATTTTTAATGCTCCCTCAAGGGCTACCGGGAAATTATAACCACGACCTAAATAGAGGGAATTTGTTACATCTTTATAGATCCTTGCAATTTCCTGGATCTGATCATTCAAAAGTAAGATTCTTTCAATTTTTTTCGGAATGGTGTTCAGTTCGGTAAGGATCTGGTGGAACCTTGACCTCGCGATAGTGCCTTTCTCCTGGGCGATCTGGAGTGCCATCAAAGTCAGTATCATCACTTGGGAGGTAAAAGATTTTGTGGAAGCGACACCAATTTCAGGGCCTGCATGTGTATACACTCCTGCATGGGTAGCCCTGGCAATGGAAGATC
This sequence comes from uncultured Bacteroidales bacterium, assembly GCA_903929315.1. Lineage (GTDB taxonomy): Bacteria > Bacteroidota > Bacteroidia > Bacteroidales > FEN-979 > CAIYUC01. The sequence goes on from CAIYUC010000123.1 coordinate 2,971, forward strand.
CAACGACATTGCAAATGCCCAGCACTGTGGCAGCCTTGCTTTTTGCCAGTTCAATTGCAGCAAGTGTATCTGCTGTTTCCCCGGATTGGGAAATAGCGATCACAACATCATCTTCATACAGGACAGGATTACGATAACGGAATTCGGATGAGTATTCCACTTCAACCGGTATCCTGGCCAATTCTTCGATCAGGTACTCGCCGACCAGGGCTGCATGCCAGGAAGTTCCGCAAGCCGTAATAATGATCCGTTTAGCATTGAGGAGTTTTTGTTCATACTCTCTGATCCCTCCTAAATGGACGATCCCCATATCGGCATTCAATCTTCCTCTCATACTATCCTTCACGGACCTGGGTTGCTCATAGATTTCCTTCAGCATAAAGTGATCAAAGCCACCCTTTTCAATGGCGCTCAGGCTAAGTTCTAATTTTTGGATATAGGGAGTTTTCTTTTTGTTTTTAATGGTTTTGATTTTAAGCGGTTTATCCCGTTCAATCGTAGCAATTTCTTCATCATCCATGAATACTACATTGTTGGTATATTCAATGATGGGAGTAGCATCCGACGCAACGAAAAATTCACCTTTCCCGATGCCGATGACCAATGGGCTGCCTTTCCTTGCTGCAATGATCTTATTTGGATTGTCCTTCGAAAGGATCACAATGGCATAAGCTCCGATCACCTGGTTGAGTGCAATTCTCACTGCCTCTTCAAGTTCGATATCTTCATTGATCTGGATATCTTCGACCAGATGGATCAAAACCTCGGTATCAGTCTCACTGACAAATTTGTACCCCCTGTTCATCAATTCACTCCGGAGAGAAGCATAATTTTCGATTATACCATTATGGATGATTGCCAGGCTTTTATTCTGGGAGATATGGGGATGAGCATTGATCTGGTTCGGTTCGCCATGAGTGGCCCATCGTGTATGAGCCATCCCGACAGTCCCTGAAACATCCTGGCCTTTCACAAAATGCTCCAGCTCACTTACTTTTCCTTTACATTTATAAATGGTCAATTCAGGGTTGACCAGGCAAATCCCTGCACTGTCGTAACCCCTGTATTCAAGACGGTGTAATCCTTTCATAAGAATGGGAAAAGCTTTACGGGGTCCTATATACGCAATGATTCCACACATAACCAGGAGATAAAACGGTCAAATTACTTATGAGGTTAAAATGGTGTAAAAACAACGTCAAAGATACACAAGGTTATCGGAAAACGAACAAACACCATGATCAATTCAGCCTTGTATAAATTATTTGAAGCTGGATCCGATCAGATGAAACAACTGGCAATAATGGACGTGTGCCATTTAATATGACCCGGTTTGGTGTCAAAACATTTACGGTGGGATCGTTAACCATAAGAAACAGATCATAATTTTTTGTTACCCCAAGAATTACCTGCTGGAGATGCCTTGTGATCCTGAAACTGTATGTTCTCTTGGTTTTATCATAGGTTCCTCCATAATAACCCGCCCCCTCATCATAATCGATCAGGTTACTAATATTGCCTACACTGTCTCTTTTGATAATCGTCAATAGTTGAGGAGGCTGAAGCGTTGTATCTGTCTCATAATCCTTTACTATCAATAATGCATTATGAATAGCGATAGGATGTCCTTTCTCAAAATTCTTGATGTAAGGTAATCTGACTTTTGTCCAGACACCGCTAAGTCCCTGCAAAAATAATTTATTCCTTCCGGTCACTGTGTCATGATTCAATACCTCCTTCTTAAAATCAGGACTGGCATCCAGGTATTTATTGTGATCAATGCGGTTAAAATAGGCACACTCAGAAGTAATCGGCATATCAAAATGAAGGGAGTCTCCTTCATTATTATGATAATAGATCACAAGTTTGGATACTGAATTAGTCATGTCAAAAGACAGCAATGCACCTCCACTATATACAGGGCTGGTCTCTATATCCAACCCTTTCATGAAAGAGACAAAAGCTAAACTTGTAGCTAAAGCGCTTGCAGGAGCATACAGAATTTTATTCCCCAGGTAATTGGAAAAATGATTCAGGTTGATCCGTAACTGTGGGGCTACTTTCACAGTGTCGATTATTAAACTGTCGGAGGGACGGGGTTTGAAACTAAGATTTGCCAAAATATTACTATAGGTCTGGAGTCGCTTATTCGAATAATAGGTACTGTCATAAAAAAAATCTTCACTTATCTCAGATACTTTAACATTCTGGATGGATGAAATATCGCCATAACTGCCGGTATAATAAAGAACAAGGATCAGGGAATCGAGCAAAGGGTTGGTTCCGAATGATATGCCCTCTGCTGACAAATAGAATTGCGAATAAAAGCTGGCTGTTGTTTTCCCGAATGCGGGATCCATAAGGGATCCAAGAATTCCGGTCGTCGCTTTATCCGTTCTGATGGAGTCTTGCAGCAATGAATAGGCGACAATGGTTGAAGTATCATTCATCCTGATATTCAGTGTATCAGTAGGAGGAAGCAGGGCAAGGCCGATCGAATAGGGATCTTTCTTACAGGAAGATAGAATAGTCAAGGCCAGGATCATGAAAACGGAAAACTGAGCCAGAGAGCAGCGAATGAATTTCAAGCGGATAAATTTAAAGGATTCCGGGTTTAATCAACTGTAACAGATTCATCAACAAGGATCTCATCATAAAAATCTGAAAAAGCATTAATGTACTTGTCCATTGGCTGGAATTCAAGATAAGGCTTCTCCGATTCTTTAACATATCCTTCAAGTTCACGATTGATTTTTTGTGAACCGAAAATCACGGCATCGGAAAAATCAATAGCGGCTTTGATGATATTAACGTAAGATGGATTTTTATAGTATTTAAGATCCTTGGTGGTGATCCCTTCCAGTTTGATTTTGTTTGCAAAATCCTTGTTCAGGGTGTCTTTGAAGTCATCATCATAAATGGAAAAGATGACTTTGGTGTCAGTAAAAAGAGGATTGTCTTTATAAGCTTTCTTGATATATAACGGAACAAGACTGGTCAGCCATCCATGGCAATGAATGATATCGGGGCTCCAACCCAGTTTTTTTACAGTTTCAATTACACCTCTCGAAAAGAAAATGGTCCTTTCATCATTGTCCTTGAAAAATTTTTCATTTTTATCGGTAAATGTGAATTTCCGTTGGAAATAATCTTCATTGTCAATAAAATAGATCTGCATTCTTGCTTGCTGGATGGAAGCAACTTTGATGATCAGGGGATGATCCGTATCATCGATGATCAGGTTCATTCCCGATAAACGGATCACCTCATGCAATTGGTTCCGTCGTTCGTTGATATTTCCAAAACGCGGCATAAACGTCCGGATCTCCCTGTTTTTCTCCTGGATTCCCTGCGGGAGATAGCGGCCAATTATGCCCATATGACTTTCTATCAGATACGGTGTTATCTCTTGTTGTATAAACAGGATTTTCGTCTTTTCCATATTCTCCTTCTGGTTTTTCCTCAGTTTTCAAATGCGGCTGCAAAGATACTAAAAATTTTTTAACTAATTTCCAAATCAATTCATGTAAATTAATGATTTTTATTTATTTAATTATCTTTCTCCGGTTTTCCTGAAAAAAAGTCTTTTAAAACGTATTACCTTTTTCACTTCCGGCCGATTAATGTATGAAAATCGGAAGAATTTAAAAAGGAGGTCACGAAAGAAAAAGTTCAATCAGTGGGAAGAAAAA
>CAIYUC010000124.1 GCA_903929315.1 uncultured Bacteroidales bacterium
GTACTTTCTCTGCTGTCGCTCATGACCTCAAAGACAGGTATCCTGAAATAAAAAGCAGCGCCCGGATTTTTGAAGTTAAAGATTGCATCTTAAAGGCAGTAGGCAGCGATAATCAAAATGGGAATACAGTTTTCGCTGAAAAAAAAGGAATGGCGGCGGATCCAACATTTTTGCATATCTTTTCCTTCCCGCTGTTGAAAGGAAATCCACAGAGTGCGTTAGAAAATCAAAATTCTATTGTTATAACTGAAGAAATGGCCAAAAAATATTTTGGCGATCAGGACGCGGTTGGAAAAACAATGACAATAAATAACCGTTACGATGTAACGGTAACGGGAATTCTTAAAAATATACCCTTCAATTCGCACATCCGATTTGATTTTCTAATTCCCCTGAAGCTTTTAGAGAATTTTGGCTTTAATCTAAACGATTATAACACTACGAGTTTTATGACATACTTATTGCTTAACAATGCTGCTTCAGTTCAGGAGTTGAACAATAAAATTCAACAGGAATTTGATAATACAATTCCTGTTAAGGAAATTAAATTTCAACATTCAATCGTAACCTTGCCACGTGTTCATTTATTTGGAGATGAATTATTTCCAAGAATTATTTTTGTTTACGCCTTAGCAGGATTAGCCATACTCATACTCTTCATAGCCTGTATTAATTTTATCAATCTATCAACTGCACGCTCCATGGTTCGCTCAAAAGAAATCGGAGTAAGAAAAGTGATTGGTGCTAAACGTCTTCAACTTATCACACAGTTTTTGTGTGATTCAATTTTAATTTCTTTTGTAGCCATGGTGATTGCCCTGATTATGGTTCAATTCCTTCTGCCATTATTTAACCAGATTACCGAAAAACATATAACTTTTCAATTGTTCAATATGCAATTAATACTCGGTTTATTAGGTATCGTTGGTATTGTCGGGATCTTGGCGGGCAGTTATCCGGCGTTGTACCTTTCAGGTTTGGATCCAATGAATATTTTAAGAGGGTCTTCATCAGCATTAAAAATAAAGCGAAGAGGAAGTAATAAAGCATTACTTCGTAAGATTCTTGTTGTAACACAATTTACATTTACAATAATTCTTATTGTTAACATCCTTAACGGATTCCGCTGGAACAAACACATGAGCCAGTTGGGATTTGATAAAGACAATGTAATTTGTATTCGGACGAATGGCGGCATAAATAACAACTACCCTGCATTCAAAAATGAATTATTAAAAAATCAGGGGATCGAGATAGTTTCAACATCTTCACAATTACCTTTGGCGATGACCGTCAGCGGTTCAACGAATTGGGGCTTAAAAAATGAAGCGGGTAAAATTCTTGCTATGAATGCAGACGTAGGTTACGACTATGCGCGCATGTTCAAATTAAAGATGGTTCAGGGGAGATATTTCTCGGAAGAATTTCCATCCGATGAAAATGGTGGTATTATTATAAATGAAAAAACGGCGAAACTATTAGGTGTAAAAGATCCGGTTGGCAGGCGTTTCTATTTTCAAGGCCAAGAATATACGATCATTGGCGTAATCCAGGATTTCCATTCTTTACCAAAAATACTTGAAATTCCACCTAACGTTTTTCTATTAAGACCACAAAATTATGAATATATATTCGTTCGTTTAAAGGCGGATGTAAATAACAGACCTGTAGAAAACGTAGCTCTGACGATAAAAGATATTAAGAAAACTTACAAAAAATTTAATGTTGATAATCCATTTGAATATTTTTTCCTAAACGAGTTTAAGTTCGAGGAAGGGAAAATATTCGATACCGTTGAAAAGATATTGATTAGCTTTACCCTCTTAGGAATATTCATTGCCTCTCTCGGGCTATTCGGATTATCCTCATTTATGATTGAACTACGAACCAAAGAGATCGGTATTCGAAAATCTCTTGGCGCTTCATTTACAAAAATTCTCGCACTTTTGTCAAAAGACTATCTCAAGTTGATAATTATTGCCAATGCCATTGCCTGGCCTCTATCATTTATGATCGAAAACTCCATGAGTAATTTATATTTCTATAAAATTGATTTTGCATACTGGTTATTCATTGCTGCAGGGAGTTTTGTCTTATTGATTGCTTTGGCTGCCGTCGGGATACAATCGGTCAGAGCAGCAAGGACGAATCCGGTTGAGGCCCTTCGATACGAGTATGATCGAAGTCCGAAATCCCGCTGTGCGGGATCGAGAGTTTGTGATATGAGTAATATACACTGCGAAGATCCCGTTTTCGGGATGGATTCGTTGAGGTATAAATAATTTGTTGAAGAATAA
>CAIYUC010000125.1 GCA_903929315.1 uncultured Bacteroidales bacterium
ATCATGGTTGATCGTGAGTTAAAGCTGGTTGAATTGAAGAAAGAAGTCAACCTGCTTCTGCAAAAGCTTGGAGAAGAACGAAAATATGAACTCTTTGATGATCAATGAACTTCCCCTCAAGTCAGTCACTTGGGGGTGACTAATAAGTACAAGAGCCACCCTTCTTGAAAACTGTGATGTTTTGAACAAAAAAATGTTAGTAAATAGACATTATATAGTTGATATTCAATGTAATACTAGATTATCTTTGGATAAAAATTACAATATGCCAAAAGGTAAATCGAGTAAAATTACATTTAAGGCCTATCATCAAAATCAGATATTTCTTCTCCCACCTTCATTTGATGATTTGATTCCTCAAAATCATTTGGTGAGGACCTTAAATGAAACGATCGATCAACTTAATATTGATCCGTTACTTAAGTCTTATAAAGGCGGAGGAGCAAGCATTTATCATCCCAAGATGATGATCAAAGTTTTAAACTATGCTTATCTAAATAAGATTTATACATCAAGAAAGATAGCCAAGGCATTGAGGGAAGATGTTAATTTTATGTGGCTCTCTGGGATGAATCGTCCTGATTACAGAACCATAAATATTTTTCGTTCAAGCAGACTGAAGCCCGTCATGGATGAAGTTTTTGCATCAATGGTTCTGTTTTGCCAAACAAATGGCTATATAACATTGGAGAACTATTTCGTGGATGGAACAAAGATGGAGGCCAATGCCAGCAAGAACAGTTATGTATGGTCCAAGAATACTAAACGGTACAAAGGCAATGTGACAGAGAAAATAAAACAACTACTTGCCCATATTGATGAACTTAATGATAATGAAAATCATCATTACGGAGATCGCGACCTGGAAGAACTTGGTGAAGGAGTTTCGATCTCAAGTGAGAAAATAAAGGAGCAAGCTCAGAAGATCAATGCGACAATAGTAGCTAAAAAAGCAGAGCAAAGTTTGGATAGTGTGGATAAAGAGGTAGCCAAGGCTGTCAAACAAATTGAAAAACAACTTCCTAAGCTTGAACAGTATGAAGAGCAGGAAAAGATTCTAGCAGGGCGAAACAGCTATTCAAAAACAGATCCAGATGCCACGTTTCATAGACTAAAAAACGATTTGCTTCGCCCCTCCTATAATACACTGATTGGATGTGAAAATCAATTCATCGTCAACTACACCATTCATCAAAATCCTGGCGAAAGTGGCTTGTTTATTGAGCATATTGAAAATCTCAAAAGACTCACTGGCGCTATACCAAAAAATGCAATCGGAGACTCCGCTTTCGGCTCAGAAGAAAATTATGATTATTTGGCTAAGAACGGGATTGAAAACTATTTAAAGTACAACACCTTTCATTTTGATGAGACTCAAAAACAAGACCGAAATAAATTTTCTAAAGATAAATTCAAATACGATAACACATCGGATAGCTATACCTGCCCAGGATCTCGGTCACTCAAGTTCAAAGCTCTGAAAGAAACAAAGACTGACAATGGATATGTGAGTCATGTCCGAATTTATGAATGCGAAGATTGCAAAGGATGTGCATTTAGTCAAGAGTGTAAAAAAGGAGCAGGTAATCGAAGCCTACAGATAAATCCACAACTTGACCGCTATCGAAAAGCAGCCTTTAAAAATTTAACTTCAGCAAAAGGGATCGAGCTTAGAAAACAAAGGAATACTGAACCAGAAACTGTCTTTGGTGATATAAAATGGAACTCTGATTACACCAGGTTTATACTCCGAGGCAAAGAGAAAGTCAAAACTGAAATGGGCCTATTAAGTATAGCACACAACATAAAAAAGATATTCCAAATGAAGAGCTTAGATCAAGCGAATTCATCGATAAATCAAATCAAATTCAGTAACCCATTGTCAACTGGAGCTTCTTTTTATTTTTGCTCGGTGAGGCCCTGTAATTTTGAAAAAACAAAACAAGAATTTATAACTTATTCTTAATAGTCACCCCCTCGGGGGTTGAGGTGCCTTATCTATCATCCCGGGGATTGAGGTGCCTGGGATCTAACCTCACCTTACATTTCACATTTCACATTTAA
>CAIYUC010000126.1 GCA_903929315.1 uncultured Bacteroidales bacterium
ATCCATGCTTTGATGCACGGTTTTTCTGAGCTTTCGCCATATTTCCTTGCATATATTATTTGCAAATATCATGAATAATGCTGAACTTTAAGGCCTTGAATAAAAATCAGCAGACCCTAAGTAATAACTGGTTGGGGAAGCTTGAACTTACTCCGCATCTCTCGATAAGTATCCATTCCAACCTCTGCTTCCTCCATAAATTTCATCTTATTGAAAATAAATGCAACTTTCTTGTTTCTGCTGTATGAAACTGCGGTGAAGTTCTGTAATTTTTCCAATGAATTTGGATGGATTGGAAGACCAGGACTTTTTATTGTTATTCTATCCGGAGCTATCTCAAGTTGTACCTTAGCTCCTTCAATGCTATAATCCCGGTGGACAATTGCATTGATAATTGCTTCACGAACCACTGAAGGAGGAAAATGAGACACCTTTTTCCTGGTAAATGTACTCCTGTCGAAACTTTCCGGGATCACTTTTTTTACCCAGGCCTCGACCTTATCAGGAATTAAAACAAGGGCATCATTAAAACTTTCCACATCAGTATCGCCATTTCCATAATCCACTTTAGCTTTAACCGCAGCCTGATGGAATTTATTCCTCGGGTTCTTCCCAAATAACAAAATGGCATTACCTGTGGGAAGGAGGGTGTTTTTAGGACCCATATGCAGTAAATCATTCTCAAGTAGTTCACGATGAAACTCCTGGGATTTTATGGACAGATCAAGTTTACTTCTGTCAATAAATTTTTGAAGTGCTTCATCTGACAAACTATCAATGTCAGTATGGGCAGCCACCTGATATAAGAAACCAATGGGTTGTATTTTCTCTTTCAATCTTTGATTTCTTACTTCCAATGCCCATTCATCAAACTTTTTGTTAATCTCTTTTATCTCTTTAAGCAATTCAATATCAAATGGGTGCACTTTTACACCATTTTCTTCAAGGAATTTTATACCTCCCTTGTCATCTGAAAGAGCCAGGTCTTCTTCTCCGAACCAAACATCTGAAATCCTTGCATTAACAATTCTTTCGGAACAAGGAACTTTTGGTGCATTTCTTGAACCCGGAGAACACGGTTCAAGGGTTGCAAACAACCAACAACCTGTTAGATCTTTTTGTCTGAATTTTTTATCCAACAAGGTGTATTCTGCATGATCTCCATCACGGTATTCCCCACGGCAAGCAGTTTCAATAGTTCCATCGGGAAATACCAGGACAGCACCTACATAAGGACTTGGATGATCTGCCCTTTTTTCATGAACTGAATTGTTCATTACCTCAACTGCAAGCTTCATGTATTCACTGGGTGGTTTTCGTTTATCTTCTGCCATAATATTTACTCATTTAAAGGTAAAATCTTGTCGAATAAGACATGAATTATTCTCGTCCCATTCAATCAATTCCTTATTTCAGCTGCTCAAATCCTAATTTTATCACCTGAGCCATCAGTTTACGCCGAGCATTAAGAAATTCAGAATATGACAACTTTTCCCATCCATCCTGTAATGCATGAAAGTTATACATGGTTTTCCAATCAAAATCGGAAAATCTAATTCTCATTTGTTCTATGTATTCAAAAGGAGGAGTATCACTAATTTCAAGGTTATCTGGCCATTCTAATAAAGCAAAATTTGCAACTTGGTTGATCATTTTTAGATCAACGATGCCTTGTTTTTCCAACCAGCCCCTGGGGAATAAATGATGTCTTTCTGTGGCTTTCTTTTTCATTTTTAAAGCAGGATCAAGAAGATCAGAAATTTTCTTTTGTGAAAATAAAACTGGAGCACCAAGTTTGTTTTGTGCTGCGTGATAGGCAAACAGCTCAGGACTTCTGGCAGATGAATTTTCTAAATTATTTGGCAAAGTGATGGTCCAAAAATCAGATGTAAGTGTATCATCAATAATTTTATTCAATACATCAACGAATTCATCCCCATCTTTGAGATCTTTAATTTTATTCAAATCACTATCCATAACACTTTCCGGAGATCCAGAATACCTACCCAAAAGAGTAGCTGCATAAAACCACCGTCCGATAAGTTTTTGAAGTATATGTTCTGGTACCTGATATTTAGTCTTTCCAATTAAATAAAAGGAATAGGAATAAAGAAGGGTACTCTCTGACGAAATTAATTCACTACTACGAAAACCAGCTCCTATAAGGCACCCGAAAAATTGGTGCCAATAAGTCAGATGTAACACTTTTTTTTGTACTTCTTTGAGTTTAAGAAATTGCAGTTCCCTGTGTTCTGGAGAGAATACCCCTGTTTCCAGATCTTTCCCACGAAGCACCTGGTAAACACTTTTTAACCTGCCACGATAAAATCCTATGGCAATGGCAACCCGAAGTAATTGATCAGGGCCAGGTTGCAGGAAATGATTAAACGGAGAAGGAGGATCACCCGGGCTGGGAGCCTGATAAGACAAGCGACTGAAGGTTTCGAGATCCTTCCTTCCTTCATCCCAAAATACTGACAACAATGTAAGAATAAAATCTGCTTGGTTTAACTTTACCCCTTCACTGTTGATGCGGACAAAAATATCTGCAACTTCCTCTTCATCCACAGTCTGGGCAATTTCGAGTGAAGTAAAAGGATATTTCAGTAAATCAAAGATTCTGTCGAGGTTATGAGCTATACTCTCTTCTTCTTCATCGTTCAGAGGAGTTCTTGCTTTTAGTTTATTAATGAAGTCATTTACTATCTTTCGGTTGGAACTCCCGGATGACCATATTTCTGAGATGTTTGAAATCCATTCCGGGTCTCTACGGATTGCTGCATCGGCGACTTCAAATTTTCCATCGCGTGGGTGAAAAGCAATCTCTATACGGCGTTGCTGGTAATTGCTGTCCAAAACAGTTTTACCACGAAAAACTGCATAGAGTGATGTAAGTCGCTGCTGTCCGTCAACAATCAACAAAGCTGGTACAACATGTTGTTTGTCCTCAAAACCGATTTGTCTTAACCCATTTACGGCTGCATTTGCCCAGAAAAGAAGATATCCTACAGGGAAGCCACGATACATGGAATCAAAGAGATCCCGGACCTTAGCATTAGACCAGACGAATGGTCTTTGTATATCTGGTAAGCCAATATCTCCAATATCGATATAGGTTAAAAGCCCTGAAAGATCGTAATCAACCTTTTTAAAGCAGGTTTTGAGTTCATTCATAATAGGATATTTATATAGTCAATTGTCTAATTTCAGATTTGGGCAGTTGATGTTATTTTTCCAACTCCATTTGTTTGATGATATTTACTGTTTCTACACTTACAGTGCAAATTCTTCTTAGAAGATCAATTACTTGTTCTTTATAGTTTGCAAATTTGTATGTGTTGAATTTCTCAGCAATAGTGGGATCTTTAGGCTTCTTTTCTTTATATTGGTCCAATACCCATTCAAGAGCACTACGATTGCCGAGCTTGTATTCCCATGCTTCCTTCGGAACACACCTTAAAAAGGTAAGTTCATCGATCTCGATGATCCCTGCGGTTTTGTCGGCTTTCAGTTTTACTTTTACCTTTGGCTGCCTGACATACATCTCTCCCACCTCCTCAACTTTACTGAACATCTCTTTCTGCCGTTTCGCTTCCGCTTTTACATCAAAATCGTGACGCTCCAGCGGCCACGGATTGGCAGTTTCGTAATTGATGTGCAGATCCATTAGTGTTTTGCCCCATGCTGCCCATTTATGGAAATTTTCATAATACGGAATGCGGGGAAGCTCTCTTTTTAAGTTCAATTCGTATTTTATCCGGTAAGCTGGATTATGTAAAACTGCATAGGTATAATGAAAAATACCTTCCTTACTTATATTATCGTCTTGGTAATGATTGACAAACTGTTTTAAGCCCCATTCGGTTATATTTTCATTTTTATTATTGTTTTGATCATAACGGAATAGTGGCAGACATTGGGTATCGCCAGTAAAATGTAAATCAAAAATAGATTGTGTACCAATACAATGAAATGACTTTCCCGCAAAACCATAAAAAGAAATTGCCTTATTTTCATATAGCTTATTATTTGTACAGTTATGAAAGATATTTAACAGATTCCCACGAACATCAATTGGAATATAACCATCACATAAATACTTTTTAACATAAGGTCTGTAAAGTGATTGAATAATATCCTCAGGAAAGAAAGTTCCCACTTTTTCTTTACGAAGTTTATCTCTTTTAATCATTTTACTCCATTTTATTAAATTTCTCTCAGTCAGAAATTTATCTACTACAGGATTAGAATCTGATGACTTGTCAATATATCGTGATTCCTTTTTGTATTTTATCCATCTTTCAATTTCATGATTATATTCCTCATGAAAATACTTCATTTTACGTATTAAAGTATTTTTATTAAAATCATAAACCCACTCATCTCTATTAGAAGCCAACCCATTTGAAAAAATATCAAAAACAGTTTTATTTTCATAACCAACTTTATTTCTTTTATCCACTAATAAAAGATAGCTATCCCAATCATTTTCATTAGTCAGATTAATCCAATTGTTATTATTATCAGGATGTATGGTCGAAAAATGAATATTTTCAATTTGATTATTTTTAAGCCAATCTAGTTTTTCTGTTTTTCGCAATTCGTCTTGTATGGCTGTATACTCAATATAGCATTGGCTATCTTGTTTCTCAATTTTAATTAAAAACATTATTGCCACCCCGACTTGAATATCAAAAACATTTCCTATTGGTCTGTCTTTTTTACCATAATTTTCTCTTATATTCCCACCTAAATCTATTATTGAACAATGGGAAAATTCATTTTGTATACTCTTTCTAAAACCGTCAAATGACTTGCTATTGATAAACGAATTATTTGTAATAAAGGCTATTATTCCATTTTTATCTAATCGGTCACTTGTCCAACGATAGAAACGGGCAAACATATCATATGCTTTGGTTTTTTGGGCGGTACTTTGTTTTATATAGGTGTTCTTTATTCTTTTGTCAATAAAATGATATTCTCGGTTTTTATTATTCTCATTTTCATTTTTCTGATTTGCATTGTATGGAGGATTTCCGATAAATACAGAAATCTTTCTTGTGTTTTGACGGTGTATACGTTCGGTATTTTCAGAAGTCATGCCAAACATTTCATGTTGTCTCCCAGCGAATGCTAAAGCACTGATATTATCAAGTGTGTCGACAAAACAAAGATTAGGAAACCCAACATAATATTGCATTTTCTGTTTAAAGGTGTATTCGATATTCAGATTCGCAATGTAATATGGTAATATGGCGACTTCATTGGCATGAATCTCATTTTTATACTTATAATCCAACTGATCTTTGGGGATAGCATTTTCAATGATTTCGCAAATAAACGTCCCTGTTCCAGTTGCGGGGTCAAGAATTTCAACATTCTTGTCGGCAAGAGTCTTCCCGAAATGCTTATACAATAAGTAATTGGTACTTTGTACCATAAATTGTACAATCTCATTGGGTGTATAAATAACTCCTAAGCGGTCAGCGGCTTTGGGGTTATATACTTTGTAAAAATTTTCGTAAAGAACTTTGAGGAATTTTTGTTTTTCATGATGGTCCGTTATACTTGCGGCAGTGGCGCTTATGGCTTCATAATAATGTTCAATGCTGTCAAGCAGGTTTCTGCGTTCAGCATAGGAGAACAGAATACCTATTAATTTTTCCAGTTCAGCCGCGATGGTATTGTGGTGATGAAATTCAGCGTCGTCAAAAATTTTGGTGAAGATATCGCTTGTGAGAATGTGCTGGATCATCATTTCACGGATATCTTCCAAGGTGATGTCCGGATTGATCTCAGCTTTACATAATTCAAGGAAAACCTCTTGTGCGGCTAAAAATGCTTCATTGTTCTCCCGGATTTCAAGTATTTTTTTTCTTAATGTTTCAACGATGACCGGAATATCAGCCTTGAATTTCTCAATGGCATCTTCAAATTTATATACGGTCTCACTTTTGAAAGACAGAAACTCTTCAAGTATTTCGTGAAGTTTGTCTGCATCCCGAACCTTAATACGATTTACTTCTTCCCCTCTCTGAAATAAAATTGCAGTATCACTATCTTCAAAAAGGATATTTGTGAGCGGATACCCTTTCTTTATTTTGGAATCAATTTCCGCTTCAATATCGTCTTTTTCATCTTTGCTTTCCCATAAACCAATATCAAGGCCCCAAAGGTTTTTTACTGTTCCATCCGGGTGAACTTTTTTGCCTTTAGTACCCATAACGGCAACTTCAGGTATTACCTCATAGTTGAATTTCCTGGCATATTCATTCAATAAAGCCCAGAAATGATTCCTGATGCTCTGCTCATTCCGGCTTTTCCCGAATTGTAAAGTCCGGTCGAGATTCTGGTAATATTGATTTATGAGGATTTTGGACATTACTCTTCCTGGTACTTATATTTGCTGTTACAATTCACCATTTCGGATCCTCAATGTTTTACAATTTTGTTGAGTTTTTAATAGTTTTTTGAGGAAATTCAAAAATGCTGGTTTTGTTATATCAAAGTTGACTTTAATCTGAAGCAATATCTTGTCGTAAGAATATCCTTCACGTCATAAATAAAATCCACATTGAATGATATTTCATAACGAGCAGTATCAGTTAAAGAAGTCTGTATTGCGAAACTCATTTACGTTTTATTTTACTTGATCCTTAAACTTTATCAATTTTTATTAAAAATCTTAAAGCCATGTAAAAATAAACAAAAATCTTGATTTAGAAAAAAACCCCATGTTTTGCAAGGAGATAAAACACATACCGGTTCACAGTCCTAATAATAATTTCATTGTTGCCCCCTGTAGTTTCTCCATTTTTCCAGCACAGCCTTCATATCTTCCGGGTATTCGGAATCGAAAAACATATGTTGTTTGCTCGATGGATGAATGAATCCTAAGGATTTGGCGTGCAAGGCCTGCCGCGGCATAAGGTTGAAACAATTTTGAACGAATTGTTTGTATTTGGTAAAGGTGGTGCCTTTGAGGATCGCATGACCTCCATATTTTTCATCGTTGAACAACGGGTGACCGATATGATGGAAATGAGCCCGGATCTGGTGTGTTCTTCCTGTTTCAAGGGTACATTCTACGAGTGTAACATATCCGAAACGTTCCAGTACCTTATAATGTGTTATGGCATGCCGCCCTTTTTCCTCCTCATCATAGATTTTCATAACGAACCTGTCCCTCACATCACGACCGATAAAACCTGAAATAGTACCTTCCTCCTCTTTGACATCACCCCAAACCAATGCAACATATTTTCTGTCAATCGTATGAAAAAAGAATTGCTTCGCCAGCTTCATCTGTACCAGTTCGTTTTTAGCAATGAGAAGAATACCACTGGTATCTTTATCGATCCGGTGAACCAGGTAAGGTTCGTTCTCAGTATCTTTATTCAATGGGGAGTTCTGGAAATAATAGATGAGTGCATTCAGAAGGGTTCCGGTGAAATTCCCGTGTGCGGGATGAACTACCATTCCTGCATTTTTGTTGACCAGGATTATATCTTCATCTTCATAAACGATCTGAACAGGAATGTTTTCAGGATAAACCTCTGTATCTTTCGGAGGATATGCAAGAACAATACTGATGATATCATTTGGTTTGACTTTATAATTCGGCTTTACAATTTTATCATTCACAAAAATATTACCTGCATGGGCTGCCTTTTGAATCCTGTTCCTTGAAGCGTTTTCGATCTTTGCCATCAGGTACTTATCGATCCTGCATGCTCCCTGTCCTTTATCCACTATAAACCGGAAATGTTCATAAAGCTCAGTCGATTCTTCCTGTGAGTTTACTTCAGACATATGAAAAAGGATACTATTGTTGAGGTTATTTCGTGATGACAAGCTTTCCGGTGTAATTTTTCCCGGTAGCAGGATTGGTTATGACTACGACATAGATCCCGGCAGGAAGATCAGGTAATTGAATGACATTTGAGTAGCCGGATGTAAAAACCGATTGACCAAACAGATTGTTTACTTTTATTTCCGGTGGAGTCGCCGGTTGATTTGGATTTTCTAATCCGGGAATTGATAAGGTGATGACGCCTGTATTATTTGGATTCGGATAAAGTGAAAGATGTCCGGTTGATGGTTGAATATTATGGATTCCCACAGGAAGGGGTTTCCCGATCACCGGCCGGAGGAGAAGCGCTCCGGGAAAAGACGACGTAACCCACGGACCTATAACGTTATACATGAGATTTTCATGGGCGTCGTTGTAAGTATCAAAACCGATGTTCAGGTTATCATCCGTGGTTTGAATAGTTCCTATATAAAATGTTCCGCTGATTCTTACTGGCACCTCAAGGTGGTATGTTACGAACTGATCGATCGTATCCGGTAAGTTCACATTCACAATCCTCGAATAAATAGTATCTCCGGGTTTACCATTATTATCGTTCCAGACTGTCAGATTAAAGAGTTGTTGGTTTGAATTGCTGAGTGTCCGGTTAAAGAACATTCTTATAGCCCTTAATGTATCCGGGGATTTGTTAAGGGTAAAACGGTAAGCCATTTGTGCACCTGTCCCTTTTAATCCGTAACCCGCTTCGGGTGTCCCGTCATCATATGCATAGTAGTTATAGAAGTTCTGGTATCCTGCTATTGTGTCGCCCAGAGTGGATCCGGGGGTATTATCCGTAATTACATGTTGCATTAAGAAGCTTGCACTGTCAGCTCCGGAAATCGGGAATATAAAGGAAACAGGTGGTCGCAATGTAAATGGAAAATCAAACTGATAAAAAGATGTCAGGTTGAAAGTGGTGTTGTATGTTTTATTAAAACTTCCTCCGGGTTGAGTCACTGAATAGCGATACGTCGAATTGCGGTCTATAGTATCCCGGTTGGTAATGAGAAGATTTAATGAATCCACGATTTCATTAGTAGGGTTATTGCAATATTGAGAATACGGCATCGAGGTGTAGTTTTTAAGCATGGATGGTGCGCGTTCAAGGAAACGGATTTCTTTGCGGAGGGTGTCATTCATGGAACGGCCTGCATTCAGGTAAACATCATCTATGTTCCATTCATCGGTGTTGCTTTGCCAGCTGGCTTGTCCTGCACTTGCAAGGCTTGCATAATTATAAAACTGAAAACGGAAATTATTCTTAAAAAAAGTTGCACTATCCGTGATGGGGATCATCACTCTTTTAAAATAGACATGGTTTTGGATATAAAATGTATCCAGCGATGACCCCGGCGTTGACCATATACGGAGCCAACGTGAGGGCACATGAATTGTGGAGTCAGTTGGGGTTATACTGTCAAATGCGGGTTTTATCATAAACTGGAGGATCAGTGAATCTGACACCTGTGGAGCCATGCCTCTTCCCTGTGGCTGGTAATAGAAACTAAGATAAACAGAATCAGAGGGTCGCAAAGCATGTGGTGTTGGAGTAAAAACAGAATCCAGCCGGATGGATCGTGAAGTCAGGTGATCGGCGATATAAGCCTGGGGTCCGGGTACAGCAATGGGATACATGTTTCCTGAATCATTAATGGCATCAAGTGTCACAACCCCAAGATCGATGGGATATACCGGGTAATCAGAGTTAACATAAGCATAGCGGTCACTCCAGCGCTCCGGGGATGGGTAAATGCTATTCGACCTAAAATCATCATAAAATGGGATTTGAACCGGAGTAGTATCCTGCAAATAAGGCTGATTCTTCAGTCTCCTCAATTCCAAGGCTTTGGACATCACTACAGGATTGACCTGCAATCCCGTCAATACTTCCTGTGCAACGGAATTGAATTGAATAAGAATAACAAGCAGAAGGGCTAAAAAACGCATCTTTTTTTGTATTTATCACCAATGATTTTCAATTTTCTCTTTCGTTCTATTCTCTCCTGGCGCTTCCACTCATCTCAAATCCTTAAATTACATCGTGTCAACGGCAGTCGAATCAGCTTTTCCTCCATTAAAGGATTCCTGTAATTTGGAACCTATTCCAACCGTCATATTGATGACGGATCCTTTTTCAATCTTTGTACCGGGCACAATCACCTGATTTCCATAAAACTGTTGCTGCACTGCATCTTCATCAAAGGTTTGAATATATTGCAATCTGCCAACCTTCAGGCCACTGCTTTCCAATACTGAAATAGCCTGGCGCAGGGTAAGAAATTTCAGATCCGGCATACTCGTTTTTTCGGGGATGGAGGAGACAATCGTCAGGTATATCTTTCGTCCTTGCTTAACTTTTGATTCGGGGAAAGGATCCTGATGAAGCACTGTCCCTCTTGGCGTTTTGGGACTGAAAACAGAATCGATTACAACAAAAACGAAATCATGATAGTCGGGATTTGAATTGATTTGATCAAGATACTGTCCTTTCAGGTCGGGCACGGTAAGATAATCGCCATGTTTGGTGTAGAACCGCAAGAGTAATAAAACGGCCCATACTATCAACATCGTTACAACAACTGCAGCCGCAATATGTTTTAAAAATTTCCTGCTTCCTAAAAAACGGAAAAAATTCATTGAATGGTTTTTAATTTAACCGGAAAACCACTGGTTTATTGTATGAACCGACAAACTTACATAAAAATTGAATCTTGCACAATCACTCCGTTTTTTTGATGTATTTTTGCCGGTAAAACCGGTTCATATGCTGAATATAGCCATTATTGCAGGAGGCGACTCAGGTGAATATGAAATTTCTATGAAAAGCGGCCGCCAGGTTGAACTTCAGTTGGACAAGGAAAAGTTTCAACCTTACCTGATCGAAATCCGTAAAGAAAATTGGAATTGTTTGCTGAAGGATGAAATAATCCCTGTCGATAAAAATGATTTTACCGTTCAGACTGATGGAAAGAGGATCCGGTTCGACGCTGTTTTTAATGCAATA
The DNA here is from genome assembly GCA_903929315.1 of uncultured Bacteroidales bacterium. GTDB lineage: Bacteria > Bacteroidota > Bacteroidia > Bacteroidales > FEN-979 > CAIYUC01. Next base: position 10,863 of record CAIYUC010000126.1, read on the forward strand.
CATGGCACACCGGGCGAAAATGGTAAAATTCAGGGGTATTTTGATATGCTGGACATACCTTACACTTCCTGTGATGTGACCACTTCTGCTTTAACATTTAATAAAAGTTTTTGCAAAAATGTGGCCACAGCTTTTGGGATCACAATGGCTAAATCCATTCACCTTTTTAGAAATGAAACAAAATCGGCACAACATATTTTAAGTGATCTTTCCCTCCCGGTCTTTGTTAAACCCAACAATGGCGGTTCTTCGGTAGGTATATCGAAAGTGAACCGTAAGCAGGACCTGGAAAATGCCCTTCATAAAGCATTTCATGAAGATGATGAAGTGATTGTCGAAGAATTTATCCCCGGACGTGAACTGACCTGCGGGGTGGTGAAATGCAAAGGCCAGATCATAGCTTTTCCGGTCACGGAGATCATTTCAAGGAAAGAATATTTCGATTATGAAGCAAAATACCAGGATGGATTATCTGAAGAAATAGTACCTGCCAATGTGTCGTCGGAAATTGCCGGAGAATGCCAGAGAATTTCAAAATTTCTTTTTGCAAAATTGAACTGCAGAGGTGTGGTTCGTTTTGATTATATCCTGAACGGGGATAACTTCTATTTCCTCGAAGTGAATACTGTCCCCGGACTGACAGCTCAAAGCATTGTCCCCAAGATGGCCGGAGCATATGGCTGGACGATGACGGAACTTTGTACAAGATTGATTGAAGAAGCGATTGGCCATTAATAATTACGAATTACGGATGACGAATTAAAGCATGGCTCGCGCGCGTTTGTGACGCGTGCGTAATATTAATTACAGATGTCGAATTACAAACTGATTTTCGCAACAAATAATTCCCATAAATTAAGAGAAATCCAGGAAATCATTGGAGATTCATATAAGATTATAAGTTTAAAGGATCTCCATTTCAAAGGTGAAATCCCCGAAACACACGACACCATTGAAGGCAATGCCCGTCAGAAAGCCCGGTTCATTTTTGATAAAACCGGGTTGGATTGCTTTGCCGATGATACCGGACTGGAGATCGATGCACTGGACGGACGTCCCGGAGTATATTCGGCACGTTACGCAGGAGAGCAATGCAATTTCGCTGATAATATCAGGAAAGTTCTTTCCGGGATGGAAAATGCCACCAACAGAAAAGCACGGTTTCGCTGCGTGGTGACTCTTATCTTTAAAGGGGAAGAGTATTCTTTCGAGGGTAAGGTGGAAGGTATAATAATTCCGGAGAAAAAAGGAGCAGAAGGATTCGGTTATGATCCAATATTTTTACCAGATGGTTTTGACCAGACCTTTGCTGAAATGCCACCCTACCTGAAAAACGGCATCAGTCATCGCGGGAAAGCTATTACCCGGATGATCCGGTTTCTTGAGGCGCTTTGACAGTCGGCAGTTCGCAGTCAGCAGTCAGCGGGGCCCAATCCCCTCACACATCGAGCATCAAGCATCAAGCATCAAGTATCGGGTATCTGTTCACTCCTCACTCTTCACCAAAAAAAAAGACCGTCCCCTCTTTTCCGGAAACGGTCTTTTTAGGGTGATCAATGAATGTTTTACGGGAAGATCACTCCCGGGTATTTGGTAATATCCGCTTCCGGGATAGTACTTCCGAACTTCTGATTTATCGCTTCAATGAAAAAGTTGGCAGCTATGGCATTTCCCCTTGGATTCAGGTGAATGCCATCGAGAGAGAAAAGGCCACCGGTTACAAATGTTGTGCTAAGGCTGATCCCATTCCAGGTTATCCCCGTTTCCAGGCTCTTTAATTTCTGATTCATATCCACTACAGCAAGATTAAACATCGGAGCCAGTCCGGTTTTAATGATCTCATTATAGGCAGCTGTTGCTGCTTGCAGTGCTGTAACTTCATCTGCTGTCAGGACATACTGAGTGGGAATGGGATATGGGATGTGCTTGGAGGAGCTGATGATTCCCATCCCGGCACACTTCAATGAATCCTGGGGAACAGTCAGAAGGACCAGCTCGCCCGGCTGCATCATCCGTACTTTATAAGGATTGGAAGAAGTGGCATCGAACACGAGAAAAGGATTCTGGCCTACCTTGTAAGGCTGGGAAAGTGTTACCTGGTAAACATTTACCATAGCATTATTGATAGAATCAACCAGTGACTGCCGGGTAAGTACCAGACCATTGTATGGAACAGTAGTAAAGAAGGGAATTACCGTAACATCGGGGATGGTGGCAATCACACCTTTTGCTCCGTTTGCGGTAAGTGCCTGTAAAACTCCTCCCATCGCTGTCTGGAAGAAAGCCGGGCTGGTAATGGAATCTGCCGCACCACCTGCAAGAGCATACGCTAACACGTCATTATCCCCGAGCCAGAGGGCGAAAAAAGTGCCATTTGCTGCGACGATATCATCAACCACTTTACTTGTTTGCGGGTTGCTGGCAAACCTGGAGTAATATGGATTTAACAAGCCGTAGCCGGGGAAAAGAAGGTGAAATGATTTGGCTCCCGGAATTCCAAAATTATTAACAGTGTAACCAACAGGTGCAAGGGCTTCTTTCGTCCCTAAATCAGGAACAGGTCCCAGTGAGGTTGCTCCGGTACAATCCGTTTTTGGTCCAAGTTTAAATTTAGGACCGGATCCCGGAAATTGAACGCCATATTCACTGTTTACCACTGGTTGCACAAAAGCTCCGGAACCGGCAAGTTGTAATTGCCCCGCCATAATATTTGGTATGGAATAGCGCTGCCCGTTATGATAAAGGGCTCCGTCAGCATAACCGGCAATCAACGAATTGCCGACTGTAATGAATTTTGTGAAATCGGCGTTTCCTTTACTCACTGTATACTCGCTGATCTTTCGTTCACAAGCTGTGAATAATGCCAGGGATAATATGATAAGGAATATTTTTTTCATGATGATACTATTTTAAGTGTTAAAAATTGTATGTTAAACCGATCCCGGGCATGTAAAAGGCCGTACTGTAAGTTCCTTCAAAGTTATGTGATCCGGCGGGCGTATCATTTGGACTTGAGATTCCGGATCTTTTTTTACCCATCAGGTACTCAAAAGAGGCATCGATGCTAAATCTTTTAAACGGGTATAAGGAAAATCCGCAGGTCAGTGCTGTTTCATCAGAGCTTGGTAACATCGGATCGAGATAATCGGTGGGTACCGGGGATGGGTCGTAATATCCGCCTGCCCTTACAGTCAAAAGACCATTGACTTTCCATTGAACGCCCAGTCGGGTGATCAGGCGATCCTTATACAGCTTTGCTCCGGTTGAAATGAGGTTGGGTATACTTGCGTCCGGACTTTTAAAGGTGAATTTGAGTGAGTCATATGTGCTCCAGAATACGTAGTTGAGATCTAATCCGATCATAATTTTTTCATTAATCTCATAGGATATACCAAGATCCAGGTTTGCCGGTAAGGGTAACGACACATCTACTTTGTTGTAGGTGAAATTTGAAGCCAGAGAAGTTGGAACTGCAAATGTTGCATCACCATCCTTTATACTCATATTAATCCTTGACCTGTAATCAATACCAATATTCAATCCTTTAACAGGATGAACCAGGATTCCGGCATTGAAACCGTATTTAATCGTACTTCCTTTGACTGTTAATTGTCCGTCTGTACTGTCCGGGCCATTCAAAGGGATGGCTCTTTTAAGGTTCACATCACCGTATGAAATGATAAGTCCCGCACCGATCCCGATAATATCCTTGATTTTATATGCAACAGTTGGTTGAATCGTAATGGATTTAAAAGTAACATTCTGGATCAGGTATCTTCCTTCCCAGGTATCCGGCCATGACATGCTGAGTCCATAGGGTGTATTAACTGCAATACCAATACAGAGATCCTTTATAGGTTTATACGAAGCATAAAAATAAAAGGGATAATTCATCACATGATTTACGTGCTCCTGGTAAACTTCGTTCTTTGCCTGGAAAGTAGCACGTGACATCAGAAAGGTCACTCCTCCTGAGATACTGAATTTTTCATTGACAAAGGGTGATGCGCCAGGGTTGTAAAACAAACTGCTGGCGTCATAAGTCAGAGAAGTACCAATAAGACCCATTCCGATATTCCGGATACTATGCAGCCCTACCTGGTACCCGCCTGCAAATGTGGCCATTGCTGTTACCCATGTGAATAACAGCAGAAAAATAAATTTCCTCATACTGAAATGTTTTTGGTTAATAATGAGCGCAAGTTAAACAAACTTTTTAATCGGACAAATTTTTATTGTATGACCCTGACAAAAACTGACTGCTTCAATCATGCCGGGGAAAAGAAATATTTCGACCGGAATCATCAGGAGGAAAATAAGCACCCTTGTAGCCGGATTATCCTTAATTTTGACCCTTGTAAAAAATAACTATGAATTTAAAAACAGGTGACAAGGTCAAATTTCTCAATGCAAAAGGGGGCGGAGTGGTCAGAAAGATCATCGATCCCCGGATGGTAAGTATAGAAGTAGAAGGTGGTTTCGAAATCCCAACGCTCATTAGTGAACTGATACGAATAGATACAGATCAACCGGGGGGGCGGTTTTTTAATGAATCTTTTGATGTCAGCACCAGGGATGAACCTCCTGAAAACAAGTCCCCGGAGGATAACAGGATGATGGATCTTCCCCGGAATATCATTAACTCCCGTAAAAGTGAAGACATTTTCCTTGCTTTTATTCCACACGACCAGAAATGGCTTATCACAGGGTTGCTGGATGTTTTCCTGATCAACAATACCTCTTGTGATATACTCTACAATTATATAAGGAAGAATGATGAAGGTCAATACACCGGTGTTGACTATGGATCAGTGTTCCCTGGTTCACGCCTGCGGATCGCAACAATCGAAAGGGAAGAACTTGGAAAATGGACCGATGGATTCCTCCAATTTCTTTTTCATAAGAACACTACCGGAGAGCTTATGCCACCATTTAATTCTGAAGTCGTAATCAGAGGAGCGAAGTTTTTCACAGAAGCCAGCTATAAAGAATCTCCCATGATCGAGGGTAAAGGTATCGTGGTGAAAATAATGTCGCTGACAGGTTATACGGATTGGAAAAAAACCGCCGGGGAAGAAAAGATTCAAAGGCGACCCGAGGGAAGAAAGAAAGAGTTGGAAGAGCTTATTTTCAGCCATCAGACGGCTCCACGTGAAGCGGAAGTCGACCTTCACATTCATGAACTGCTGGATGATCCCTCCAATCTTGAGAAATCAGAAATTCTTGAATTTCAGAAAAGATATTTTACCAGATGCCTGGAAAGTGCTATTTCCAATCATTTCCTTAAGGTCACCTTCATACACGGCGTAGGAAATGGCATCCTGAAAGATGTACTGCTTGAATTGCTGAAAGAAGACAGGGGCACCGAAGTTTTCGATGCCCCTATGCAAAAATATGGTGTCGGTGCTATTGAAGTTCGCATCCGACATAATATTTGATCAATTAATTCACGATCGAAATTTTCCGGTTATAAACCGTTGATCCGGCCCTCAATTCCAGGAGATAAATTCCCGGAGCAAGACCGTTTGATTCCAGTACAAATTCATGTTTGCCTGCCAGGAATAAACCTTTTTCCTCGAAACGGACAAACTGTCCGGTTGAGTTGAAAATACTAAAGTTTACGTTCTCCTGGTCGGGAAGATAAAATGAAATCGTGGTTTTTCCACTGAACGGGTTTGGAAATACGCTTAAGACATTGTTCATCTCAGGGCTTGCTATCCCTACTCCAATGATCCTGAACTGACCACTTTCAGAGGATCCGAAATTGCCCCCCTGGGCAATGATTAAATTGGAATTACTGGCATCTACAAGAATATATGTTCCGTTGCCATTGGTACAGCATATTCCGTCTCCGCCGGAATCATAAATCGTAAAAGTATAACAATCCGGTGAGGAAACCTGGATTGTAGAATTATAGAGGTGGTTTGGCAGGGCATAAGGTCCGCCGCTTGCTACCACAGTGCCGATTGAATTTTTTATATCCCATGTTGTTTGCTGAGGATTATTGTCAGTAAACAGACGGAAGTAAAGTGTTTCTGACGTTATGGGAGCAGTTGCGAAGGTATAGTTCAGCGTATCGTTCTTGGGATACTGATCGGAGACATTATTCGGATTAGCCGTATAGATTTTTAACGTATTTTGAACCAGGGGTGTAAATGTGACTGCAGGTAAGGTGATGGTTGCTTTCTGCAAAGTTGTCAGGTTTCCGCTCCACGTAAAATCATTAAGCGTGCCATCGTTTACCTGATATTTGATGTGAAAAGAGGTCACTGCATTATTCCCGTTATTCCTGATCTTTGTCATTGGAATAAAAGTTCCTGAACAATTGGTGGCAGGAACATTTGAAATACTCATCAACTGAAGATCGTTATTGTAAGGCATTACAAGCGGGTCAGTCGAAGCATTGCAGGTTTGGTGAATTTCCTTGGTGGTTTTATTCTGGATGAAACCGACGGCTGATACTTTTGTCACATCATAAACATACTGAAATTTCCATGATGTTTCAATGATCTGGTAATCCCCAACCACAAAGGAAGACGGAAGAGTTGTGCCATCTTTGGTAGGAAGCATCTTGTCCATCACATTTTTAAAATCTGTTTCTCCATTTGTACCTGGTGGTGAGGAAAAGTGAATATTTGTTTCGATCACAATATTTTGCGCTGTCAAAGATCCGGTGACATTCTGGGTGCATTTTGCCAGCATCGTGAGATACACTGAATCATTTGTGGAAGGAATCATGTAATGGAGGTGTAATTCAAATGGGGAAGGCACAGCATAGCGTGCATTCACGGTGTTAATATTCCATCCTGTCGCACTGCCATTGTAATAATTTCCGTCCAGAACTGAATACGGGACATACTCATTTGAAGGGCTCATGTAATAACCAACTCTTGCTGCTACATCCACCGGATTGTGTAGGTTCATCGGGTCGTTGGTTCCCGGCCAGTTGGTATGATACCAGATGGAAGTGATCTCATTCGGATTTGCATTTAGTAATGCTTCTATGGAAGGATTTACCTGGGCACAAGGTCCGCAGGAAGCGTTTGTGAACTCTTCTAGTAGAACCAAACGTTGGGATTGGCTGAATAACAGTATTACACAGAAAAAAAATCCGATTAATAAAGTATATCTTTTCATAACGTAAAATTAAATTGTTAAATGAATAGAATTGTTTTCACAAAAATAATAAAAAATCATTAATGTTTTACTTTTATTGTTAAAAATTAAACGTAAGAATCAAATCAATAAAAATTAATATCTAAAT
>CAIYUC010000127.1 GCA_903929315.1 uncultured Bacteroidales bacterium
CGATCTTTGAAAACACCGTTCTTTAAAATGTTGTATCTTTAAATCGGAAATTAACGATGCAAAAAACCTTGCATTCTTATTTGCCGATTTCCTGCATTTGTAGTTGCCGCTTACAAGTAAAATCGAATAACACCAAACCATTATGAAACCAAAAAAAATATACGTAGTATTGAAAGGAAGAGTACCAGGATTATATTACTCTTGGACAGAATGTAAAAAGCAAATAGACGGCTTTTCAGGTGCAATGTTTAAGGCGTACTCTTCATATGGAGAAGCCGACATTGCATTTAAGACAGAGTTTTCCAAAGCAAATCAAACATCCACAGTCGAGCCGATTTGGGACAGTGTCTCAGTTGACGCTTCATGCATCGGAAATCCCGGAAAAATGGAATTTCGAGCAGTGAAGACAGCAACAGGTGAAGAACTTTTTCGAAAGGAGTTCTCAACAGGCACGAATAACATTGGGGAATTCCTAGCGGTTGTATCGGCACTAGCATATACTGAAAGTAAAGGGCTTTCAATACCCATTTACACGGATTCAATGACTGCATTGAGTTGGCTTAGAACAAGAACATGCAAGACTTCATTTGCTGAGGATGATTCATCACGAGAATTATTCACCGTCATTCATAAAGCGGAAGAAATCCTGCGAAAACATGAGTTCAAGAGTAATGTATTGAAATGGGAAACACACAAATGGGGTGAGATTCCTGCTGATTTCGGTAGGAAATAATAGTAATCGGTGTATTATAAGGAACGGGAGAAAATAAATTTTCAGAAAAATCATTGAGGAACAGGCATTTGCATAGGTATAGGCATCGACATTGAAGGTTGATTTTCGATATAGGCAACGCCTAAATGGTTTTCAACTATTTTAGAAGCTGTTGAATTTGCAAACGTATGCATGAACGCATGATGTGTGGTTAGAATTAAATCCTGCAATTCGTTATCATTTTCCATTTCAATAATTGAAACACCCATCTCCTTACATTTGTCAACTGAAATATGTCTTGCATGGGATTTGTTTGTTTTATGATCACTAAATTCCTTAAGTACTTTTTTCGCTTTACCAGGATCACTTGCAAACATATTCCTTGCAAGCCATTCTTCTGCAAGTTTTTCAGACCAATCAATTGCATTCTGACAAGCCCCTAAAAAAGTCGGATGGTATTTTGAGATGATTGCCTGCCAAAGAGGGGCTGAGCTGGGGTTTGTTCTAATGTCGTTCTTTGCCAGTTCAAATTCATCCAAAACTGCCTGACAAGGAACCCCACCCATCTGCGGATCAATTGGGCCAAGGTTAGACTGTTTCCCCATCATTATCTCTTTACAGGAAAGGGCAATCAATGTTCCAGCAGACATAGAAATTTGCGGAATTATAGCCCTGATATTTAGACCAAACATCGAATGCAAATAATCAACAATACTCTCTGTAGCAGCAAGATCTCCTCCGGGTGTATGAAGAATAAGGTCTAATCCCTTCGACCGATCAAGTTTATGAATGTTGACCATGAAAGCATTTTTATCCTTATCATTCAACATTGCATCAACTGGGTTTCTACCTTGTAGCCATCCTGAATAATATGCAATTACATTGCGGCCTGTTTTAACATTGACTGCTGCAAGATATTTACGTCGGACTGTATCAAGAGGATGTTGGTCACCTTTTGCTTGTTCGGCTTTTATTTCCTCAAGTACATCTTTCCAATTAGGCATCTCAGAGGGTAGTAATTAATGAAGTTTCAGAGGAAGTATTGCCACTGGAGGTTTCCTTATAAACAGAAAACTTGACAAAAAAATCACCTGGTATACTCCATTCTGGATTTATAGCAGGACACGGGGTTCTTTTGAATCCTTTTGTCACTTTCGCAAATTCTTTTTGAAATGAATCTTGCTTTGATTTTTTTGATGTTTTTGGCATAGATACATGCGGTTTTTTAGGGATTGCAAAGATAGAATATTAACAAGACCTAAGCTCGCTAACCAGCAAATATATGCAAATATAACACTTTTTCTCGAAAAAACTTAAGATTCTCGGTTGAATTGGCATTCAAATTTGAGCTCATTCTGTTTTACCTATGTTTTACCATTTGACGAAAAAGGATTGTAACGTATTGGTTTACAATCCTTTCTTAGATATATTTGTGGGCCCACCAGGACTTGAACCTGGGACCAATAGATTATGAGTCTACTGCTCTGACCAACTGAGCTATGGGCCCGGATCAGTGACTGACTTAAAAGCCTTTTTTCAAGGCCAGGTCGATAAGGCACAAAGAAATAATTTATTAAGATTAAACTCTCTGCGTCTCTGCGTCTCTGCGGTTATAATAAAAAAGTCAACGTTTCAGTAATGCTTTGCAGTGGTATAACGCCTTATAAATCTTCACTGCCAAGGCCGCAAATTTAGAAGAAAATTAGCACTTTTGCAAAAGATTATTGGCTAAATCCCTTCATCTGATGCTTCAACTTGTATCCCACATCCCACATCACAATTCTATCAGGAACATTATTTTCGATTTCGGGGGAGTCATTTGTGATATTGATATAAGCCTTTCGGAGCATAAATTCAAGGAATTCGGTCCGGTCAAAACTTTTTCTGCCGGATCTCCGGAAGCACCATCCCTTATTTTTGAAAAACTTGTGGATCAATTGGAAACGGGTGGCATTTCTTCCCGGGACTTTAGGGATACAATCCGGGAGCATTATTTGTCAGCCCCATCGGATGAAGCTATCGACGAAGCCTGGAATGCTCTGTTGTTGGGTATACCCCGGCACAGGATCAGGCTGTTGGAAAAGATCAGGGACCATTATCACATCTTCCTGCTCAGCAATTCCAATGAGATCCATTACCGGAAATACCTGCACGCGTTCCGGCAGAAATTTGGTTATCGCGATTTCAGTAAGCTGTTCGAAAAAGCCTGGTTTTCCTTCCAGGTCCATATGAAAAAACCGGAAAAGGAAATTTTCGAATTTGTGCTGTCCGACGGCGGGTTATTACCCGGGGAGACTCTTTTTATCGATGATACTCTTATCCATATCGAAAGTGCCCGGCGTATTGGAATTAACGGTTACCACCTTCAACAAGGCACTGAGATCACGGATCTGTTCAGGATACAACGCTGAATAAAAATGTTACCCATCTTCCGGTCTAAAATCTATAAGTACGGGAAGGCAGGAATATATGGGATTCCAGTCTGATTCTATCTGAACTTCTTCTGCTTCAAAACGGAACACTCAGGCAAAGATTTGGATGATAGGAAATTGTTTTAAAATTTACTTGACATTTGGCTGAAAAAGCATTAACTTCGCACACTTTTGAGAACTCTACCTGACCTGATATGAAATTATCTCAATTCCGTTTTCATTTACCGCCCGAATTAATTGCAAATAACCCTTCAAAACAAAGAGATGAGGTAAACATGATGGTATTGGACCGGAAGGCCCAATCCATCGAGCATAAACACTTCAAGGATATCCTGAAATATTTCAGTGAGGGGGATGTCTTTATCATTAACAACACCAAAGTATTTCCGGCACGTCTCTATGGTGAAAAAGAGAAAACAGGTGCAAAAATAGAGGTCTTTCTTCTTCGTGAACTCAACCGTGAATCCCGTCTGTGGGATGTTCTGGTTGACCCGGCCCGGAAGATCAGGATAGGGAATAAGCTTTATTTCGGTGAAGACGATTCCCTGGTTGCTGAAGTCATAGATAACACTACTTCACGAGGCAGAACCATCCGTTTTTTGTTTGATGGTCCGTACGAAGAATTCAAAAAGACCATCCAACGCTTAGGACAGACCCCGCTCCCTAAGATCCACAATCGTCCGGCTACTGCCGAAGACGAAGAAAGATACCAGACCATTTACGCAAAATATGAAGGAGCAGTAGCAGCCCCTACCGCAGGGCTTCATTTCAGTCGTGAGATCATGAAACGGCTGGAACTTCAGGGAATAACTTTCGCAGAGATCACCCTTCATACCGGATTGGGTAATTTTCGCACAATCGATGTGGAAGATCTTACAAAGCATAAGATGGATTCCGAAGAGGTGATCATCGACCAGGAAACATCCGATATTGTCAATAAAGCAAAAGCCGATAAGAAACGGATCCTGGCCGTCGGAACCACTTCCATGAAAGCCATCGAATCATCGGTAACGATTTCCGGCAACCTTAAGCCATTTAATGGATGGACCAACCGGTTCATTTTCCCACCCTATGAATTCAGTATTGCAAATGCTTTGATCACCAACTTCCAGTTGCCCCAATCGCCCATGATGATGATGGTTGCTGCATTCGCTGGTTATAATTTTCTGATGAAAGCATACGAGATCGCCGTAGAAAAGAAGTATAAATTTTTTACTTACGGCAGTCCGATGCTCATTCTTTAATTAACCTTTTCAATTTACTTTGTTGCTGAAAAGAAGCGTAATAATCGTTGCCGGCGGATCAGGAACGCGGATAAATTCGGATATTCCAAAACAATTTTTACTTCTCAGCGGTCTTCCGGTTTTGATGCATTCGGTAAATGCTTTCCGGAAATTTGACCCGTCTGTTCAGATTGTCATCGCGCTTCCCCACGCATTTTATTCTCTCTGGGAGACACTTTGCCGGAAATATAACTTTCAGGCGAAACATGAATGTATTCAAGGCGGAGAAACCCGTGTACAATCGGTGAAAAATGCATTGGCCCTGGTTCCGGATACAGGATATACCGCCATTCATGATGGTGTCAGGCCACTCGTCTCAGAGGAAACAATCCGGAAAGCATTTTACGAAGCAGAGCTCTTTGGCAATGCTGTTCCTGTTATCCCTGTGAATGAATCGGTTAGAAAAACGGAAGGGACATCCAATATGCCTGTTCCCCGTGATACCTTATATATAGTACAAACCCCCCAGGTTTTTAAGACCGGTTTGATCAAAAAGGCGTATTCATTAATGGAAAAAGATGATTTTACCGATGATGCGACGATCCTTGAGACGACCGGGGAAAAAATTCACCTGTTTGAAGGGAACCGTGAAAATATCAAGATCACCTATCCGATTGACCTCGTGATTGCAGAAGCATTATTAAGGTCTCTTTCCGGGAAATAAAACATAAATTTTCACTACGGAGACACGGAGTAATACTTCTCTGTGCCTCAGTGACTCTGTGGTGATGAAAAGGTTGAGTTTTGGGATTATAAACTTTTCCTCCCTTTCCATTTATATGGCAGGAAGTTTCCAAAGAAGCCGATGAATACTACGTAGAAAATATTCAAAACCTGTCCTGCCGGATAAAATTTCAATAATCCTGTTTTACGGAACCACCTTGAGGTCATTAAGAGAAGCGGAAATTCAACAGCCATTTTTGCAATCAATATAATCAGGAGCAGATAGAAAAAATACGAATTGAAGATACCTGAAATAATTCCAACCAGGAAAGAAACATTAAATAACCAGGTAACCAAAGCAACAGACAAGATTCGTGCATCTTTCGTCCCCCTGTTTTTGGAAACCCATCTGAGCCGCTGTTGGAGGAATTCATGGAAAGAGCTTTTAGCCTCTGTCCAGACAATGGCTTCGGCGGATTTTAAAAATTTAACTGATCCGGCTCCGAATTGTTTTTTGATCTTAAGCATTAAAAAAACATCATCTCCCGAACTATACCCAAGGTTATCTTTATACCCACCGACAGTATTAAAAGCCTTTCGTTCATAAGCAAGGTTTGCCCCATTGCACATAACCGGCCATCCCACCCTGCAGGAACCTCCTGTCACTCCCATTAAGCCGAGAAATTCCAGGGACTGCACCTTTGAAAAAAAATTATTTTCATGATAAAAAGATACGGGTGCCAATATCATTTTTGGCCCGTACATTTCATAAAAGCCGGCAATGGCCGAAATCCGGGTTGTCTCAAAATGTGTGTCTGCATCTGACGTAATGATCAAATCCCCGGTGGAATGAGCAATCGCATATTCAATAGCTTGCTTTTTATAAGCTTTGGACGTATTATTATCCGGAGTTTGTAACAAACTTACCGGAATCCCGGGTCGTGACCTGATAAATTCCGCAACAATCTGAGATGTTTTATCCGTGGAGCAATCGTCTATAATGATCACTTCCATGAGATGGGCAGGATAATCCTGTAATGCAATATCTTCCAGGCAGTTTAAGATATTACGCTCTTCATTCCTTGCAGGGATGATCAGGGTGACATTAGTTGTAAAACCGGTTGTTTTTCCAGGTTCTTCCAGTAGCATCCATCCAACCGTAAAACAAAGGATAACTGCAAAATAGATCAATGCTATAATAAAAATAAAGAGGGCAAGAAAACTCATAATGAATGGATTGGATCAATCATTTTTTCTGAAAAAATTCAACCGGAAGAGCAATACCGACCCGACCAATGCAGGAATTGCAAGATTAATGATCCACAAAAGAGTGGAGGCTGAGAGAATACCGATGGAAATGGCTTCATTCATGGTATGGAATTTCGAAAAATAGATCCCGAAGAAATAGATTGCTACAGTTCCCCGGATCCCCAGTTCTGTCAATGCAATGGTAGGTATTATCGTCATAATAAAAAAAATGATCGCAATAATGACCAATCCTTCGAGAAACGGGATGGGGACAGAGAACATCCGGAGAAGGATATAAAACTGGATCGAAAAGACCAGGTAGCGCAGGAAGCTGAGTGTAATGACATGACATAATTCGTTAAAGCGGTAATAGGAAAAAACATTGAAAAACTTACGGAATTTTCTCCATCTCCTGACGCATATTTTCTCCCTCAGGGAAGAAAGAAGGGAGATGTTAAAATAAAATGAAAGGATTAAAGTATCCATAATCAGGATCATCGCAATCAATCCGTAATAAAGGGTTCCAGTAAGATTTTCGATATTCCACAGAAAACGCGGAATAAAAATGGCAAGACAAAATGTCCCTGTCAGGATCGTGATCAGGAGCTGGCTCATACTGCCCAGGATGGTTATCAGAATTCCTTCGAGCCGGCTGGCTTTATCGAGGATAAATACCCGTCCGAAGAATTCCCCGACCCTGTTAGGAATGAAAGTACTCACCGCAATACCTGATAATACTGATGAGAAAGATTTAAGGAACGGAACATTTTCAATCTTTCTTATCAGGAATTTCCATTTTATGGATTCGATTCCCCAGTTCACGACTACGAAAAAGAGTACTATACAAAGTTGTACCTTCACTCCCGGTTTTTCCAATAGATCTGAAACAGTGGTTGCAATATCCCGGAGATTTGCCTTGTGAAAAACCTGCCGGTATATAAATCCCCAGGTAAACAACAAAATGATCGCACTGATCAAATAGTTATAGGTTTTCTTTATTTTTGCATGATTACTCATCATATGGACCTGAAAAATAACCGTATTATTTTGGGGATCGATCCCGGAACAACGATCATGGGATATGGCATTATCGGGATTACAGGCAACTCGGTAGAATTAGTAACATTAGGCGTCCTAAAATTAAACAAAGGCGAAGTCCATGCTTTGAAACTAAAAAAAATTTTTGAACAGACTTGTTCACTTATCGATCACTATCATCCCGATGAACTGGCTATAGAAGCCCCGTTCTATGGGAAAAACATCCAATCTATGCTGAAACTCGGCCGGGCACAGGGGGTTGCAATAGCGGCTGCGTTGTCAAGATCAATTCCGGTTTTTGATTACGAGCCGCGAAAAATAAAACAATCCATCACCGGAAAAGGAAGCGCAACCAAAGAACAGGTAGCTTCCATGCTCAAACGCCTGCTTACCATCAAAGACATGCCGGAACATCTTGATGCAACTGACGGCCTTGCAGTTGCCATGTGCCATTATTTTCAGCGGGGAAAGACGGAAAAAACAGAAAAATTCACAGGCTGGAAGAGCTTCCTGACGGCAAACCCGGATAAGATCCTCTGACAGATGCCAGATGCCGGATGCCGGATAGATGATAATGGCGTGTTATTTTTTCTTTCTGCCTGCTAATACTTTTCTAACAACATTTGAAGTATCAATTGCAAATTCTGTAATAGCATAATCACTCGAGCCTCCATGATATCCTGGTATATGAAGCCATCCATAATATGTATGGGAATTTTCAACTTTTTTTAATCCTACATACTCAGACCAATAACCTTGCGGAGGACCCCCATCGTCGCCGTTATAAATATAATTGTCAAACCATGCCAGAGATGCATTAATGACAGAATCTTTGCGCAAAACACCTCTATCAAACATAATAAGTTTGCCAGGACTAATCTGAAGTTTTAAAGTAAGAGATTTAATTGTTGTTAAATTATATCTAATGTATTTATAAGGATCAATATAATAGAACCAGACAGAATCTGTTATGCGGATGTCATTATAACCATCACCGTCAATGTCGACGGAAGTAGTGTTTGGAGGTTCCAAAGTATATTTTAATGGAATACTGTCAATGCTATTCCCGGTCCCGGATCCTTGTTTTTCTTTATTGCAACCGGTAAGAATTATGAAAGTAAGAAATGCTAAAAAATAATATTTTACCATAAAATATTAAGTTTTTCCTGGGATTGTTTATTTCATAATCTCATAGTATACAAAGTTAAAGAGGTTTGATATATAAAACAAATTTTTATGAAAACTTATCTAACCTGATTTATTGCTTTCAGAAAAATGACCCAGCTCGCGCGCGTTTCCGAACGCGTGCGTAGTCTTAATCCTTCAAGCACCTAACCGAGAAAGCATTTAATCTGTAAGCCGGATACAAGGAAACAGAAGGATCAGTATCATTCATTCCATGTGCCCAGGCTTTAGTTGTGCCGTGGGCAGTTGATGACCAGAAGAATGTCGCAAAACCCTGAAAATCCCATGTTTTATTAAGGTGACGAGCACCGGAAAGAAGGGCGTTGAAGCCTGAAAATCCTGAATATTTCAAGGGACTGCCTGCAAAAGCATTACTTATGTAATTAGCAAATAGTGTATTCCAATCAGCATCGGAGGGAATGTGCCATCCCGGCGGGCAAAGGCCCTGTGTGGAAACGGTTTCGTCATATTGCATGAGTTCATCCCATTGATAGTTCGCAGTTACCAGTTCGCAGTTCGCAGTCAGGTCATTGGGACAATATTTTTCGGGAATGCAATTGTCACGTTGGGATGTATTCCCTGGAATAAGGGTTCCGTAATTCAGGTTGGCCGCCATCCAGCACTGGCTACCTATTTGAACTGTGGGATATATTTTATTATCGCGGATGTCAGTAATCGGATTGTCGCATGTGAAAGGAGCCGGGTTAATGGTGATCAGTGACCGGTGATCGGTGACTGAACATAGCGAAGCATTGGTATAAGTGTAATTTATTTGGTGAATTCCAACTCCTGCAATGGCAGGATAGAAAATACCATTGCTGACACCAGCACCAGAGTAGATTCCGCCAAGCGGGATTCCTCCTTTTAATTTAAATGGTTGGGCATTAGTTGTAGTGATTGAATCGTTGCAGCGGGTGAATGTCACAACCGGCGAAGTTGCAACATTCATTGTGATGATATTGGATGTTGCCGGGTTTCCGATGGGGCAGACAATGTTTGATGTGAGGATGCATAAGATCTGGTCACCGGATGCCGGATTATATGTATACGTGGATGAGTTTGTTCCAGCAATTACGCCATTGACTTTCCACTGGTAAAATGGTGTAATGCCACCATTTATGGTGACACTACTGTATGTTACCGATATCCCGGAACAGACCGGGTTTGCAGATGCGGTAATAGTAATACTGACAAGAAGATTCGGGTTGACTGTCATAGTGATCTGATTCGAGGTTGCAGGGTTCCCGGTAGGACAGATTACATCGGAGGTAACCACACAGACTACATGATCACCTGTCAGTGGAACATAACTGTAAGAATTTGCGCTGACCCCCACATTAATTCCATTAACTTTCCACTGATAGATTGGATTTGTTCCTTCGTTTATTGGATTGGCTGAATAAGTTACAGTCGTACCCGCACAAACCGGATTTGCTGAGGCACTGATGGAAACGCTTACCGGCAAATTCGGATTGACGATCATTGTCACAGCATTGGAAGTGGCCGGGTTCCCGCTGGCACACGTTGCGTTTGAGGTGAGGATGCATGTGACGACATCTCCGTTGACCGGAACATAGGAATATAGAGGATTATTACCTCCCACAATAATTCCGTTAACCTTCCATTGATAAACCGGAGATGTACCGCCATTGACGGGAATTGCCTGGAATGTCACGGACGTTCCACTACATACGGGGTTTGCTGATGGTGAAATTGAAACACTGACTACCACATTGGTATTTTCAACCATTGTTATGGTATTTGATGTGGCCGGGTTTCCTGTCGGGCAGGGTATGCTTGAATTCAGAACACAGGAAACAACATCTCCGTTACTGGGAACAAATGAGTAAACAGGGTTATTTGGACCGGCATTTCCGCCATTTACTTTCCATTGATACGATGGTAAAGTACCTCCATTCATTGGAGTAGCTGTGAAAGTTATAGTAGATCCTTGGCAGAATGGATTTGCTGAGGCACTAATAGAGAGGCTGACCGCAAGAATTGGATTGACAATCATAGTTATGACATTGGATGTATCCGGGTTATTCATGATACATCCGGTGATCGAAGATGTCAGTATACACCTTACCAGATCATTGTTTAAGGGGATATAGGAATAAGAAGAGGAATTGATTCCTACATTGATACCGTTCACCTGCCAATGATACACAGGATTACCCCCGCCATTTGATGAAGTTGAATTAAATGTCACCTGTGTCCCGGAACAAACATTATTTGATGTGGCAGTGATGGTTATATTGACGATCGGACTTGGAGTTACCGTGACAATATAATCAGTGGTTGTGACTGC
>CAIYUC010000128.1 GCA_903929315.1 uncultured Bacteroidales bacterium
ATCCTGCGAAATACCAACTTGATGGCCTTTGGATTAGCCTTCCTGAAATTGGCGATAGTGTTATGATCCGGGGTAAGTTCTTTAAGCAGCCACATTAATTCAAGATTGCGTTTGCATTCTTTCTCCAACATTCTCGTAGTGCGGATCCGGTTGAGATAGCCGTATATGTAAAGTTTTAAAAGATCGCCGGGATGGTATGGTGGTCTTCCTTCCGGGGCATGTTTAGCATGTGTGAAGCCAAACTCTTCAAGTTTACAGCTATCCACAAATGCATCGATAATCCTGACGGGATTATCCTGTTCTATCTTTTCCTCCATGGAAGATTCGATGAGAACAATTTGTGATCGGGGTTTTCCTTGTATGTAATCCATAGTATAAAGATAAGAAAACCCTTGTTAATACTAATAAAACAGAGGAAAAGTTATAAACAAATTTATAGTGAATAAAGAGAGGTTTTTAGACAGTCTGACGCCTGATCCGGATTGTTTACCTACAGAACTATGACCAACATGGATATGAAACATCTCATGCAATCTTTTTCTCCACAGATTTGAACCTGAAACCTGAGAAGATCCTGCAATACTATCGTCAACGATATCAGATTGAATTCCTTTTCCGTGATGCAAAAAACTTTGCCAGGCTTGAAGATTGCCAGGCACGAAGCGAAAGTAAACTTCATTTTCATGTGAATGCATCACTGTCCACCGTGTCGCTGGCAAAGGCTTTACACTACCTGAATGTTCCGATGGAAGAAAGGGATTCATTTTCGATGACTGATGTTAAGGTTATGTATTTCAATCAGTTTATAACAGATTTTATTTTTTCAAAGTTAGCTCTCGACATGAGTTGCGAAAAATACAAAAGCCTCTATGAGGAGTGTCTGAATATCGGGAGGTTAGCTGCATAAATTTTTAACGGAGTATTGATATACATGACGGATAATAAATCCTATTTGACGGAAGAATTGTTAGGCGGGCATTCCTATAGAAGGATCCCATTGCAACTTATTATTTTTTTTGATCTAGTTCTATTCTATTTATAGCGCTTTTTTTAACAAGTTCAATAAATTCATTCCTCGTTTTTTCCGGAGTTTCCGAAGTAAATTCGTAAGTTTCACCAGAACTTGAGCCCATTTTAAATGTAAAAGATTTTTTATTTTTTTCAAGATGTGACAATATAACACTTATCAATAAAACAATATTCGTTAAACCTGAAACGACTATTGTTGCGATCTCAGGCGTAACCGTAAAACCATGTTCTCTTTCATTTGGTTTAATTATTTTATCAAATATACTATACTCTTTGTTAGACAATTCTAAATCTTTTGTCAAAGTATAAATGGATATACCGTTTACCAATATCTTTAAATCACTCATGATATAACTCCTCTCTTGCTTAATAAATAGTTTCTAGTTTCTGTTTCAAAATATAACATAACTTTGTAAACAAAAAATTCAAATTTGTTTAGTAAATCATGTATCGTATTATTTCCAACATTATTAATCAGTCTCTCTTTATTAAAAAATATTTCTGCTAAAACATGTAACCTATAAAGCGATGGTGGATATGGATTAATTTCCTGTGCAGATCCTACAATAATATAGTTTTCGACTAATAAAGAAATTAATAAGCTTAACGATGTGCCATATATCATTTTGTCCAAGCTAAATATTTGACTAGTTAGGCACATCTCAAAACCATAAATATCAGCAAGATGTTCTATTATCCAATTGGGAATAATTTCTATGTGGCCAAAGTCTTTCACGTAAATATTATAGAGTTTCTTCATTAATTCCCTTTGCGTAAGGTATTTCGTAACTCTATTCGGAATATCATTACCATATTCAGGATCTTTTCCTTCTGCTTTATTTAAAAAATTATGACCATATTCATGGCTTAACATAAATGCAATCGTGGTCAATAACAATTCATTATTTTTTTCAATATAACTATGCACATTTTCTTGTGAATAATTTTTATGGAAATGGGGTACGTCTTCAATATTATTCAAATCCAAGTATTCATTTGAATCCCAGGTTTCATACATTCTGAATATTTCATTCAATACTTTACTTGGTGGTGGAAAAGTATCAAATACTGGAATTTGAGTTTCTATAAAATTTTCTTTTAGATATTTTCTTGTTTGGCGAAGATATTGAATTGTTCTTGGTACTGACTCATTAACTTTTATATTAGCACGAAAGCCTTTTATTTTATCTCCATAGAATATTCGGGGTTTAGAATTAATAAACATAGAAAATATATTTGTTGTAGGGTATTGAATTGTTTTCATTATTGGATACCATAAATCTTTTTCGAAATGTTCCTCGCATATTGCAATTGATGCAATCAAAGATTCTCTTAAATAAATATCGCTGCTTTTTTTAATGTGCTCATTTATGCTTTTACCTGAAATATTTTTTAGTTGTTCAAAATGTTCATCAAAATCTTTAACATAATCAACATCATTACTATCATCAACATAGTAACTAACAAACAATAAATTCGATTGATTTTTATTCATGTCAATAACCTTATATCTATTATGACCATATTTTCTTATGAGCCAATTCGCCTGTTTTCTTATATTTGTCAAGAGCATCTAATACCTCTTTATCCAAATAATCAAGAGCTTTGATTAACCCCATTCTACTTTGATCAGAAAGTAAATACATGAGTTCTGGTCGATCAGTTTCTGTAATACGGACTTTTAACATTCTCTTCGCCGCTTCCATAGCCGCTTCACGAAGTGATTCATTTCTATTATTCTTTATCACATCCGACACATCACTATATGATTTGTGTAGGAGTAATAACCGTTCCTCAAAATAAACTACCAATTCATTCTCCTTGAGCATTATTGTATATCTTGGGAATGTTTCATTATTAGTCTGAGAGATCTTTCTCTTTTTTTGTTTTTTGAAAAAATTCTTGAACATATAATTCTCCTTTTTATAATTAATATACTGATTTTTATCTATTTTTTTAAAATTATGAACAATGGTTTACAGGGTTGCATCCTAAGTACTAATTAAATCGTAGTATTGCAATCAATTGTTGGTTTTGATATAACATTAGGTTATATAGTTTAAAAATATAGTAAAAATAAACCAATTCAAGGAATGGATCAAATCATATTAATAACTTATTTATATCTATATTTCCTTGTTCATTATCAAATAGATTCTATGGTCTACGCGCCTTGTGCATAACGCCCCGCCGGCAGCTGCAGTGCGGAATCGGGTGTGAGTTTGGGTGTGGAGGTAGTGTGAGTGTGAATTTTGATCCAACAGACAAGTGCCACGCGGTTCGCGTCTCGCGTTCCGCGTCACGTTCTTGCCCGCATTGTCGGCTGACGGCTCGTGTGTGCCCTGCATGAGCATCATGCAGGGCACACTAGTTGTAAGCTGTAGAAAAAAATCAAAAATACAAATCTTTTTTCGATAGCCAAAAACGAGTGTGTGACTTTCCAGAGGGTGGAAGTCCCTTATACATCGGGGTAGGACCTGAAAGTATTAGCAAGCCGCAAGGTGGTTTTCCGTAAGGGATGCACTGAAGGGAGCGAGACTGCAAAATCCGGTACTGACGAACAGGAACGGTATATGAGGCATAACTATCCGGGAAAGTAACCATCCCGATTATGAGTTTGTAAAATTTTGCAAAGCAAAATTAACAAAACTCATAATCGGGATAGATACCGCAGGAATCGGAGGAAGGGAAAAGCTCTTACCGGGGGAGATCCCGGAATGTTGGAAACAATGCACCGGGAAGTCAGCAGAGGTCATAGTAGTTA
>CAIYUC010000129.1 GCA_903929315.1 uncultured Bacteroidales bacterium
CGTTACCGTTGCCGTATTATCTCTTGTCCAACTGAAGGTCGTTCCTGTTACACTGCCACTCAACACGATGGTGGTGATCGGATTGGATGAACAGATCGTCTGGGAAGATGGCGTGGCTACCGCATTGGGCGTCGGGTTAACCGTGACTGTTGCACTGGTTGCAGCCGTGCATCCATTAACATCGAACACCGTTACTGTGTATGTGCTGGTCACCGTGGGACTCACCGTGATGCTTGATCCGCTACCCCCAGTGGACCATAAATACCCATTGTAAACCTGGGTTGTAGAAAGCGTTGTCGAACTGCCGTTACAGATCGCAAGCGTTCCCGTAATGGTTGGAGAAGGTAAGGGGTTAACCGTCACGCCAAATACTATTGGAGCAGCCGCAGTACAGCCGTTTGCATCTGTGTAATTTACACTTATAGATTGTATGCCACTGCTTGTCCAGATAATCGTGGCAGTGTTATCGTTTATTCTACCACCGGCAGTGATGGTGCCACCAATAACTGCCCAGATATAGTTGGTCATACCTGCCTGTGTTGTGTAAACATTACCAGTTGAGATCAAACAAACAGGTGTTGGTCCGCTGATGGTTGGTGTCGGCGCGGTAGCCGGCTGTAAAATGATAGCCGACAAGGTTGCGGTAATGGAGTTGGCATCAGTTACCGTCACTGAGTAAGTTCCGGCGGTCAGGCCGGAGATATCCTCAGTGGTGGCTCCGTTGCTCCAAAGGTAGGCATAGGGTGTGATTCCACCGGCGACTGTCAGGTCGATGCTGCCGTTGCTTCCGCCGAAGCAGGAAACGTCGAAGTGGATCTCTGTAACCGTCAAATTATTAAGTGGTCCATTAATTGAAAGAGGCAGGCCGGGAGCGGACTCACAATTATTCTGATCAGTTATACTATAGGTATACACACCTTCCGGTAATCCTTTGAAGACACCGGTTGTATTTGTCATTTCAATGGGATGCAGGGTGTAGATCAAAGGAGGTTTTCCCCCTGATGCTAAAAGTGTGATCGCTCCATCCGATGCTCCGTAATGGGAGATCTGGAATCCATGGTAGTTGGAAGTAACTTTTGCTTTGGTTAAAGTCAGCTTTGGAGAAACTTTGATTTCTATAATATTACTTGGCGCAACATTGGGCGGTGAATCTGAATCAATAGCTAACAAAATAAATTGGGTGGTGGCAGTAAGAGCCCCCGATCTATAAGAATAAGAAATAGAATCAGGTGTATAAGTGTTTTTCCAGGTTGAACCATTGTCAAGACTTTGTTGCCATTGATAAAAAATAGTCCCGATACCCCCCGATTCTTTCGTAATGATTGTTAATGTGGCAGGAGAGGTATTGTAACAGATCGTTTGGTTCACTCCAATAACCGGGCCCGTGAGTTTTCCGGTATTATTGAAAGGATTCAGGATGTTGCTATGCCTGAAAGAAGAAAAGAAATCCTGATAAATATTTGAAGATGCGAACCCTGTAAAAACAAAGAAATA
The DNA here is from genome assembly GCA_903929315.1 of uncultured Bacteroidales bacterium. Classification (GTDB taxonomy): domain Bacteria; phylum Bacteroidota; class Bacteroidia; order Bacteroidales; family FEN-979; genus CAIYUC01. Next base: position 1,495 of record CAIYUC010000129.1, read on the forward strand.
AGTTAACACCGTCACGCTGATAACAGATTTTATAGAAGACAAGATATGCTGTGGCGTGAAGTGCTTCATAGATTTTTATATACTCCTAAAAGAAGCGATGTTGAAAATAGAATCAGTTTGGCGTGCAATATGTCCGGTATTGCAATTTTTTTTTAATTATAAATCAGTACTTTAAATTTTTCTCATATATAAAACAATTCCGGTTTTCCTCAAGTTTTGTTTACGGATTTCCACAATTGACAAGTGAAAAAAAAAAGTATATTTTTGCTACATTCTATAAGTGTTCCCAATATGAAAGGTTTTTTATTAAAAAAAATTGAGTTTTCTCCTGGCCTTTCCGTCTACCTTCAGCCAAACTGCTTTTTTAAAACAGTAAGAGTTATCAATATACATATATTTATAACTATGCAATAAAATACAATAACACCATAAGAATGATGTTCTTTTTATCATCCTACCTGTTCTAATAATTTATTGACATAACAAAAACCTTCGAAATATACAAAATAATATTGGATAAGTCGACATTATATATTATTAATTTTAAAGAGCTTTCATCCAAATAGTTAAGAAATACTTGGTTAATATATTATTATGTTAACATAACAACCATGAGGTAAAATCAATCTATTTAGTTGAATTTCAGATGGTGAAGAATTTATTTTACCAAAATAAACCTAACAATTTTTTCTTATTTAAAAAAAGGATCTCCCCCGAAAACAAAATTTCAAGTATCTGTATATCAAATATTTATATATTAATAAATTAATTGCTTAAAAGATTTATTTTATACAAACAACCAACAAGTTAAGATTATTAATGAGTTACGATATTTAATTTATTATTATTTAGATTAATTCTATACAAAGGTGGCTTTTTAGCTCCCGAATATTATAATTTTAACATTTTTTAATAAAAAAAATAAAATTTTTTCTGAAGAAAAAGTATTTCATAACAAATTCATCCATAAAAATTTATGTAAAAATTCTACGACAAAAAAGTGAAATAGTAAAATGCAAAATAGCAAAATGGCAAAACAGTTTTGCCATTTTGCTATTTTACTATTTTGCATTTGCCTTGTCTCCCAGCCATGATTATCAAGGGAACTCATGATTAAAATTAATACCAATTTTTCCCTGAGAGCTAATCAATAGATGAAGAGGCAGAGTTAATGAATGAAAAGGGGTTAACCGGAAATGAACTGGCGGATGGGGAAAGATTACGAATTACGCCTGCCTGCCGTCAGGCAGGGATTACTGATTACGACAACACATTAAGGTATGAAGGCTGAAGTTTGACAATGCGAGATTTTAGCAACTATTCACCCTGATATTCTTACATTTGCTCCAGATAACCTTAACCGATGAAAATAACCCTTTATGGTGCCGCCGGCGATGTAACAGGATCTGCCTACTATGTGCAGACATCCCGTTCGAATGTGTTGATTGATTGTGGAGTATTCCAGGGTGGTAAAAGTGCTGAGCTCAGGAACTGTAAACCACCTCCGGTCGATTATTCAACTTTGAATTCGGTTATCCTTACCCATGCCCACCTTGATCATACGGGACGGTTGCCTCTGTTGATAAAGCAGGGTTATTCCAACCCAATCTTCGCGACTCCTGCAACAATCGAGATGACCGCACTGGTATTGAATGATTCAGTGAGGGTCCAGGCCCATGATCTGAAACGGTCAAACCGTAAACGTCTGAGGTCCGGCCAGTCACCCCTATCCGCTCTTTATTCAGAAGAAGAGGTTGTCAAAGTGCTGGGTTTGCTTAAACCTGTTTCTTATGAACAGCCCATGGAAGTTGCTCCGGGGATCATGATGCGATGCGTCGAAGCCGGTCATATCCTTGGCTCTGTCAGTATCGAATTGACCATCAATGAAGACGGACGAAAAAAGGTAGTTGTGTTTTCCGGTGATCTTGGACCACAGGGAATGGCTATTTTAAAAGATCCTGTACCTTTCAGCTTTGCGGATCTTGTCTTTCTTGAATCAACATATGGTGACCGTGATCACAAATCATTGAAAGATACCTTGGCTGAAGGTGAAGAAATAATAAAATATGCTATTGCAAATAAAGGAAAGATACTGATCCCTTCGTTTGCAATTGGCCGTACACAACAGCTTCTCTATTACATGGCAGCCTCATTTCATAAAGAGATCCTGCCGGTATTTAATGTCTATATCGATAGTCCGATGGCCATCGAAGCAACGAAGATCTACCTGAAGCACCAGGAATTATATGATGAAGAAGCCCTGGAGCTTTTAAACAGTGGACATCTGAAGGCAGATTTAAGCCATGTTAAATACTCTCTGACACCCGAGGAATCCATTGCCCTTAATGATGTTCCGGGTCCCATGCTTATCATCGCCGGGTCAGGAATGTGCAATGCGGGACGTATTCTGCATCACTTCCGGCATAACCTCTGGCGTCCTGAGACATCCGTCGTCATCGTCGGATACCAGGGTGAAGGAACCCTTGGACGAAGACTCGTTGAAGGAGCAAAAACTGTCTCTGTTTTTGGTGAGAAGATTGCCGTCAAAGCTCAGGTTCATATGCTGGGAGGATTAAGTGCACACGCGGGTCAGACGGATCTTTTACGATGGTTTGACAAGGTTGTAATTTCACGGCCAAAAGTAGTGCTTTCACATGGAGAAGACCGGGGTCGTATACCGCTGGCAGAGATAATTGAACAAAAGTATGGGATTAAACCGGTCCTGCCGGAATATGGAGATTCTGTCGAAATTTGATTAACGAATTGATCTGGCAGGTTTCAGGATTTATCTTCTTCTTCTTCTGCCCCGGATTGTTCCTCTTCTGTTTCGGATGGTTCCTCTTGTATTTCTTCTGTTTCCGTTACCTTGTCTTCAGGAGTTTGTTTTGATGTTTTTTTCCTTTTCTTTGGAACTGCTTCAACGGGTTCTTCTTCGTTCACTGCTTCGGTTTCGGCAGTTGCTTTTTCTTTGGTTTTCTTCGTGGTACTTCTCCTTCTTCGGGTGGTTTTAGCCGTTGTTTCTTCTTTAATATGTAGCAGATTTTCATTATAGTCGACCAACTCGATGATGCACATTTCTGCATTATCGCCCAACCGGGTGCCGGTTTTTAAAATCCTTGTATAACCACCGTGACGTTCAGCAATTTTCTTTGAAATTTCCCGGAAAAGTTCGGAAACAGCCTCTTTGTTTTGCAAATAGCTGAATACTAACCTCCTGGAATGCGTGGAATCTTCTTTCGAATTTGTGAGAAGTGGTTCAACAAATGTACGCAGCGCCTTAGCCTTTGCCAGCGTCGTCCTGATCCTTTTATGAAGGATCAACGATGAAGCCATGTTCGACAACATAGCTTTCCTGTGTGAGCTTGTTCTCCCTAAGTGGTTGAATTTCTTACCGTGTCTCATTTCAATTATTCCTTATCTAATTTATATTTAGCAGTATTCATACCAAATTCCAGGCCTTTGGATTTTACAAGTTCTTCGAGTTCAGTAAGTGATTTTTTTCCAAAATTCCTGAATTTAAGCAAATCGTTTTTATTGAAAGCCACAAGGTCACCCAATGTTTCAACATCAGCTGCCTTCAAACAGTTTAATGCTCTGACCGAAAGATCGAGATCCACAAGTTTGGTTTTCAGAAGCTGACGGATGTGGAGAGAAGTTTCATCGAACTCCTCGGTAACCGTCTTTTCTGTGGTATCCAGTGTGATCTTTTCGTCAGAGAAAAGCATGAAGTGATGAATAAGTATTTTCGCTGCTTCTTTCAACGCTGTCTTTGGATGAATGGATCCATCGGTCTCAACGTCGATAATGAGTTTCTCATAATCCGTTTTCTGTTCAACCCTATAATTCTCAATATGATAAGTCACATTCCGGATCGGAGTATGGATCGAATCAATGGGAATTTTTCCAATAACCGAACCGATGGTTTTATTTTCTTCCGCAGGAACATAGCCGCGACCTTTATCAATGGTTAGTTCCATTGTGATTTTGACATTCGATTCCAGATGGCAGATCACCACTTCCTGGTTCAAGACCTGAAAGACGGATAAGAACTTGTTAATATCGCCTGCCCGGAAGACATTCTGCTGGCCAATAATAACCGTAACTTTTTCTGATGATTCTGTTTCAATCTGTCTTTTAAAACGGATTTGTTTCAGATTCAGGATTATTTCCGTGACATCCTCAATGATTCCTTTGATGGTTGAGAATTCCTGGTCGACTCCTTCGATTTTAATTGAAGTAATTGCATAACCTTCCAGTGAGGAAAGCAATATCCTTCTTAAAGCATTACCAATTGTGATCCCAAAACCTGGCTCCAGCGGACGAAATTCAAAAACACCTTTGAAGTCGTCTGCTTCAACCATGATCACTTTATCCGGTTTCTGGAAAGGTAATATCGCCATGATATATTGTTTAGTGAGTGAATGAAAATTCTGATATTATTTTGAATACAATTCAACGATCAGCTGCTCTTTTATGTTCTCCGGAATTTCCGATCTTTCGGGGTAATTCATGAATTTACCTGCCATCATGTCCTTGTCCCATTCCAGCCATGAAAACTGGTTTGAACGGGAGGCAAGGGAATCTGTGATCATTTCCAGCGATTTTGACCGTTCCCTTATTGCAATGATATCTCCCGGTTTCAAATCATAAGAAGGAATATTGCACACTTTCCCATTGACGGTGATATGCCTGTGACCCACAACTTGCCGTGCTCCGCTTCTTGTGGGAGCAATCCCAAGACGAAAAACGACATTATCCAAACGCGCTTCGATCAGCTGTAATAATACTTCACCCGTAATACCTTTTTTCCTTGATGCCTTGATAAATGTATTTTTAAATTGTCGCTCCAGGATACCATAGGTGTATTTTGCCTTTTGCTTTTCCATTAACTGAGTTCCGTATTCGGAAAGTTTAGGCCTTCTTCTTGACATTCCGTGCATTCCCGGAGGATAATTTTTCTTCTCGTAGTGTTTGTCGGGACCAAAGATCGGATCTTTGAACTTCCTTGCAATTCTTGTTTTTGGACCAATATATCTTGCCATAATTTTAGATGGATTTATTATTAAAACCGGAAATTATACCCTTCTTCTTTTGGGAGGCCTGCAACCATTGTGCGGTAATGGAGTGATATCTGTTATTTCGGCTACTTCTATACCCGAAGTATGGATAGTACGGATAGCTGATTCTCTTCCTGCACCGGGACCTTTAATATAGACCTTCACCTTCCTCAATCCCAGATCATATGCCACTTTTGCAGCTTCCTGGGCAGCCATCTGAGCCGCATAAGGAGTGTTTTTCTTAGATCCTTTAAATCCCATTTTTCCTGCAGAAGCCCATGAAATGACCTGGCCGCTATTGTTGGTTAAAGTAATTATGATATTATTGAATGAGGCATTTACATATGCCTTACCGATAGCATCAATTTTTACAACTCTTTTCTTTGAACTTTTTTCAGTCTTTGCCATAATTCCTTCTTACTGCTTTTTAACTAAACAATTTCGTCGCGGACATTGATCCGGTTTTTACCCTTTCGTTGCTTTCTTTTTATTGGCAACGGTCTTTTTCCTGCCTTTTCGCGTTCTTGCATTATTTTTAGTACTCTGACCCCTCACGGGAAGTCCCTGACGATGTCGAACACCCCGGTAACACCCGATGTCCATCAGGCGTTTGATGTTCATCTGAACTTCAGAACGTAGTGCGCCCTCAACCTTGATGTTTTCAGTAATAACCGTACGGATCTTGTTCAAATCATCATCATTCCAATCCTGAACTTTTTTATTCCAGTCCACATTGGCTTTATTCAGTATTTTCTGAGCAGTGCTGCGACCAATGCCATAAATATAGGTGAGCCCTATTTCACCCCTTTTTTGTTTTGGTAAATCAATACCTGCAATTCTGGCCATATAAATCCCTTATTTTACGATTTTTCAATATTAACCTTGTCTTTGTTTGAATTTCGGGTTTTTCTTATTGATAATATATAATTTACCCTTCCTGCGAACGATCTTACAATCTGCAGATCTTTTCTTGATAGATGCTCTGACTTTCATTTTCTTATAATAATTTACTATTGATATCTGAATGTTATTCGTCCTTTTGTAAGATCGTAGGGTGACATTTCAATTTTAACCTTATCACCCGGAAGGATCTTGATATAATGCATCCTCATTTTTCCTGAAATGTGAGCCGTTATAACATGTCCATTTTCCAGTTCTACACGGAACATCGCGTTTCCGAGGGATTCGACGACGGTACCATCTTGCTGGATCGACGTTTGTTTTGCCATTTAAATATTGTTATATTCTATTTGATCGAAGAACTTCCTCAATGTATTGAAACGTTGAAAGAACATCCGCTTTTTCCTTTCTCACGACCACCGTAAGCTCAAAATGAGCCGATGGTAAACGGTCCGCGGTACGGATCGTCCATCCGTCCTTAGCCTGCAAAATATTCTTTGTTCCCAGATTGATCATAGGTTCAATACAAATTACGAGTCCTTCCTGTAGTTTCACCCCCGATCCTTTTTTTCCGTAATTGGGAATATCCGGTTTTTCATGCAGGTGTCTTCCTATACCATGGCCAACCAATTCCCTTACGATAGAATACTCAAATGACTCGATATATTCCTGGACCGCAGCACTTATGTCTCCTACTCTTTTCCCGGAAACTGCCATCTCAATTGCAAGGAACAGCGATTCCCTGGTTCTTCGTAACAGGTCCAGCACTTCCGGGGCTATGTCGCCTACTGCAAATGTATAGGCAGAATCTCCGTAAAACCCGTTCTTTATGCTGCCACAGTCAATCGAAACAATATCACCATTTTTAAGAACTCTCTCTCCCGGTATCCCATGAACAATTTCGTCGTTTATTGAAATGCACAGGGTGTTCGGGAATCCGTTATATCCTTTAAAACCCGGAATCGCCCCCTCTTCAACCAAAAAATCCTCCGCAATCCTGTCTAATTCAATAGTTTTAATCCCTGGTTCAATATATTTTGCTACTTCCGCAAGGGTTCTGCTGACGATTAAAGCATTCTCCCTTAAAATCCTTATATCTTCCTCACTTTTTATATCCATTCAAATTCCTTGAATGTTATTATTATCCAGTCATACTTAACGATGAACGCCCCTTGATCCTGCCCGACTTTGTTAATCCGTCATAATGCCTCATTAGTAAGTGGCTTTCGATTTGCTGTAATGTATCAAGTACAACACCAACAAGGATTAACAGGGAAGTTCCTCCATAAAATTGTGCAAATTGCGTGTTTACACCGAGTAGTCTTACAAAAGCCGGCATAATAGCCACGAAACCAAGGAAAATAGACCCTGGAAGGGTAATCCTCGACATGACATTATCAATAAATTCAGCAGTTTTTCTTCCCGGTTTGACACCTGGAATAAATCCCCCGTTTTTCTTCATATCTTCGGCCATCTGATTCGGATTAACCGTAATTGCCGTATAGAAATATGTAAAAAGAATAATGAGTATAAAAAATGTTAAATTGTATGGCCAACTATTGAAGTCCGTGAAGACCCGTGCAAAGCCCGATAGCGCTTCAGAGTTCGCAAATCCTGCCAGGGTGAGGGGTAAGAACATGATTGCCTGGGCAAAGATAATCGGCATAACACCGGCAGCATTCACCTTAAGGGGAATATATTGTCGCACTCCGCCGTATTGCTTGTTCCCGACAATGCGTTTAGCATATTGAACGGGGATCCTTCGTGTACCCTGGACGAGTAAAATGGTAACAAGAATAACAAACACAAGGAATGCAATTTCAGCGACAAACAATACAAGTCCCCCACCCTTCTGTTCCATTCTTGAAACAAGTTCCCCGAATAATGCAAAGGGTAATCTTGCTATGATCCCGATCATAATGATCAGGGAAATACCGTTACCGATCCCTTTATCGGTGATCCTTTCACCCAGCCACATGATAAACATCGAGCCTGCCGTCAACATGATGATGGAGGAAATGCCGAAGAATGAAAAGATCGAATGATGCAAGACATTCGGATTGAAAGGCGTGATCGCCTCGGGTGGAAGCTGGGAAACAAGGTTTGCAATATATCCCGGAGATTGGAAAATAAGGATCACAACAGTAAGATAACGGGTGATCTGGTTTATTTTTTTCCGGCCACTTTCACCTTCTTTCTGTAACTTCTGGAAATAAGGAATTGCCATGCCCAATAATTGCACTACGATGGATGCAGAGATGTAAGGCATGATGCCAAGAGCAAAAATGGAAGCACGGGAAAAAGCGCCTCCCGAGAACATGTTCAGTAATCCAAGTAATCCACTCTTCGTCTGATTCTGAAGGGCCTCAAGCATGCTCGGATCAACCCCTGGAAGAACGACATATGCACCTAAACGATAAATAACGATGATGCCAAGGGTATATAGGATCCTTTTGCGAAGATCTTCAATCTTGTAAATATTACGAAGGGTTTGAAAAAGCTTTTTCATTCAAAACTGTTTAAATTGTGTTCGCTATACCACCAAGTTCCTCAATTGCTTTTTTTGCCGTAGCTGAGAATGCATGAGCAGTGATCTCCATCTTTGCTTTCAGTTCTCCACGGCCGAGTATCTTGATCCTGTCATTTTTCGAAGTATATCCGGCTTTCACCAGGACCTCCGGAGTGATAACAGTAACACTCTCTTTATCCGCAATCCTTTGAAGAATGTCAAGATTGATCCCTTTGTATTCCTTGCGGTTGAAATTCGTGAAACCCCATTTAGGCACTCTTCTCACCAGGCTCATCTGGCCACCCTCATATCCGAGTTTCTTCGAGTACCCGGATCTTGACTGTGCTCCTTTATGACCCCTTGTCGATGTTCCGCCTTTTCCGGATCCCTGTCCTCTGCCTATTCTCTTTGACTTTTTGATAGATCCTTTGGCCGGTTTGAGATTACTTAAATCCATTGTTGGGTATATTATTTTATTTTTATAAGTAAATGGTTAACTTTTTTGTCTGTTCAAATTTCTTCGACACTCACCAGGTGTTGTATTTTTTTCACCATCCCCAGGATCTGAGGCGTGGCTTCATGTTCAACACTGTGCTGCATCTTTTTTATCCCTAATGCCTGAAGGGTTCTTTTCTGTCGTAATGGCCTGCCGATCCCGCTTCTGATTTGAGTTATCTTTATCTTTTTCATTTCGTTACCCGGATTTTATATGCTGAACAATGATTATCCATTAAAAACTCGATGCAGGTCAATTCCCCTGAGTTGTGCTATTGTATGGGGATCCCTCAGTTTGATCAACGCATTGATGGTTGCTTTGACAACACTGTGAGGATTTGAAGACCCTTTTGATTTAGCCAGCACATCTTTTACACCCACACTTTCAAGAACAGCACGCATAGCACCCCCCGCGATAACGCCTGTACCGGGAGCGGCAGGTTTCAGATAAACAAGTGCCCCACTATATTTTCCAAGTTGATCATGAGGAATAGTCCCTTTCAGAATCGGAACTTTTATGAGATTCTTTTTGGCATCATCAATCCCTTTGGCAATAGCAGCGGTCACTTCCTTTGCCTTGCCGAGCCCATAGCCAACAACTCCATTTTCATTCCCTACGACCACAATGGCAGAAAAACTGAATGTTCTTCCTCCTTTGGTCACCTTGGTTACTCTTTGGATGCTAACCAGGCGGTCCTTGAATTCAATCTCGCTTGATTTAACTCTCTTTACGTTAACGTTCGTCATATTTTACTAGAATTTCAGGCCCCCCTCTCTGGCTGCTTCTGCCAAAGATTTGACCCTGCCATGATACAAATAACCATTACGATCAAAAACTACATCGGTAATACCTGCCTGGACAGCCTTTTCAGCGATCAGTTTGCCGACCAACTTCGATTTTTCAGACTTTGTTCCTTTCAGGGAGGAAATAGCCTCCGTCTGGGATGAAGCTGAGATCAAAGTTTTACCCGATAAATCATCGATCAACTGAACATAAATATCCTTATTACTTCTGAAGACTGACATTCGCGGCCGATCAGGAGTGCCCCGGATGATCTTGCGGACCCTCATCCTGATCCTGTATCTTCTGAATTCTTTTTTACTTTTAATTGCCATTTTATCTATCCCTATTGATTTTCTTTTTTCACCTTGAGACCAAATACTTCCGGATCCTGATACTATTTTTATTGACTTGCTGCAGACTTCCCTGCTTTCTTCTTGATCTCTTCACCCAAAAATCGGATTCCCTTACCCTTATATGGTTCGGGTTTCCTGAATGAACGTATCTTTGCAGCAACCTGTCCTATAAGCTGCTTATCTATGGATTTTAGGATGATCGTATTGTTCCTCCCTCTTTCAGCTGTGGTTGTCACACTTACTTCTTTGGGTAGTTCAAGAGCGATATTGTGAGAATATCCCAATGAAAGTTCCAGAAGTTGATCCTTGGCAGTAGCTTTGTATCCTACTCCTATTAACTCCTGTACAATCGTATAACCTTCGCTTACACCTTTTACCATATTCGCAAGCAATGCCCGGTATAATCCATGTTTTGCCCTGTCATCCTTTTCATCGGAATTACGCCCAACATGAAGGATTGAATCTTCCATTGTGATCGAAATTTTCGGATCCACCTGTTGGTGCAATTCTCCTAATTTTCCTTTGACCGTCACCAGGTTGGTATCAGAAACTGTCACTTTAACTCCATCCGGTAACGGAATCGGTAATTTTCCTATTCTTGACATTATATTGTTCTCCTATTAGCTGATATAACATAACACCTCGCCACCAATTTTCTTGACCCGTGCTTCTTTATCGGTCATCACTCCCTGGGAAGTAGAAATAACGGCAATGCCCAGACCGTTGAGTACCCTGGGAAGATGATCGGCGTCGGCATATTTCCTTAATCCCGGTTTACTGATCCTGTCCAGTGAATTGATGGCAGATATTTTGGTAACCGGATGATATTTTAAGGCGATTTTGATAAATCCCGGCTTTTTGTCATCCACAAACTTGTAATTTAAAATATATCCCTTTTCAAAAAGGATCTTGGTGATTTCTTTCTTCATTTTGGAACCGGGAATCTCTACGATCCTGTGGTTGGCCATCACAGCATTCCTGATTCTCGTTAAATAATCTGCAATCGGATCTGTAACCATGCTCTAAACTATATATTTTTGTTTATTGTTTATTTCTTTCATTTAAGATAAAATGCAATCCATCTCTTACTACTTTTTTACCAACTGGCTTTTCTCACACCCGGGATTAATCCCTTGACAGCCATTTCCCTGAAATTAATACGTGACACTCCAAAAATCCGCATATAACCTTTAGGTCTGCCGGTCAGTTTGCAGCGATTATGCAAGCGTACAGGGGAAGCATTTTTAGGGATTTTCTGCAAAGCCGTATAATCACCGGCAGCTTTAAGCGCTTTTCTTTTCTCTTTGAATTTTTCAACCAGTCGTTCCCGTTTCCTTTCCCTGGCTTTGATAGATTCTTTTGCCATACTCTATTTTGTTTTAAATGGTATTCCGAATTCTTTCAGTAACGCATAAGCTTCCCTGTCATCCCTGGCAGTTGTAACGAATGTTATATCCATGCCATTGATCCTGGAAACCTTATCAATATCGATTTCCGGAAAGATAATCTGTTCAGTAATTCCAAGGGTATAATTTCCTTTTCCGTCAAACCCTTTATCGTTAATTCCACGAAAATCCCGGATGCGGGGAATTGCTACAGAGATCAGCCGGTCGAGAAATTCATACATTTTATCGCCTCTCAATGTTACCCTCACACCAATAGCCATTCCGCGTCTTAACTTAAAATTTGAAATATCTTTCCGGGATTTTGTTGCTACCGCTTTTTGTCCGGCGACCATTGACATTTCATTGATTCCATTATCAATGTGTTTGCGGTCTGTGATGGCCACTCCCAATCCCTGGTTAAGGCATACTTTTGCAATCCTGGGAACCTGCATCGTACTTTTATAACCGAACTGGGTCATCAATGCAGGAACGATTTCCTTGAGATATTTTTCTCGTAATCTTGGTTTATAAGCCATTATTTTATAACCTCCCCTGATAATTTAGAATAACGTGCCGACACATTTTTCTTGGTATCCAATTTTCTTCCTGTTTTCGTCGGTTTTCCGGAAGAATCAATCACCATCAGGTTGGAAATATGCACCGGGGCTTCTTTTTTCATAATGCCACCCTGTGGACTTTTGGCATTCGGTTTGGTATGCTTGGAAACCAAATTAATGCCTTCAACAATAGCCCTGTTTTTCTCAGTATTCATATTCAGCACTTTCCCCTGCTGCCCTTTGGAATCTCCGGTAATGACCATAACCGTGTCACCTTTCCTGATATGTAATTTTTTTCGCATGATTAACTAAGTATTACTTATAGCACTTCAGGCGCTAAAGAAATTATTTTCATGAATTGTTTTTCCCTTAATTCTCTTGCGACTGGTCCAAAGATACGGGTACCGATCATCTCTCCTGTGGCGTTCAGCAGAACTACCGCATTGTCGTCAAAACGAATATAAGAACCATCATTCCTGCGGATCTCTTTTTTCGTTCTTACTACAACGGCCTTAGAAACAGTGCCTTTTTTAATATTGCCGGAAGGGATTGCGTTTTTAACTGTAACGACGATCTTATCGCCTATTGTCGCATATCTTTTTCTGGTTCCACCGAGAACTTTGATGCAAAGCACCTCTTTTGCTCCGCTGTTATCGGCAACCGTAAGTCTTGATTCCTGTTGTATCATGGCTATTTAACCTTTTCTATTATTTCGACAAGTCTCCAGCATTTATTTTTACTCAAAGGTTTGGTTTCAGCAATTCTCACCTTATCCCCTTCACTGCATTCATTTTTGGCATCGTCGGTCATAAAACGCGAAGTCTTTTTCACGTATTTACCGTATTTCGGATGCTTTACTTTTCTCTCCACTTCAACAATGGCGGATTTTTCCATCTTGTTGCTGACAACAATCCCGATTTTTTCCTTTCTGAGTTTTCTGGTTTCCATCTTTCTCCTGTTATTGTGCTGTTGCGATTATTAGCATCACAACACATTATTTTATTACCTTATTTATCTGTTCTCCTCTGAGATCCCTGCTTCTCAGTTCAGTTTGAAGACGTGCAATAGTCTTTCTGTATGCTGATATTTTATTGGGGTTTTCAAGGGGTGAAACCGCATGATTGAGCTTTAGTTTCGTCAGTTGCTTCTTTTCCTCATCCAGGCGTTCAAAGATTTCGCTTGTGGTTAATTCTCTGATGACTTTTTGTTCCATTTTCGCTGTGGAAGTTTATCGTTTATTGTAAAATATATTTTTCGTTTATATAAGTGTTTCTTCAAAATCCCTGCGAACCACTGTTTTTGTCATTACCGGAAGTTTCTGTGCTCCCAGACGTAAGGCCTCTTTTGCAATTGCCAAGGTGACACCTTCAATCTCGAACAGAATTCTACCGGGAGTAACCCGTGCAACAAAATATTCCGGAGCTCCTTTACCTTTCCCCATCCTGACTTCAGCGGGCTTCTTTGTAACCGGCTTATCCGGGAAAATACGGATCCACAGTTGTCCTTCACGCTTCATGTGACGGGTGATGGCTTGTCGTGCAGATTCAATCTGGCGGCCTGTAAGCCATGCTTCCTCCAGTGTTTTGATCCCGAATGAGCCAAAAGCAAGCTGATGGCCACGCTGGGCATTCCCTTTCATCTTGCCCTTCTGCTGCTTTCTGTATTTTGTCTTTTTTGGCTGTAACATTCTTTATTCTGTTAAATAGTTTTCTTGTAGGATAATATTATTTCCGGTTTCTTGGTTTGTTTCTGCGGTCCTTTGAATGTTGTCCACCGCCACCACCACCTGATGACTTTAGTTTCAATCCACCCGCTACCGGCGTAAGATCAGGTTTTCCATAGATCTCACCTTTACAAATCCATACTTTTATCCCGATTCTTCCGTACGTCGTGTGTGCTTCATGTGTTGCATAATCAATATCTGCACGGAAAGTATGTAAAGGAATTCTTCCATCTTTATATTGTTCACGACGGGCCATTTCTGCACCGCCGAGACGACCTGAGATCTGGCATTTAATTCCTTCAGCACCGATCCGCATAGCGGAAGCGATGGAAGTTTTAATAGCTCTCCGGTAAGAAATTCTTCCTTCAATCTGGCTGGAAATGGTGTTTGCAACGATCACAGCGTCCAATTCGGGACGCTTGATCTCGGAAATATTGATCTGGATTTCTTTCTTTGTGATCTTCTTTAATTCTTCTTTCAGTTTATCGACTTCTTGTCCGCCTTTACCAATTATTATTCCAGGTCGTGCCGTGTGAATAGTCACCGTGACAAGCTTCAGGGTTCGCTCTATGACGATCTTGGAAATCCCTGCCTTAGACAAGCGGGCATTCAGGTATTTCCGGATACCATCATCCTCTATGAGCTTGGCTGCAAAGTTCTTACCACCGTACCAGTTTGAATCCCAGCCGTGTATGATACCTAACCTGTTTGCAATTGGATTTGTCTTTTGTCCCATTAAAATTCTTTTAGTTATTCAAAATATATTATTCCGTTGTTTCTTCCGTGTTTTCTTCTTCCGTTCCTTCTACTTCTTCCGATTCTTCCTCAATTTCCGGTCTGTTCCGGTCATCTATGATCAACGTAACATGATTCGAACGTTTTCTGATCCGGTGTGCCCGGCCCTGGGGGGCTGTATGGATCCTTTTCAGCATTCTGCCACTATCGACAACTATTTCTTTTATGAAGAGGTCGCTATCTTCTATCTTCGTACCTTCATTCTTTGTCTGCCAATTAGCAATAGCAGAGAGCAATAATTTGCGGAGTTTTGGGGAAGCCTGGCCTGGGCTGTTTTTCAGCAGATGTAATGCATATTCCACTTTCTGGCCCCTGATAATATCTGCTATCAATCTCGTTTTACGAGGAGAGGTCGGGCTGTTCTTCAACTTTGCGAAGTAAAGGTTTTTCTTTCCCTCTTTGCGCAGTTCTGCTCTATTATGACTTTTTACTCCCATAATTCCTAAGGATTATTTATTTTTTAGCTTTATCTTTATTTCCGGCATGTCCCCTGAAAATACGTGTCGGGGCAAATTCTCCCAGCTTATGTCCTACCATGTTTTCGGTAATATATACCGGGATAAACTTGTTGCCATTATAAACTGCGATGGTCTGTCCGACAAAATCGGGTGAAATCATTGAACCTCTTGACCAGGTTTTGATGACAGACTTTTTCTTGGATTCAGCGGCTTCCAGAACTTTATTTTCAAGTTTATAACTAATAAAAGGACCTTTTTTTAACGATCGGCTCATTTCCTGAATTTATTACAATTATTTCTTTCTTCTTTCGACAATGTATTTGTTTGAACTCTTTTTCCTTGCACGGGTCTTATATCCCTTTGCAGGAATTCCTTTACGCGACCTCGGATGACCACCCGAAGCTTTTCCTTCGCCACCTCCCATAGGATGATCAACAGGGTTCATAGCTACTCCACGGGTGCGTGGACGTCTGCCAAGCCATCTGCTGCGTCCTGCTTTTCCGGATGATTCCAGGCTATGATCGAGATTGGAAACCATTCCAATTGTTGCTTTACATGACTGGAGGATCATTCGTGTTTCTCCTGATGGCATTTTTATAATGGCAAATTTTCCATCTCTCGACATCAACTGGGCATAGGATCCTGCACTTCTTACCAATTTTGCACCTTGTCCTGGTCTAAGTTCCACATTGTGGATGATGGTTCCGAAAGGTATTTCACTCATAAAAAGAGAATTCCCTATTTCAGGCGATATCCCTTTCCCGGATAATATTGTTTGACCAACTTTCAATCCGTGCGGGGCAATGATGTATCTCTTTTCACCATCTTTATAAATGACCAATGCAATCCGTGCGGTTCTGTTCGGATCGTATTCTATAGTTTTCACAACAGCAGGGATCTCATCTTTGTCCCTCTTGAAATCGATCAGTCTGTACATCTGTTTATGACCACCGCCCATATAGCGCATGGTCATTTTTCCTTCATTGTTTCTCCCACCGGTTCTGCTGTTAGGAACTAACAAGCTTTTCTCAGGCTCTGATGAAGTGATTTCATCAAATGCACTGATAATTTTAAAACGCTGACCGGGTGTCGTCGGTTTGAATTTCTTGAGCGCCATTTATTTAGATATTGCTGTAAAAATCAATTGTTTCACCTTTAGCCAAAGTAACAATGGCTTTTTTATATGCATTGGATTTTCCGTTTATAAAACCACTTTTCGAATATCTTGTTTTTTTCTTACCCGGATATGTCATAGTATTTATATCGGATACCTCTACTCCATAAATATCTTTTATTGCTTTTTTTATCTGGAGCTTATTGGAACTTTTATCAACCAAAAACCCATAACGGTTGAGCTTTTCGCCCATCTGGGTCATTTTTTCGGTAATGATCGGTTTTAAGATAATGCTCATTTCTACCGTATATTTAAAGTCTTTTCATTAAGATTAATTCTTATTGATCATTTCTATTTCTTTAACCGAGCTTTCCATGACAAGAAGTTTGTTTGCATCAAGGATCTCGTATGTATTCAGGTCGGATGCTTCGATGATTCTAACTTTTTTCAGGTTTCTCAGGGATAAGAAAACATTGGTATCATGGTTGGGTACCACCAGCAAGGTTTTTTGATCCTGAAGCTGGAAGCTTTTCAGGAGTTCAACGAAATTTTTTGTTTTGGGAGTTTCAAAATTGAAATCCTCTACAATGGTGATATTACTTTCTTTAGCCTTATAACTTAATGCAGATATTCTGGCAAGTTTCTTCAACTTCTTGTTAAGTTTGAAATTATAATCCCTCGGATGTGGTCCAAAAACCCTGGCACCTCCTCTGAACAATGGGTTCTTCATACTACCTGCACGAGCTCCGCCAGTACCTTTTTGTTTTTTTATCTTACGGGTGCTCCTTGTAAGTTGTGATTTTTCCTTGGAACTATGGGTTCCCTGCCGCTTGTTGGCCATATATTGTTTTACATCAAGATATATGGCATGATCATTGGGCTCAATGCCATAAATGGCATCTTCCAGTGTGACTTTCCGCTCGGTTTTTGTTCCTTGTATATTATAAACTTCTAATTCCATCTCTCTTTCAATTATTACATGAACCTCTCAATGACTATGTAAGAACCATTAGCACCCGGAACGGCGCCTTTGACAAGTACCAAATTCTTATCCAGAATAATTTT
Source organism: uncultured Bacteroidales bacterium (assembly GCA_903929315.1). Classification (GTDB taxonomy): domain Bacteria; phylum Bacteroidota; class Bacteroidia; order Bacteroidales; family FEN-979; genus CAIYUC01. The sequence goes on from CAIYUC010000129.1 coordinate 18,690, forward strand.
TACGATCTGAAGATTGATGACTTTTACCCTCTTTGCACCCATCCGTCCGGCCATACGAAGGCCCGGGAATACCCTTGAAGGCCAGGAAGACGCGCCGACAGAACCCGGAGCCCTGAGACGGTTATGCTGGCCGTGGCTTGCTTCACCAACGCCAGCGAAATGATGCCTTTTTACAACACCCTGAAAGCCTTTACCTTTTGAAATGCCCACTACGTCAATATATTCTCCTTCAATGAAAATATCCACCCGCAATTGATCACCAAATTGTATTGTATGCCCGGGTTCAAAACGGGTGAATTCAGCTATAACCTTTTTAGGGGTGATACCGGCTTTATCAAAATGACCTTTTAACGCTTTGGTCGTATGCTTTGCTTTTTTGTCCTCAAAAGCCATCTGAATAGAGTCATAGCCTTCTTTTTCCTTTGATCTGAGCTGGGTAACTACACATGGACCGGCTTCAATGATTGTACAGGGTATATTTTTCCCGTTACCATCATAGATACTGGTCATCCCAATTTTTTTACCGATTAATCCAGACATTTCTTACTGTTTTTTCAATTATAAATAGAAAATAGGATCAAACCTTAATCTCAACCTCAACACCACTGGGAAGCTCAAGCTTCATTAATGCATCAATGGTTTTAGATGTGGTGCTGTATATATCCAGCAATCTCTTGTAAGAACAAAGCTGGAACTGGTCCCTTGATTTTTTGTTTACAAAAGTCGACCGTAATACCGTAAAGATCTTTTTATCGGTAGGTAACGGAATAGGGCCACTCACCACAGCGCCGGTTGCTTTAACAGTCTTAACGATTTTTTCCGCTGATTTATCCACCAGGTTATAATCGTACGACTTAAGTTTTATTCTTATTCTCTGACTCACTTCTTTTTCTTTTTTTACCGTTCAGACGCAATACATTGCGCCTCTAAATAATTTGTTTGATTAATAAACGGGAACAAATCCCCTGATCTTATATAAAACTTCATTCATAATTTCCTGCGGTGTCTGTGCATAGTGAGAAAATTCAAGCATGCAGGTAGCCCGTCCCGATGTAATGCTTCGTAAAGTGGTCACATAGCCGAACATTTCGGCCAGGGGAACTTTTCCAAGTATCAGCTGGTCACTGGCACGTGATTGAATTTCCTCAACATGTCCCCTTCTCTTATTAATATCACTGGTAACCTCACCGATGTAATCATTGGGAGTAACGATCTCAAATTTCATGACCGGTTCAAGCAATGTTGACTTTGCTTTCCTGCAGGCTTTCCTGAATGCAATTCCTGCTGCAATCTGGAATGCCAGAGCATCGGAATCCACACTATGGTATGAACCATCGATCAGCCGGACGTTTATGCTTTCCATGGGAAAACCAACCAGCGGACCATTCGAAAGCCCTGATCTTAGTCCTTTCTCAATAGCAGGGATGAATTCCCTTGGGATATTGCCTCCCCTGATCTCGTTGATGAATTGAAGTCCTTTGAAACCCTTCTCAGCCGGGGAGATCTCAATTAAAAGATCAGCGAATTTGCCTTTTCCCCCCGTTTGTTTCTTATATACTTCATGATGCAGAACCGCATTCATGATTGCTTCTTTGTATGCTACCTGAGGGGCGCCGCAACTGACTTCAATATTGAATTCCCTCCGAAGACGGTCAGTGATAATATCAAGATGAAGTTCTCCCATTCCACTGATCAGGGTTTGACCTGTTTCATCATCCGTTCTTATCTTAAACGTAGGATCCTCTTCTGCTAATTTGGCCAATGCCATGGTCAGCTTATCGATATCATCCTGCGTTCTCGGTTCAATCGCCATATTGATCACAGGTTCGGGGAAGGTCATCGACTCAAGCAGGACAGGGTGCTTGAGATCACACAGGGTATCTCCGGTATGAATATTTTTAATCCCGACAGCAGCGCCTATCTCGCCTGCTTCAATCTGTCGTAACGGATTCTGCTTATTGGCATGCATCAACATGATCCGGTTGATACGCTCTTTTGTCCCGGTACTGGCGTTAAGCACTGTTGTTCCGGCTTCCAGTTTACCTGAATAAACCCTGAAAAACGCAATCCTTCCGACAAAAGGATCTGCGGCGATCTTGAATGCCAGGGCAGCAAAGGGTTCTTCCGGATCCGGTTTTCTTACTTCTTCTTTTTCTGTATAGGGATTGATACCTTTGACAGCCGGCTTGTCAAATGGTGAGGGCAGGTATTTTATGATGGCGTCAATAAGAAGCTGTATCCCTTTATTTTTAAAAGCAGCTCCGCAAAGTACAGGAGTGATCCTGTTTTCAATGGTTGCCAAACGGAGCGCTGCAATGATCTCTTTTTCGGTAAGGGAATCCGGATCCTGCATGAATTTACTCATCAGGTGTTCGCTTTCTTCTGCAGTTCCTTCAATAAGCCGGGTCCTGTATTCATTCACAAGGCCTTTAATATCATCCGGGATAGGTATTTCAAAATAATCTCTCCCCAATGAGTCTTCATCCCAGGCAAAAGCTTTGTTTTTGATCAAATCAACAATACCGGTAAAATTTTCTTCAGCCCCAATAGGAATCTGAACCGGGATCGGATTGCCGCCCAGTTTTTCCCTGATCTGGGTAATGACATTAAAAAAATCAGCCCCCGTACGGTCCATCTTATTGATAAAACTGATGCGGGGGACGTTATATTTGTTTGCTTGTTTCCAGACTGTTTCGGATTGCGGTTCGACACCACCGACTGCGCAGAAAAGAGCGACAGCGCCATCAAGAACCCGTAAGGACCTTTCTACTTCAACTGTAAAATCCACATGTCCGGGAGTGTCAATGAGATTGATCCTGTATTTCTGGTCATTGTAATGCCAATAAACGGTGGTGGCAGCCGAAGTAATCGTAATTCCCCTCTCCTGTTCCTGTATCATCCAGTCCATGGTAGCAGTGCCATCGTGAACTTCGCCCAGTTTATAATTAATACCCGTATAATACAATATCCGCTCAGTCGTCGTGGTCTTTCCCGCGTCGATGTGCGCCATAATTCCGATATTCCTTATATTTTCTAAAATTTCTGACACTGTACTATACCTAATTACTTTTTTATCCTCCCCTCCCTCCATAGGGGAGGGGCCGGGGGTGGGGGTTAAAACCTGAAATGCGAAAATGCCTTATTGGCTTCCGCCATTCTGTGTGTATCTTCTTTCCTTTTAAATGCAGCACCTTCTTCTTTATAAGCAGCCATAATTTCAGAAGCCAGTTTTTGTCCCATACTTTTTTCGTGCCGTTTCCGGGCGTAATTAACCAATGATTTCATTCCGATTGACATTTTCCTGCCTGGCCTGATCTCAGAAGGGATCTGGAAGGTAGCCCCGCCAATCCGTCTGCTCCTCACTTCTACCGAAGGCGTAACATTTGCCAACGCCTTTTTCCATACATCGAGACCGTTTTCTTTAGTCTTGTCAGAGACAATCTCAATCGCTTCATAGAACACATCATATGCGATGTTTTTCTTTCCCTTTTCCATGAGGTTGTTCACAAATTTTGTTACAAGTGTGTCACTGAATTTAGGATCCGGAAGTATCGCTCTTTTTTTAGGTTTTGATTTTCTCATATGATTCTATAATCTTTTAATAGTAAGGACACGTCATGACGTGTCCCAACCCATATATCCTGTTTTATGCCTTTTTCTCTTTGGGCCTCTTGGCTCCGTATTTTGATCTTCTTTGTTTTCTGCCTTCCACTCCGGAGGTATCCAGTGCACCCCTGATGATATGGTATCTTACACCGGGAAGATCCTTTACCCTGCCGCCACGGATCATCACAATAGAGTGCTCCTGAAGATTGTGCCCTTCGCCAGGAATATATGCATTCACTTCTTTCCCATTGGTCAGACGCACCCTGGCGACCTTACGCATTGCTGAATTCGGCTTCTTTGGCGTGGTCGTATACACCCTGACACAGACACCTCTGCGTTGCGGACATGAATCCAGCGCAGGAGATTTGCTTTTATCTGTTAATTTATGTCTTCCTTTCCGGACCAATTGGTTAATCGTAGGCATATCAATACTTTTATGATCTTAAATTAATAAAAAGCCCCTAAAATTGGGAGTGCAAAGGTATAAATTATTTTTATATCAAAATGTTTCCAGGAAACATTTATACAATATATTAAACTTCAGAAACTTATGGATTTTTATAACAGAGAAAAAGAAAGGAAGGACAAACTTCCGGGGCAAACCGCTGAACGGGTATCCGGACGATAAAAAGGTCCGGTCGAAACCTATAACTGCCTCAATCTATCAGGTTTCCTTGCTTATCTTCTGCAAAATCCCGCAAAAAAGCTTTCACTTTTTCGAGGGTGCAAAGGTAAAAATTATTTTGATATAACAAATTGTTTCATAAAAAATTCCGAAAATATTCATCCGGCTCTGAAAGTGCATCATTTCAATAACCATGTTCCCCAAGCTCTGAAAGAGCTTAATCTGAATAACCATGTGCGAAGCACATGGCAGAGGTAACGATTGCGGTATATCCATCGTATTTCGGGGTTGAGGTGTTTTAGGGTGTGGAATTGATTGGAAGAGTAAGTCAGGGTGGTTGGTAATACGAAAAAGATCTTCAGAATTATTTACGATAAACCCATCTCAGTAATGTCGGAAATACAAATAACAACAATGGCATGGCGACAATAAAACCACCGATCACTGCAATGGCCAATGGTTGCTGCATCTGGGCGCCAATACCAATCCCAAGTGCAAGAGGGGTTAATGCAAAGATAGCTCCAAGAGCGGTCATCAGGTTAGGTCTTATCCGCACGGAAAAAGCATATCTGATGGATTGATCCCGATCCGCTGTGGTTTTATAGGTCTTCAGAAATTGATTAACGGTAAAAATGGCATTTTCAGCAATAATCCCTACAATCATGATAATTCCCGTATAGCTACCGACATTTAATTGTATTCCGGTAATGTATAATGCCCAAACACAACCTCCAATACCTAAAATGGATATGAAAATGACCAGAAAAGCAAGGCGCAAATCTTTGAAGGCAAATAAAAGCACTGCAAATACAAGAAGAACCGCAGCAATCAAAATGAATAACAATTCCCGGAATGAAGTCTGCTGTTGTGCGTATGTTCCACCATAAACAATATAATAGCCGGAAGGAAGTATAAGGCTCTTCCCGAGAGCACTTTTTATCTCATTGACAGAACTGCCGATGTCGCGGTTTTCCAACCTGGCGGTGACGACGATATTTGATTTCAGGTCTTCCCTTGTAATTTCAGGGTTGCCACTGGAAAGTGCGACTTTAGCAAAATCATGGATTGGCCTGAATGATCCGTCAGGAGCAAAGATCGGTTGATTTTTTATTTTTTCCAGGCTATTCTCTCTGAAGTTTGTAAACCGAAGCCTTATGTTGAGCATCTGTTCTCCTTCCTGCACTTGCCCAACCAGGACTCCTTCATTATAGGCAGCCAGCTGAGTTTGAAAATCGACGGGACTGATCTTAAATTGTGCGAGTTTAACAGGATCCGGAACAATGGAGATCGTAGGCCCATCCACTATTATACCATCACGTACATCGGTGACACCCCGTATTTTTTCCAGGATTGACTTTGTTTGAACCGCAAGGTCTCTTAATTGGTTCTCGTTATCTCCGAATATCTTGATCTCAACCGGCTCCGGACGACCTATCAAATCGCCCAGAAGATCGGCAATGCGTTGTCCGAATTCTATTTCCAGAGCAGGTTCGCGGGAAGTTACCTGTGCGCGTAACTCTGAAATTACTTCTTCCGTTTTTTTCTTTGTATCCGGTTTTAGCTGGATGAGATAATCACCCTCATTCGGAGGTATTACGCCCGTTGCCATGCTGATGCTCGAAATCATATTGGTTCCTGTCCTGCGCATATAAGTCGCTACATCCGGGTGATGGAGGACAATGGTATCAACCTGGCGCAGGATTGCATCTGAAGCATCAAGAGATGTTCCCGGAGGAGAGAGATAATCAAGAACAATTGACCCTTCATCAAGAACCGGGAGAAAACCGGTATTCAAGCGGCTGATCAGGAAATACGAGGAGACTGCAAGAATAAAACTAAAAACAATTGCATAGGCAGGTTTGTCAAAAAACCACATCAGCCAGTTCAAACGATGCTTATCTATCCTAACAGGTATATCAGAGTGTGAAAGGGATTTCCTGCGGATTTTATAGCCGGTTAACAAATGCAGACATGGTAAGCCGATCCAGGTAACCACGAAACTGCAAACCAAAGTGATCTCCATGGTAAGCGAGAGTTCCTTGAAAAAACTGCCCGCTACTCCGCTCATCATCACAAAAGGAAGAAAGATCACAATCGTACTAAGAGATGAACCGAGCATAGCCGGGAACAGTTGATGGATCGTCTCCCTGACAACCATGTATTTATCCTTCTCTGGATTTTCCTCATGGGTCCTGTGGATCTGTTCGATGATCACAATTGCATCATCAATGATCAGACCTATCGAAGCCGCAATTGCGCCAAGTGACATGATGTTAAGTGTGACATTTGAGAGATAAAGCACAGTCAGCGTTAAAGCCAGTGTTACCGGGATTATAAGGATAATATTCAGACTTGCCCTGAACGATCGCAGAAAGACAATGACGACAAGGATTGCAAGAATAAGCCCCTCATAGATGCACCTCATAACACTATCGATGGAATTGGTAACAAACGCAGATTGATTATAATAGGGTTTCAATTCCACGCCTTTAGGCAGTTGTTTTTGAATCTCTTCTGCTTTTAAATTGATCTGTTGGGCAAAATCAATAAGATTTACCTCTTTTTGTTTGATGAGGTCCAGTACGACAGCATCATGCCCGTTTGCATTGATACGGATAAATTCCTGCTGCTCCTCCAGATCGACATTTGCAAAATCAGCAAGACGGATTATCCGGTGACCATCATTCTTAATCAACACATTTTTCAGGTCATCAATATTTTTAAACCGTGTATCGGTTACATTCAGGTAAAGTCTACGGTAATCCGACATCAGACCGTTTGATTCTATAAAATTAGTAGCCCCTAATGCATCAATGATGGTTTGCGGAGTCAATGACAACGGGATCATTCGCCGGGGATCGGGAGCAATGACAAATTCTTTCGTTTTACCACCTCTGACAACAACATTTGAAATGCCCGGGACCTGCGAAAACCGGGGCCTGACAAAGAACAATGCCGTGTTTTTTAGCTCTACCTGGCCGTACTTGTCACTTTCAAGTGTATAGCCCATGACCGGATATACATTCTGGCTCATAGCTTCAACAACAAAATTTGTAGAAGGAGGTAGAATGTTCTTGATCTCATTGATCCTGGCTTCCAGCTTTATCTTTGCAAGGTTGATATCAATGCCCCAGTCAAAGAATGCTTCAATAGTGCAGCTTCCTCGACTGGTACTGCTTCTGACTGAAGTAATCCCGTTTACCCGTTTAATGGCGATCTCCAATGGTTTTGTAACGGTGACCATCATCTTATCAACAGGCTGTTCCCCGTTATCAGCAATGACCATGATCTTAGGAAAGGTAACATCAGGAAACAACGATGTCGCCATCCTGTGGTAAGAAAATATACCAATTAGCACCAATACCAGTAAAACAAAGAGTATTGGCTTCAGGAATATACGGTAGTAATCTTTATTCAGCATAATTCTCTATCACCGCATTCAACTATTTCAATTCGTAATTCGTAATCCGTCAGCTCATTAAGATTATTTTAAGCCGGAATTTTGAATCCGCTTTATTACCGTTACTCTCGCGGTGTCGCCAAGGCCATAATTACCGGAATTAAGGAACAGATCAGAAACTGAAAAAGGAGGCTCCGTGATCTGAATGCTGTCACCTGTTGAAAGACCTGTCTTTACTGGTACTTTAACCGCTGTTGAATCATTGATCAGCTTCATGACCCAAAAATTATGCATTAATTCATCACTTAAAATACAAGTCTTCGGAAGAATAACGGCTTTCGATACGGTAGTCTTAGGAATCCTGATTCTTGCGATAAGATTTTCAGGCAGATTCGGGACTTTCAATGGTTCTACAACATATCTCTGCGTTTGCGATGATCCCGACATAGCCGGTAATTGTGATTGGATCCTGGCATCAATCTTTTTGCCATCCGGTAACAGGATCTCACAATTTTTTCCTATCCTGATATACGAATTCATGTCGAATGGCGATTCAAGAATGAAGGCGAGACTTCCGGGGACAGAGATCATGCCAACTTGATCCCCTTCCTGCACAAAATCGCCTATAGGATGATCCATTGAAGTGACTATGCCGTCTATACCCGATTTTACATTGATCAGTCCTGAAAAACTAAGGGGATTGGTAGAATCTGATTTGAGTGCGGATGCTTCTTTGGTAATGATCGTCATTATGTTCTGACCCTTCCTTACAAAATCCCCTGGGTTTATCGAACTACTTTTAACATATCCGCTTGCCGGGGCTTTAATTACAGCTTTATCAAAAAACGTGGAGGTAGCTATCAATTCTATATAATCCGTCATCGGACCTATTCGGATGGAAGCCAAAGTAACAGGTGCCTTGGGAGTGATCTCTTTTTCCTCCTTGTTATTTGAATTAGTACAACCAAACAAAAGGATACTTGTGATCAGTATAAAATAACAGAGTTGTTTATTCATTTTCATTTCCTATTGATAAGTATTCTTTAACTCTTTCACCAAAATATCCGGCATCCGGCATCCGGTATCTGGCTTCCGGCATCCGGATTTAGTTTTGAAGTAAATAATTAATTTCATTCATGATCTGCAAAGTCTTGACCTGGTATTGATTCAAATCTTTCTGAATGGAAATATAGTTTTTCACCGCAACAATATAATCTGTAATTGAGAGCCCTCCCCGGTTAAGTAAGAGCTTGTCCTGTTTGATCAATTCCCGGGTAAGGTCCTTCTGTTTATTCATTTGGGGGATCAGTTGCCGGGTCTGTTGAAGTTCAGTGGTTAATTGTTGCAATTGCTGATCGTATTGCATCTTAAAGAAATCTTCATAATATCTCCGTGTTTCTTCCGAATTTTTCAGTTTTTGTATATTCAATTTCCGCTGGTTACCATCATAAACAGGGATTGCAAGACTAAGACCGAGACTGATGCCAAAATTCTGGTAAATAAATTTTGGTTCATTATTTACCAACCCTGCATCTGAAAACCATTTTATCTCCGGTTTATAATGACGATCGATCAGTATCTTTTCATTTTGAATACCGAGGCTGTCAATCTTAAAACGTTGGAAGAGAGGTGAATTTGCCGGATAGACCCTGGAATTTCCCATCAGATCCGGTAAAACCAAACTGTAATTAACAGTATCCTTTATTCCGCAAAGGATCTTTAATGCGGTTAATTCCTTCGAATATTGGATCTCCACGCCGGTTATTTGTAATGTTAGGAATTGAAGTTCTATAAGAAATGACAGATAATCTGTTTGCTTGTACAAACCTTGTTCAACCAATTTTTTTAGAACAGCATCTTCCTCGTTTGTGGTATTGAACAAATCTTTATTAATACTAATTTCGTTATATGCTGACCAGGCTGACAGGTATTGAGAAGTGATGGCTTTCTTTAAATCATTTTGGGTTATTTTCAAGGTATTTGCAATGGATTTGTTTTGAATGCCATATTTGGAATAGTTAGCTTCGATATTTTTTTTGTTGAAGATCGTTTGTGTAACATTCACTGTTGAAGTAAAGTTTTGCCCGTTCGTGATCGGATCGCTATATCCATAACCATTGATAACTGGGGCATACATAAGAAAAGTATTAAAATTGACCTGGGGCATGACGCCGGCTTTAACCAAAAGACTATCGACCGAATTTGAATGGATCTGGTTATTGATGTCCTTTAAAACAGGGCTACCGGAAAGACCCTGGTTAAGAAAAAAATCAAGCGACCGTATTTGGGGAAAGGCAATGGATAGATTGGTAATGATAATCAGAAATGCTATTACGATGGCTTTAATCACAGGGTAAAAGTAATAAAATTTGAAGCACGTGAATGATTTACAATTCGACAATTTTTTATTTTTAACTTTGCCGATCCGAGTCCAAACCTATGAAATTATATTCATTAGTTATTATTTGTGTTTTTTTCCTTTGTCCATCATTAAATGCTCAATTTCAACCGAAAATGAGCGGTTCTATCTACTGCTCACAAAAAAAGTCGAGTATGTCACACTTGCAGGATTTACCTGAAAACACAGGAATTATTGGCTTGCATACTTTTGATGTCCTGGATTACACCCTGAATGTTAACCTTTACCATTGCTTTTCCTCACCTTATCCTACCGATTTTAAAGGCATAAATACCGTGACATTCAAAATAGATTCTACATTGAACAGCATCCAGCTTAATGCAGTCAATAATTCTCTTGCAATTGATTCGGTCCGGTTGGCGGGTATTTTATTTTCTCAGGTAAACAATATCCTGACCATCTTTTTGAACCGGTACTACCTTCCCGGTGAAATCGTCCAGGTAAGGATTTACTATCGTCACCTGAATGTCCAGGATAATGCTGTTTATTCGTCAAATGGAATGTTTTTTACCGATTGTGAACCGGAAGGTGCCCGCTATTGGTTCCCTTGCTGGGACAAGCCTTCCGACAAGGCAACGTTGGATTTAACGGCCAAAGTTCCTTCGACGGTGAAATTCGCTTCCAACGGGAAACTCATGGATTCAACTTTCAATGGCGATACATTGATCTATCACTGGCATAGTATTCAAAACATCGCTACCTACCTGATGGTAATGACATCAAAGGTCAATTATAATCTTGATATTATTTACTGGCATAAGATCAGTAATCCGGCCGACAGCATTCCTATAAGGTTTTATTATAATAATGATTATAGTCCGGCCGGAATTGAAGCCGTCATCAAATCAATGATGACTTATTATTCGCAGAATTTCTGTGAACATCCTTTCCAGAAGAACGGTTTTGCTGCTTTAGATAATCAATTCCCATGGGGCGGGATGGAAAACCAGACGTTGACAAGCATTTGTCCCTGGTGCTGGATTGAATGGCTGATAGCCCATGAATTTGCCCACCAATGGTTCGGAGATATGATCACCTGTGCGACTTGGGCGGATGTCTGGCTGAATGAAGGTTTTGCTACCTGGTGTGAGGCATTATGGGACGCGCATTATGGAGGCTATGCTTCATACAAGGCAGATATCGTTAATGATGCGGGCTATTATTTAGCAAATAACCCCGGATGGCCTATTTCCAATCCGGAATGGGCAATCAATACGCCTCCTACCTGGATATTATTTAACACTGCGATTACATATGAAAAAGGCGCTTGTGTATTGCATATGCTCCGGCATACCCTGGGCGATTCATTGTTCTTCGCGACCCTTCATGCATATTGTGCAGATACAAACCTTAAATTCAAATCCGCTACTACTGGTGATTTTAATGCAGAAGTCAATAGTGTTACAGGACAAGATTACAATTGGTTCTTTAATGAATGGATATACTATCCCAATCATCCACAGTATCAAAACACATATTTTTTAATTAATCCCGGTGGTGGGAAGTGGAATGTAGATTTTGTGACTACCCAGGTTCAAACCAATGCTCCTTTCTTCAAGATGCCTCTGGAAATAGAGATCCATTTCCTGGATAACAGTGATACGATAATACAAGTGATGAATGATGTCAGTTGGCAGGAGTATACCTGGCTCTTTCACAAGCAACCCGATACTGTCATTTTTGATCCCAACAATGATATTGTCCTGAAGTTAAGTTCAACTGTAAGAGGAAAAGTCTGGACCGGAAGCAGCAATAGTAACTGGAATTATCCGGGGAATTGGAGTCCTGTAGATGTTCCGGTTACTGAAGATGTAATAATACCGGCAGTGGTGCCAAATATACCAATTGTTAATGTTGCAGGAATGACCTGTGGGTCCCTTATCATCGAAAAAGGAGCCAACTTAATCATCAATGTTAAGGAAAATCTCACGATCAATGGCCGGCTGACGATTGACGGGGAGGCGGGGCCATAATTCGAATGACAAAGTAACAGAGTGACAGAGTGACAGAGTGACAAAGTAAGAAATTCGATCTTTTACCATTTTGCCATTTTACATCTTACTATTTTGCCATTTAAAAATTTCGCTGCTTCGCAATTCACAAAGTTTTTCACAACGATCACAAAGACTTCTTAGTCAGCCCCAAACCCAAGGTGAGGGTGAGTTTTTAAAAGGCTAATACGGCAACTGCAGCAGCATCCAGTTCCCTGTCTGGGCGCCCTCAAGCATATTCTGCTCGAGCAGGTTCCATCCGACAAACCCGGTAAATATCCCGTTTGGTGATTGAGCTGCCGTGGGTGCAAGAGGCGCACCCGTTTCTGCATTATAGTTCTCATGCATAGAACCGCAGGTTTTGATATCATTTAATAGAACCGGCGCCAGTTTCATTCCCAATTGTCTGGCCTCTTCCTTAAATCCATAATTAACCAGGGCAATGGAATAAAGAAAATCAGCATTGATCCAGAGCGGTCCCTGCCAGTTGGAATAAGGAATGATCATGCATTCGTTATTGTATTGCGGATCCTGTTTTGAAAGCGAACGCAAACCGTAATCTGACAGCATATATTGAGGATTCCAAAGATAACGGCGGATCATCTCTTTTCCCTCCTTTAATGGAACCAGGTTTTGTATCAGGGGAACAAAATTTGAGTAGGATATTCTTTTAATCGCTTGGTTGTTATCTCTGCGAACATTAAAGAAAGAGTATTCCCCCGGGAACCAAAGATATTTAAGAATGGCTGTTTTCAGCGTTTCTGCTTTATTCTTATAAAACTTGACGTTTACATCGTCTCCAAGCTTTTCAGCTATAAGCATCATACTAATGTATTCCCTGAGCTGGAAAGTATTGATATCGACAGCAAGGATGGCGCTCCGGTCGGTGGAATCGTTCGTTAAGACCGGATTGTTATCTGCACCGGATTGAACTGCATTATCCCAGAAAAACAGGCCGAACTTAGGATCAAACTGGGTTTTTTCCCTGTACGACAAAACTAATTGCAATTTCTTATAAATGGGTTTAATCCACTCAAACTCCCCTGAATAAAAAGAAGCAAAATAAGCTCCCTGGGAAAGGAAAGGCTTCATGGCGAATTTTCCAAAGATCGGCCGTGGTCCCTTGATCGTGATACAACCCGGTACATAGCCTTTTTCGTCCGCGCTGTTGACAAAATTCAACACCCACCATTTCAGGTATTTCGTATCCTCAATTCGGTGGGAGGCAAGGTAACAGCCAATAAAAAAGCCGTCCCAATCCCACATCTGCTTGTAAAAGCCTGCCGGTATGAGATAATCGTATTTGATATACCCTTCGGCTGGACGAATGGATCTCAATTTCAGGGTGTCAAAAGCCAAACTCAATTCCTGAAAAGAGGATTGATCAGGGAAAATTGTAACAGCCGATTCCAGCCCTGTATCCTGAGCCCGCATGTTTCCTGAACAGAGGACCAGGAATAAAATAAAACTGCCAAACAATTGCAAACACTTCTTCTGCATATACTTTATATTAGAAAATGGATGATTAAATTGCTTTGCAAGATAGTACTTTTTGAGATTCAAAAAATAGTATCAAAAACTCACCCCCTTAATTGGGTTGACTAAAAGTCTTAGTGCACCTTTGTGCAAGTCTTGGTGACCTTTGTGGTTAAACTTTAAAGAATTGAACCACAAAGGATCACAAAGTGCTCACAAAGTATCACAAAGAATACAACACTAACATTTTATTTATTAGTCAAGCTCAAAATTAACGCTGGGGTGAATTTATAATTTACATATTTAATAACTGCTTCAGTAATTTATACCCGCTAATGCTGGCCTTTAAACTGACATTGTTTTTCAGTAACACGGAATAACTTTCTTTATCATAGATCTCAACCCTGGCGATAAAGTTCACATTCAGGATCGTCGACCGGTGAATCCTCACAAAATGCGAAGGATCAAGATGCGATTCCATGTATTTCATTGTTTTTTCCTTCAGAAACCTGCTGTCTTTCGTATAGATCATCACATAATCACCCTCGGCGCCGATGTAAAGAATATCATCCGACGCGATAACATGGATCTTTTGTCCGCTTTTAACCGCTATCCGCTGGAGAATATCAGGTTTATCTTCCATGGCAGACAATAGTTTTTTAACCGGACTCGTGGCTTGCTGATCCTCTCTTACGTTTTGAATTGCTTTCTGTAATGCCTGCTCAAATCTTGCTTTTGTGAAAGGTTTCAGAAGGTAATCCGTGGCATTCATTTCAAAAGCCCTGATCGCATATTGGTCATAAGCCGTAATAAAGATAATAAGAGGTATTTCATCAATTAATTCCAGCATCTCGAAACCGGTAAGTTTTGGCATCTGAATATCCAGAAAGACAATATCCGGCTTCATTTCGTTAATGGCTTTAACCCCGCTGAATCCATCGGCACATTCCGCGATTATCTCAACTTTATCCTGTTCTTTAAGATAATTCCGGATGATGTCTCTAGCCGGTTCTTCATCGTCAATTATGATTGTTCTTATTAACATATTCGTGGTTATTCAATAGTTATTCGGTAGTTATTCATTGTTCCACTTTTCACTTTTCATTTTTCCATTTTCAATGTTCAGTTTTCACTTTTCGTTTTCACTTACATGCATTATTGCCTTATCACCGGAATTATTAATATTGCTTCGAATACATTATCATTTACCTTCGTCTTAAGCAATTGTTCATTCTGATAGATCAGTTTTAATCTTTCCCGGATGTTTTTCAATCCAATGCCGGCGCCTTTACGCAGTGGGGCTCCGGGTTCGAAATTATTGGAAATGACAATCTGCATATAACCCTCATAGAGGTCACCGGTCGTTTTTATGGTCACCTTTCCCATACTTTCATAAACTCCATGCTTGACAGCATTTTCAAAGAGCGGTTGAAGGATCATAACCGGTATCTGCACGGACAGGCACCGATCGGTGATCCTGAATTCATATTCAAGCCTGGATCCGAAGCGTACCTGTTCAATATCAAGATATAGCCGGGTATTCTCAAGTTCGAGCTGCAGAGTGGAGAATCGTTCCTTGTCGCGGGAGACGGAATAGCGCAGAAAATCGGATAGCTTGATCACCATTTCCTGGGCTTTTGAAGGATTGGTCAGGATCAGTGAGCTCACCGAATTGAGGCTGTTAAACAGAAAATGAGGGTTGATCTGGGCTTTCAGCAGGTTTAGCTCACTATCTTTAACGATTTCATTCAGTTTAGCCTCATTTTTCATCTTTTCCTGCAGGTTATTGTAGTAGATGATGACATAATAGATCATCACAAGAATAAAGTAGAACAGGATACCACTGATGATCCTCCAGGGAATCGATGTTACAAAGAAATCAATGTACGGATTATTGCCCTGGAATAGACTGTGAAGTATGGCGCTGCTGATGCCAAACCAAATGAAAAGGATGATAGCGAGGGAAATAACATGGCTGAAGACCAGGTTAAAGGAATTTTTAATCCCGGATTGGCTAAACCTGACAGCATACCAGACCGGGAATGCCAAAAGACAATAAAGTAAATTAAAGAGAACGCTATCGGTAATGGAAATCAATAATTCCTGGTCATACAGGAAATATAAAATGGAAAAGTGGATACCTGTAATGAGTATCCACATTCCAAAGTAAAGGCCAATGGATTGAAGGTTTTTTAAAAAGGGATGTTGCATCCTTGCTTTGTATTTTGCGGGTTGTACTTTTAATAACTCTTGATCTCTCCGCCACCAAATATAGCCGATCCTTTGATTACCAGCACCCTTGTAGCATCCGGTTGTTCTTTTATCACAGAGCGTTTATCCTGAAATCCTCCCAGTATAGCTGATATCTCCACCACGACTTTCCAATCGGATGGAACGATAAGGGTAACCCCGCCGAAGATACATTCAATGATCAGTTCGTTGCGGCCTTCCGCAAGTGTAGCTTGTGTCAGGTCGATCTCTGCTCCGCCGAAAATATTGCTGATCTTTCCGCCTTTGAATTCCGTGTGAATGATCTTTTGTTTCGAACCGCTGAAGATATTTTCTTGCCGGATATAACCTTCATCCAGGTTAGATCCACCCTGGGGATTTTCCAAATGACGGTGCCAGCGATGATGATGACGGTAACCCCTGCCAAACAGGATGGAAACACCAATTATGATCAGCAGGACAGGCCAGAAGATCCTTACAAATGAAATATGAAAGTCATAGAGCTCAGGCATCAGGAAGAATCCCCCAATTAGTATTAATATAATACCCGGACCGCGTCCTTCACGGCCGATAAGGCTGACAATACCGAGAACGATCAACAGCATTTGCCAGGAGAAGATAATATGCTTCCACGCTAAAGGCAGAATTTCAAAATTAAATGCCAGTAAAAGTAGACCGGCGAGAACGACGACGAATCCAAAGGTGAATTTTTTCATACGATGATTATTACATCTTTTTTCAACTGCGTTTTCCATTTTTTTAAGGTTTTAAAATTAACAATTTTTTTTGTATGGCAAATGTATACCAGTAACCCAGTCCGGGAAATAATAATTCGTTGAAGGACTGAAAAACGTCGATAAATTCAGATTATTGGAGGACGGGGAAGACGAAATGAAATGACTGATGCTCGATACTTGATGCTCGATGCTCGATAGAAACTGGTGAACTGGTGAGTTAATTAATTAATTTCCGTATTAATGCACTACTGCATTCTGAATTTCTGCATTAATCATATAGCTTCAAATACTCAAATATATTTCCGGTACAATCAAGAAATCGCTGAAAATCTGCATAAGATATAACAAGCGAAGCAGTATTGGTGCATGGATGAAAGCTGATCTTCTTCGATTGTTTCAGGTTTTCATCGAGGAAGACATGAACATGCTTTGAATGATCATTGATAAGTCCGAAAGGAGAAACAGAACCGGGCGTCAATCCAAGATATTTTTCCAACCGTTGATCGGAAGCAAAGGATAATTTCCCTTGCTTCAATCTTTGTTCCAGGTCATGAATGGAAAGATCTTTGCTGTGTTCAAGGATCACAAGATAGTGTTTATCTCCCTTATGATTTCGGAAGAAGAGATTCTTGCAGTGGGTCGCTTCAATATCAATCCAGCATTTCCGGGCATCATCGATGGTCCTCACTGCAGGATGTTCGTAATAATCGAAAGTAATTTTCAGTTCATTGAGAACTTTGTATAAGGCAGGGTCTCCATTCATTTATTCCAAATTTGAAAGTAAATTTAGGAAATAAATTATATATTAATATTATTTTGATGGTGATGCTGGATGCTAGATCCTGGATACTCGATGTGTGAGTGTGGGTCTTGAATCTGGCATCTGGCATCTAGCATCGAGTATCAGAATAAATTATAGCTTTGCAACTGATTTTCGATTAAGATGAAACTTCCATTCTATAAATACCAAGGAACAGGTAATGATTTTATCCTTATTGATAACCGTTCTCTGAAATGGCAGCCATCGACATCAGATATTCTATTTCTGTGCAGCCGGCATTTCGGTATTGGCGCCGACGGTCTGATCCTTTTATCAGTGCAGAATGGCTATGATTTTGGTATGACCTATTTTAATTCGGATGGAAAAGAAAGCACGATGTGCGGGAACGGGGGAAGGTGTATGACCGCTTTTGCCCATTTCCTCGGATTGATAAAATCTGAAGCGTATTTCGGCGCCATTGACGGTGACCATATCGCCAGGATACTGGAAATTTCGAAGGATATTAAAAAGATCAGCCTTAAAATGAAAGATGTCAATGTCGATGAGATCATTGCCGACCATCTTTTCATGAACACCGGATCACCCCATTATGTCAGCTTTGTAAAAGATGTGGAAGGGATGGATCTTGTCGCCCGTGCACATAAGATCAGGTTCAGTGAACGATTCGCAGAAGAAGGAACCAATGTCGATTTTGTGGAGATCAGGAAAGATCATCTTTTTGTGCGAACCTATGAACGGGGTGTAGAAGATGAAACGTATTCCTGCGGAACCGGTGTCACCGCTTCTGCCCTTGCTGCTGCCATAAGAAATCCGGATAATCCCGGATATTTCAATATCCTGACAAAAGGAGGAGAATTGACAGTCAGGTTCAGACAAAACAAAAATTCTTTCATGGAGGTATGGCTGGAAGGACCAGCGCAATTTGTATTTCAAGGGGAAATCGAAATTTAATGTTTGATTACCCATATCACTTAATAGATTACGAATTACGGATTACGAATTAAATACATCAATTAACAGGGCAATTTATTTTAATAACAATCAGTAAATACAAGTACCAATCAGTAACAATAAATTACCATTATAACAACTGAATAACAACTGAATAACTACTGAATAACTACTGAATAACTACCGAATAACAGTTGAATAACCATGAATAATAACCTACTCCAAGGTAAGCACATACGACTCAGGATGCCGGAACCCACGGATGTGGATATCCTTTACCAGTGGGAAAATGACCTTTCTGTCTGGCGCGTAAGTACCACAGTAGTACCTTTTTCCAGATTCCAGATGGAACAATATATCATGAATTCACAGCATGATATTTATATAGAAAGACAACTCAGGTTAATGATTGACCTGGTCGTGGTAGAAGCTTCAAAAAAAACAATCGGATGTATTGACCTGTTTGATTTCGATCCGCTTCACCGGAGAGCAGGTATCGGAATACTGATCATACCGAATGAGCGGGAAAAAGGTTATGCGGCTGAGGCATTGGGACTGCTGATCCGTTATAGTTTTGAGATCATTCAACTGCATCAACTATATTGCAATATCACATCCGATAATAATCCCAGCATCAGGTTATTTACAAAGGCAGGGTTTATTCAATGCGGGGTTAAAAAAGAATGGCGGATCATAGATGGCAAGTGGACCGATGAGATCATGTTCCAGCTTATCAGAAAATAGTCACAGAGTCACAAAATCATAATTCCTCCCTTCCCCTTTTTGGGGGAAGGGCCGGGGTTAGGGGTATAAAGTCACAAAGTCTAAAGGTTTAAATATATAGAATTGAAAATTAGCGTCTTGGCGGTGAAAAAAAGCAAATTCATCATATCTGTATTGATTTTTGCCATTATCCTGATGGTTATCGGAATTGTTGGATGGAGTATTATCTATATTATAATTTACAAACCTAATATCGATTTAAAGGGACAACGATCGACCTTCTTGTATATTCATACCGGGAGCAATTTTGTAGCGGTCGAAAAAGAATTGCTAAAAAGTAATTATCTTAAGAATATCAACACCTTCGAGCGGGTTGCACACTGGAAAAAATATGAAAGCAGGGTGAAACCAGGCCGGTACAGGATTTACGACGGAATGAGCAACAATGATATCATCAACCTTCTCCGATCCGGCAAACAGGAACCTGTGAAAGTTGTTTTCAATGACTTGTTGACCAAAGAAGATCTGGCTGGAAAAATTTCAAGCCAGATAGAGGCTGATTCTGTCTCCCTGCTTAAACGGATGAATGATCCTGTTTACTTGTCTTCATTTAACATTACGCCCCAGTCAATCTTTGTGCTGTTTATTCCGAACACTTATGAGTTATTCTGGAATTCATCTGCTGATCAATTCATCAGAAGGATGTTCCTGGAATACAAAAAGTTCTGGAATGCTCAGCGACTCAATAAATGCCGGTTGGAAGTCCTTACGATCGCGGAAGTAGTAACTCTCGCTTCCATCGTTGACCGTGAAACCTCAAAAGAGAGTGAAAAATCCGCTATTGCGGGTGTTTATATGAACCGCCTGAAAAAGAACTGGCCATTGCAGGCAGATCCCACACTTATCCTTGCTGCCAATGATTATTCCATAAAACGGGTATTGAATAAATATAAAGAAATCGATTCCCCCTATAACACTTATATTCTTACCGGTCTTCCTCCCGGTCCTATTTGTTTGCCTTCCGTTTCCTCGATCGATGCCGTTTTAAACTTTACGAAGCATCCTTATATGTATTTTTGTGCCAGGGATGATTTATCCGGGTATCATAACTTTGCTGTCACTCTTGTTGAACATAACAGGAATGCAAGGCGATACCAGGCTGCCCTGAAGAAATTAAATATCCGGTAAGGAAATGAGGCTATTAAAATCAATCCATTCTCTGGTTTTTATTTCTTTTGTTACCATCATTTTCCATCCAGTGTTACTGTATGCCCGTAACCCTGATTCAGTTATCCTGAACCCGGATAGTTCCATTATACATAAGGGCAGACTTACCGGAATTCTCACAGCCCAGGGTTCTTTGTATTTAGGTTCACTTGCCGGTTTATACTTCGCATGGTACAGGGGTTATTCCCAATCTTCATTTCATTTCTTCAATGACGATAATGAATGGCAGCAGATGGACAAAAGCGGACATACAGTGACAGCTTATTATATCAGCCGGATTGGTTATGAATCGTATCGGTGGTCAGGGGTTGACCGAAAAAAAGCAATCTGGTTCGGAGGTTTGCTGGGTTTTGCATATATGGCAAATATTGAAATCCTGGATGGTTTTTCATCTGCCTGGGGGTTTTCAATTGGAGATTTTACCGCCAATACATTAGGATGCCTGATATTCATCGGGCAACAACTGACATGGGATGACCAGCGTTTCATCGTTAAATATTCCTTTCATCCGACTGACTATGCTCAATACATGCCCAATCTCCTGGGAGCGAATCTGATCCAGCAGATGATAAAAGATTATAACGGACAAACATACTGGTTCTCCGGAAATATTGCCTCCTTTCTTCCCAAAGGGACAAGATTTCCAAAATGGATTAATATCGCGGCAGGATACGGAGCGGAAGGAATGACCGGGGCTTCAGGAAATACATCGGAGGCTTCAGGAAAGCCCATCCCTGAATATCAAAGATACCGCAAATTTTTTCTTTCTATGGATGTGGATCTTACAAGGATCCCTACGAACTCAAAGACACTTAAGGTTATCTTTGCAGTGTTCAGTTTCATCAAAATTCCTTTTCCCGCTATAGAGTATAATACACTTGGCCGGATGAAACTGCACTATCTTTACTTTTGATGATGTCTGATCTTATCCATTGGCTTGAAACCCATCAGTTAGCCTGTCCCTGGAAAACATTTATTGGGATTGAATGTCCGGGATGTGGTATGCAAACATCATTTATCGAGCTTCTCAAGGGTCATCTTATCCCTAGCCTGAAGATATTCCCTGCTTTGATCCCGATGCTGCTGATCCTTATATTTTTAGGGATCCACCTCATTTTTAAGCTTCCAAAAGGGGCATTCATTTTAAAAATTTTATTTATATTTACTACTTCAATTTTAATTGTCGGTTATATCTTAAAGTTTGTGATCATTAAATTATAAAACCATGGAAGAGCAACAAAATCCTCAAACCAATCCTCCCAAGGACAGTGGTATCTACAATCCTTCCAGGCAGGATTTACCAAACTCAACTGCAGTATTGGTATTAGGTATCCTTTCAATCGTATTGAGTTGCTGGTATTTTTCAATTATCGGTGTTGTTCTCAGCATCATCGCGCTGGTTCTTTCCGGTAAGGATCTTACCCGATATTACTCCAACCCAAACCAATTCACCGATAGTTCATTTCATAACCTTAAATCCGGTCGGGTCTGTGCTATTATAGGGTTGACAGTTGCGGTAATATTTTTCATTTTTATGGTTCTGATATTAGTGGGAGTATTTGTTACTATGCCATTTTGGGGAATGATGGATTAACGATTCTGACCTGTTTTAAGTAAAATTAGAAGAATGAAAATACTCTCTGTTGATAAGATCCGTGAGGCCGACACTTATACCATCCAGCATGAGCCCATCTCCGATATCGATCTGATGGAGCGTGCAGCTACAGCTTGCTTTTATTGGCTTATCAAAAATATCCCTCACGGGAAGACGATCAAGGTATTCTGCGGAACCGGCAATAATGGCGGTGACGGTCTGGCCATCTCCAGGTTGTTATCAGCTAAAGATTATCCTGTAGAGGTTTTCCTGTTTGGAGGAATAGATCAGTTATCTGCGAGTTGCAGGATAAACTATGAAAGAGTTCTCGCTTTACCCGGAATAAAAATGCAGATCATTTCAGAAAGGGAGCCACTTCCAGCCATAGATCGTGATACAGATATTGTCCTTGACGCTATCTTCGGAAGTGGTCTTACAAGGCCGGTAACAGGATTCTTTGCAAAAGTAATTCGTCATCTAAATGAAAAGAAAAACGTAACAATTTCAATTGATGTCCCGTCCGGCTTATTCTGCGATACTTCCGTCACAGGCAATAAAAATCCGGTGATCGTTCATGCTGATTATACGCTTACCTTCTCACCTCCCAAGCTTGCATTCTTTTTCCAGGAGAATGATAACTTCATCGGCAGGTGGCAATTACTCGATATAGGTATAATGCAGGACTTCATCGATCATACCGGCACAAAGAATTTCTATACGGATCATGAAGATTGTCAAAAGATCCTCAAACCGAGAAACAAATATTCGCACAAGGGTACTTTTGGTCATGCTCTTTTATTTTGCGGAAGCCGCGGAAAAATGGGTGCAGCAGTACTTGCTTCAGGGGGATGTCTGCGTTCCGGACCCGGTCTTGTGACAGCTCATGTTCCCCGGTTTGGAAGCGCTATTCTCCAGACCGCGGTTCCTGAAGCAATGCTGGATATAGATTCTTCGGAAGATATACTTACTGAAATCCCGGATCTGTCAAGGTTTACTTCGATTGCAGTGGGACCCGGCATCGGACAAGAGATTCAAACCCAAAGAATACTGAAATTCTTGATCCAGAATTCCACTATCCCACTTATTATCGATGCGGATGCAATCAATATTCTGGGGGAAAACAAAACATGGATTTCTTTTGTTCCAAAAGGCAGCATTTTCACGCCGCATCCAAAAGAGTTTGAACGCTTGGTCGGGAAATCGTCTGATGATTTTGACAGAAATCAGATTCAAAGGGATTTTTCAATAAAGTATGGGGTATATATTGTTTTGAAAGGAGCTCATACGGCAATAACCACGCCAGATGGAAAATGCTATTTCAACTCAACAGGAAACCCCGGGATGGCGACCGGTGGAAGTGGAGATGTGCTGACAGGTATCCTTGCCGGTTTGAAAGCCCAGGGATATACATCGCTGGAGACCTGTCTTTTAGGTGTTTACTTACATGGACTTGCAGGAGATCGTACTTCGGAATCCCTTGGACAGGAAGCAATGATAGCAGGCGATATTGTTGAAAATCTTGGAAAAGCATTTCAATCATTATATAAATAACATTTATACTTTTTTATGAACAACGAAGAGAAAAGCAGGCTTGCAAGTATGGTCCTGGCGCCTTATATACAGAAAGCTACGGCCTTGCAGGGAAAATTCCGGTATGTGGGAGGAAACCAATTCAGGCATGCATTCAGTACACTTGCCATCCTTATGGATTATCATTATCTGGATCCGGTATTATTAAAAGCATCCCTTATTCATGATATATTTGAAGATACCACATGTGTTACCCCGAACGAAATCCTCAATCTTGATAACGATGGTAGGGCAGTCTACCAGCTGGTCATGGAAGTCACCCGGAAGAAGATCAATGAAAAAGATGAACCTAAAGACGAATACCTGGAAAGATTACTGGCAAAAGGTTCAAGGAATGCCAAGATCCTGAAATGCGCCGACAGGATATCAAACCTGACTGACCTTCACACAGATATATTTGACAGAAC
The DNA here is from genome assembly GCA_903929315.1 of uncultured Bacteroidales bacterium. Lineage (GTDB taxonomy): Bacteria > Bacteroidota > Bacteroidia > Bacteroidales > FEN-979 > CAIYUC01. The sequence goes on from CAIYUC010000129.1 coordinate 42,446, forward strand.
CTATGTTAAAAAATACATCAAGGAAACAAAAAAATGGGTTTTGCCGATGGCAAAAGAGGTCAACAGTAATATGCATTTCGAATTAAAAGATATCATCGGACGCCGGGAGGAAAATTTAAGGATCTATTCGAAATTCTGGCCGATTAAAAAGAAAAAGAAACACTAATTAACACTTACCTGTGAGATAATATCCTCTTCCACTTTTAAATTATCAATGATGAATATTTGACGGTCGGGCGTATTTTTCCCCATGTAGAATGACAAAACTTCATTGATGGATGAATCTTTCGAAAGGATGACCGGATCCAGTCGAATGGAAGGACCAATAAAATGACGAAACTCATCGGGCGAAATCTCGCCTAATCCTTTAAACCGGGTTATCTCCGGTTGGCCTCCAAGCTTTGCAATGGCATCTTCTTTTTCCTGTTCCGAATAACAATAAAATGTTTTCTGTTTGTTCCGGACCCTGAAAAGCGGTGTTTGTAATATAAAAATATGACCACTTCTCACAAGGTCAGGATAGAACTGAAGAAAGAAGGTAAGTAACAACAACCGGATGTGCATCCCATCCACGTCGGCATCAGTGGCTATTACTACATAGTTGTATCGGAGGTTTTCAAGTCCATCCTCAATATCCAGTGCCGAATGTAACAGGTTCAGTTCCTCATTCTCATAAACCACCTTTTTACTTAACCCGAAACAATTCAAAGGTTTTCCTTTCAGGCTGAATACGGCCTGGGTATTTACGTCACGTGATTTCGTGATAGAACCGCTTGCAGAATCACCTTCTGTTATAAAAAGGGTGGATTCCAACCGCCGTTCATCATGATTGTTATAATGAACCCTGCAATCCCGGAGCTTTTTATTATGCAGACTTGCTTTCTTCACGCTTTCCCGCGCCAGTTTTTTGATGCTCGCCCATTCCTTCCGTTCTTTCTCCGACTGCATGATCTTCCTTAACAAAGCTTCGGCTGTATCCGGGTTCATATGCAGAAAATCGTCAAGCCGCTTCTTGACAATGTCCATAATATAATTACGGATCGACTGTCCGTCAGGTTCTATGTTTTGTGAACCTAATTTCGTCTTGGTCTGGGATTCAAATACGGGGTCCTGTACCTTGATGCTCAATGCAGCAATCATCGATGCCCGGATATCCCCGGTATCGTAATCTTTTTTATAGAATTCACGGATCGTTTTGACGATCGCTTCCCTGAATACTGCCTGGTGTGTTCCACCCTGCGTCGTGTGTTGCCCGTTTACAAAAGAATAATATTCTTCCCCATACATCTCACAATGGGTAAGCGCAAATTCAAAATCTCCTTCCTGGATACGGATGATCGGGTATAGTACCGGTGTGTCAATATAACTGTTCAAAAGATCAAGGAGACCATTGTTTGAGTGGAATCGCTCTCCATTGAAAATAATGGTCAAACCCTGGTTGAGAAAAACATAATTCCAGAGCATCTTATGAACATATTCGGGGATATAATGGTATTTCCCGAAAAGGTCTTCATCCGGAATAAATGTCACGATCGATCCGGGACGCAGGTCGCAATTCTTTTCTTTCTCCTCCTTAATGATTTCTCCCCGGCAAAAATCCACGACCTTTGTCTTTCCTTCCCTGACACACTGAACCTTGAAATAAGAAGATAATCCATTGACCGCTTTTGCACCGACACCATTTAATCCAACGGCCTTTTTAAAGACTTTGGAATCATATTTTGCTCCCGTATTGATCTTTGATACGCATTCAACCACCTTGCCCAGTGGCATTCCACGGCCGTAATCACGAATACAAACCTGCTGGTCTTTAATGGTCACTTCAATAGTCTTGCCAAATCCCATCACGAACTCATCTATGGAATTGTCAAGGATCTCTTTGATCAACACATAGATACCGTCATCAGGGGAAGAGCCGTCTCCAAGCTTTCCAATATACATCCCAGGACGAAGACGTATATGCTCCTTCCAGTCAAGTGAACGTACGCTGGCTTCGTCGTAAATATCGGGTTGAAACATGCAAAACCTTTTTTACCGCTACAAATATAAAGGAAAGAATACCGGTGAACAGAGAAAGACGGGGAGATTTATCAAAAAGTTATCAAACGGTGAAAGGACTTATTCACAAGGACTTCATTTACTAGTTAACATTTGAATTCCTGCGACCCTGATCCATTTCTATCTTTATGTGTCAGGATTTAATCATAAAAATCAACCTGAACTCGTTCCTTATCATGATTAATTCTTCTTTCTTCAAAAGGAAATCACTTGCCTTTAACTTAGAATAACGGATGAAAACAATAAACTGGTATAGTGTAGACACAGAATAGGATATGGATGCAACAATACCTGCTCCTGTGATCCCGAATCTTGGAATGAACAGTAAACCAAGTACGATCGTAAAAATTAACCCGATCCCGGAACCGATAGCATTATGAACCGGCTTACCGATCCCCGAGAAAAACGAACTCAGGATGATGGAGACAGATAACATGAGAATACCTATGGCAAGCGTGACCATCACAATATTAATCCCGGCAAACTCCTTTCCGAAAAGAAAACCGAAAAAAGAAGCGGGTAAAACAAGGAGGATGATTAAAGAAAGCAGGGTCATGACAGATGCAACTTTAATAAGGTTCAGGGTTAAACGGATTGCATAGTTCCTGTCGTCCGTATTTGAGATCCTTGCATATTGTACAACGGAAATGCTCCGGCTGATAATCCAGATCCCTTCGGAAAGCTGTGCGCCCACGGAATAAATACCAACGGATGCTCTGCCCAGGAAAGTCTCCATGAAATAATAACTTAACCGGTAATTGAATAGCTGGAAAATATTACCGATATTCATCACCGTTCCATACCGGAAGATTTCTTTCACGACCGGTAAGATCCCCTTCAACCGCTGAAGTTTCAGGTAAGGAAAAATCAGCAAAAGACCGTATAAAAATACAAGTATATTCGAGATATATAAACTATAGACGTAAATCATCACGTCCCTTCGTTTTCCAACAAACAGAAACAGGAGTAAAAAACCAAGGAGAAGCAATAGTTGAAGCAAATTAATATTATTATAGGATTTTATTCTTTCTTTTCCCAGAAGGATAAGGCAGTTAATTGAAGAAAGAGAAAGGAGAAGCGAAAGGATCATCACATGCACAAAAAAACCGGCAGGGATAAGACCTAACAGATGAATAATAATCACGACTATAAGGGAGGTTAGAATGGCCCATATATAGGATGGAATAAAAAGATTGAAAATTTCAGTACGTGGGCTCAGGTAAACCAATGCCCCCCCTCCTACGAAATTATTAACCGTTTGAACGATCGTTATGGAGAGAATGATCAGGCTTATTGTTCCCACATTTGCAGCACCCAGAAAGCGTGCATTAAGGGTGACTATCAACAGCGTACCAACAGCAATTAAAACCCGGGTCCGGATAGTGGCAATTATTTTCCTGATCATTTCCTGTTACTTTCGATCCCTTAATTTATGTAACTTTCTGAAAAGCTGTTCGGTAAACACAGCTTTGTTAAAAACGAATCGTTTTCCATCAATTATTGTAACTGTTCCGGAACCTGAAATAGTATGAAGGCCATTTAAGTATTTTGAGTTTTTAAATGGGGAAATGGTTTTCACAGGCATCTCTTCAAATTCAGCTGGGTTTAGTTTGATCACCCGGTTTATCACAACCTGTCCTCCATAGGTCATTGAACAATCCTGACCGGGACGATAGAGAGCTCCTTCGTACCGGAAGGGAGTTCCGGCAGGTCGTGCAGACCGGATATCGGTTTTTATGGGGTTATTAAGATGCGGACAATACTCTCCCAATAGATCATCTGAATAATATGCATATAAAATCGTATTTGATTGCCGTTTCAATGAAAAGAATAACCACCAGCGGCTATCATATTCAAAAAGCGTAGGATCTACTGCATCGATCCCTGTCAACAACGATTTGATAAAAACAAAATTATTGTTCACCGGATCCAGACGGTAGATATCGATCCTTCGATCCCTGAATGATTCCGGTAAGAAGTAGACATCACCTCCATTTTCAAGAATAAATGGATAAGATAGATGATTGGGTCCCGAAAATACCTCCACAATGCTGGTATTAAATACACCATTCTCCACTCCCACTCTTGCAATGGAAGCTTTATGATTGGAATAGATAAAATGTTCAAATAAAACATTGACCTTTTTATTAAGGATGTATGGAAAAGGATCGGCATAATAGCTTCCTGAAGGAGGTTCTGTGAGCCATTGCGGGTGTTCGTTCTCAAAATCCGTTGCATATAGCGCTGATGCGACAGGACGGTTAATCAGGGCAATATTCCATCTCTCGGAACGAAATAATTGATTGAAGTGAAATCTCAATTTATTCCCTGTCAGTCTTAAAAGGAACCGGATCATCTTTACATTTCCAGGAACCTGATAAACAGGGGCAGATGTTTTAGAGGATTCTGCATTTAAAGGCAATTCATTAGAAATATCAGTCGCTGCCTGGACAACCCATGAGGAGGACTCAAAGAGCAACTGGTCCAGGTTTCCTGAGTAGGAATGGTCGATGGTTTTGAACCATCCTTTCTTAAGTATAATACCCGCGTCCAACCGCTCCGTTAATTGCTGGAGAATGGCAGCATTAACGCGATCTTTGTAATAAATTTCCCAGAATCCTGCCGGCCCTCCGCGGTATTTTGTTTCATCATCGTGATGAAACGACCAGACACCGTGTTCTGCAGCATTCAATATCCCACCTCGTAGAATGTTGAACCCGAACCGGAGAATAAAATCAATTTTATAAGATTTAATGGTCTCGATGTCATCCGGATCGAAATATTCTGAAAAACCCTGCTTTTCAACATAGCAAGGCAGCTCATCAACCCCTTTCAACTCCTGGCTCAGGTCTGTGATGGTTTTGGCCTGAAAGCGGAAAAAGAATCGGTAACAAAGAAAAAAAAGAAGGTTTGACCAACGGTAGGTAAGAATTTTTTTAAAAAACCCAGGTTTTTCGGGTATCCGCATATCCCTGATCAGGAGAACCGGTTTATGATTCCTTTCCATTAACTGCCGGATCGAATCTGCCTGCCATCGCTGGAAGACACGGCCATTGCACATCACGGCAAAACGTAAGGTTTTTTGCAAATGCATTATTTTGTTTTATTGCCGGCTTCTTCTAATATTCTTTGATAAATTTCAACAATTTGTTTTCCAACCGTCTCGGAATTGAATCTCCTGATAGTTTGTTCCCGGATCATCATTTTATCGTAAGACCTGCAACGATCGAGCATTTCATCAACCGCCCGGAGCATCGCTTCAGGATCATCGGCAGGGACGATCATCCCATTGCTATCATTCACGATCTCTGGTACAATTCCGACATTTGTAGCAACCACAGGTACACCGCAAGCAAGACTCTCAACCACCACTGTTCCAAATGTTTCATAATGGCTTGATAACACCAGGAAATCCGCCTTACTCATGAATTGCATCAAATCATTTCCTTCTTTCAGCCCGGGAAAAAATGCAATAACATCTTTTATCCCAAGGTCTTCAGCTATACTTTTCATTTTTTCAAGGCCAGGACCTTCCCCGATGAACCTGCATTCAAAATCCCTGCGTCTTACTGACAACTCCTTAAGTATTTTAAGGAACCCTGAAATGTTCTTTGACTTATTTTCAAAACAGGATACATGAACGATCTGTTTTTTCATAGTTGTTGTACTTCCTTCACCTGGTTTGAAATAGTCAAAGTCGACAACATTCGGCACAACATAATAGTGATCGTTATCCAGGCCATGGTTCTGCATAGCCTCTTTCAATTGCCCGGAGACGGCAATAACAGCAGATGAATTCTTTATCACCAGCCGTGTGAGAAATTTCCGGAAAAATCCTTTATAAGATCCATTTTCACGGAAGTACCTTGACCAATGCTCGGAAACAAGGTAAGGGGTTTTTGTCAATAGTTTATATCCCCATCCGATGATCCCATGCCGGGTCAATATGTGGATATGCAGGAGATCGGGTCTAAATTTCCTGAGCATTCTAAACCCAAGAATATACGCCCTGAAAAACCTGTAATGCTTTTGAATTTGAGTAAACCCCGGAATTTCCTTTTCCGGCACCTTATAATACACCCGGATAACATGAATATTTTGCTCCAGGGAAATATCTATCTCGAATTTATTCGAAGCTCCCGGAACCGGATGGGCATACAACACAACCACTTCACAAAAGACAGAAACTGCTTCTGCCTGGCGCTGAACAAACAACCCGGGCATCGGATCGAAGCGATGCGGATACCATCGGGGAAGAAATAAAACTTTTAATTGTTCAGTCAACTTCTATCTATCCAGGGTAAATAAGAAAATGAATTTTCAAAGGTAAAATGACAATTGAAAGAATTAATAGGGTTGTTTATATTTGATCATATATAATTTTAATTGTCATGTCGATTTTTTCCTTTTAAAGTTTTTCGTCAATCCGGCCGGTAAATAAACTTTCGATTTGTTCTACTGCATTCTTTAATCTGTTCTTCCCAAAACCTGATATTACATGAAAAGGAAGATTCCTTTCCGTCATCTCTTGTATATAAAGGTCAAATAAGTATTCCCTTCTATGCGGGTCCTCTCTTTGGGGATCCTGTTGCCAGGGAAGATCAATGTAACAGAGTAAATACAGATCGTATTTATGTTCCTCTATCTTTCTCAGGATCCATTCATCACAACTTTTATATTTATCTTCGCTCCATATTTTAGTTACAATCAGTTCAGAATCACAAAACAGAAAAACAGTGGCATTTTTAGCAATTTTATTTTCATTCTCCAACTGTTTTCTGGCGATTGTTAAAATATCCTCCCTGTTATAGGGACGGTTAAGCTTCCCTATGTATTCCCGTGCATATTCCGGAACCCATAAAGTTTTATAATGATCTGCGAGTTGTTCAGCGAGTCTCGACTTACCTGTTGATTCCGGTCCGGTAATTGCAATTTTTTTTATCACTTATTTATTAGTTTCTTTCTCCATTCGAAAAATCCCAGAAAAGCAATAATCGTAAACACCAGGAACTGGAAGCTGCTGAAATACAATTTCTCGTATGCAAATAATCCGATTGAGATGATATCCCCTATGATCCATGCAATCCAGTTCTCGATCTTTTTCCATGCCAGAAGCCACATGCCAACGATATATATCGCGGTCGTCAGGGCATCCCAGGTGGGAACCATGCTATCAGTGAATTGTACCAGGAGTATCCTCAATACAATAAAGAATACAACAATGGCAAGGATGTTCAGGATAAGGGCTTGCTCTGATAACCGGGCAATGCGGATTGTTTCCTCGCTCTCATTTTTCCGCGTCCAGACAAACCAGCCATAGGCGCTCATTACTGCATAAAAAATATTGATCCCGGAATAAGCGTACAATTTTGATATAAAGCAAATGTAAACATAGATCGAAACATTAACAATCCCAAACGGAAAGGCCAGGATGCTCTCTTTCTTCATCGACCACACACAGACCAGGCCAAAGGCAACGGCAACAACCTCGACTACACTGGTTTGCAGAAAACCTATTTCAATTGGCCAATTCACTTAGCATGATAATTTTCCATTAAACAACTGATTGTCTCCATCAATCCGGACAAGATACGAGTTTCCAATATCAGATAATAGATCCGACATTGGAAATAGCAAAATTAGGAGAATTTTAATACCCGAGGTTCCCTGAATGAAAATCCCTTTGATAAAAAACCGGGGCGCTTATTCCCTCACACGCCTATCCCGGTCATTCCGGTCTGCCAGTCTTTGCAATAATTCCCGTCTGAATTGTCTTTCAGCATTAAACAGCAAAACGATCTTCTGAGGAGGAAGAATAGCTTTTAATTTTCCATAATAATCCCTGGCAAGATCGAGATTTGCCTGCATTTCGTAGAGACTTGAATCGATCAATTCTGTTGCTTGCTTTTCAGTGGCTTCCTTTGACAACCGATAATCTTTATATTTCCCGGCCAAACTTTTTTGAATGTCTTGTTTTTTAGCCTGGTATTCATTGTATACAGGCCAGAATTTCTGAGCTTCCTGTGGAGTAAGATTCAACTTTTCAGTAATAAAGCCGATCTTATACGATTCAATTTTTTGTTTCCGGTCCGGCTGGTTTCTTATATTGTTACCCCTGAATTGGGCAAAAACACTTGTTGAAGTCAGGATCAGCAGGGATAAGGAACTCAAATATAAAAACATTTTCGTTTTCATGATTTTATCGTTTTATTGCGTTATAATATCCATATCTGTATCTGCATCCAGCAGATAATTAATTAAATCATCTTTCGTGTAATCGGGATTTTCCATTAAAAAATCGTCCTTCTCCAAAACAGCTGAATCGGTAGAATTTTCAGGAGACTCGGATAAAACAGCTTCAATAATCGTTGATTCATCGATATCATCCGAAAGATCATTGATCATCCCTTCATCCTGAACGAAGGTGGTGTATTCTGCTTCATTTTTTTGTACCGGGCGCCAGGGGTTTACAAACAGGAGGAAAATCGCAATGGCAAAAGCAACGATCACAGTGGCAACAACCATAACCGGCTTATAGACTGTAAAAATTCCCCGGGTCCATTTTTTAGCCTGGAGATTGGGTTGGCATTTTCTCATGATTATCTGCGGAAGGGCTTCAAAATAATCTTCCGGAGCTGTAAAAGGATTCTCTTTGTTGACACCTGATAAGACAGGGGCCATTTTTTTCAGCTCTTCATCTTCGTTCAATATGTTTTTTTCATTGTTCATTGCCTGTTAGATGGATCTATTCTTTAAAAGTTTAATGACTGGTCAGGTATTTTTCAATTCTTTTTACAGCAAGGTGAAACGATGCTTTCAAAGCGCCTATGGAGGTCCCTGTAATTTCAGCAATATCTTCGTACTTTAATGCACCGAAATATTTTATGTTGAAAACCAGCCGCTGTTTTGCAGGAAGTTCCAATATGGCTTGTTGTAATTTCATCTGAATTTGATCACCAGTAAAATAATTATCATCGGTAAGCGATTCCAGAAGTTTCTTTTCCACATTAATGATCGGGAGAAAAAACAGGTTCTTTTTCTTTCTCAGGACAGAAAGCGCTTCATTTGTTGCAATCCTGTATATCCAGGTATAAAGCTGTGAATCTTCCCGGAAATTTTGAATATTATTCCACACTTTAATAAAGACATCCTGCACGGTATCATTGGTATCATCATGATCGATGAGCATATGCCGGATAAGCCAGTAAATCTTTTCCTGGTATTTTTGAACCAGGAGGCTGAATCCATAATTCTGTGAATTTTTGTCACGGATCAGCGAAAGAATATATTCGTCGGATGATTCAGCCAAGGTTGAATATAAAAAGTTGAATATAAAAACCGGTCAGTAAAATTACATTTTAGATACAAATAACATTTAAAGGTTTAGTTGAGAGGAAAAATTCCAATTGTTTTTCAACAAATTCTCAGTTAGTCAGATTTTTCTTGTTAATTTTCCGGTTTTCTTCCGCCCACTGGAAAAAATCACTATTCTTATGCTTATTATTAATCTTGTATGTTCGGATTAGATACAGGCTATACGTTACTCCTGTTATGCTGTCTTCTCGCAGCATGCATATTTGAGTTTATCAATGGATTTCATGATACTGCCAATGCTGTTGCAACTGTTATCTACACGCATTCACTGAAACCGACCATAGCGGTTATCTGGTCGGGTTTCTGGAATTTTATAGGTGTAAACGTGGGAGGTATTGCCGTTGCTATCGGCATTATCAATCTCCTTCCGACAGAGGTTCTTGTTGATCAGAATCTTTCCCATAGCATTTCGATGATCCTTGCTTTGATTGTTACCGCAATAATCTGGAATCTTTCCACCTGGTATATCGGGATCCCATGTTCAAGTTCACATACCCTGATCGGTTCAATTTTCGGTGTGGGGATTGCATTTATGTTGTTACCGGGAAGTACTTCTGTTGCACTCAACTGGTCAAAAGTAATCGAGGTCGGATTATCGCTCCTCATATCTCCCATTTTCGGATTTGGTATCGCTCTGCTATTGATGGCTTTGCTAAGAAAGATCATTAAAAACAAACAAATATTCAAAGAACCACCTGCTAAGAAACCTCCTCCCATGTTGACCCGGAGTATACTTATTCTCACCTGTACAAGTGTAAGCTACGCACACGGATCCAATGACGGGCAAAAAGGTGTCGGCTTGATCATGTTGATCCTTATTGCTTTCTCACCATCCTTCTTTGCCGTGGACAGGACCCAAAAACCGCAGGATCTCCTTATGCAGACAAAGACCATTGAATGGACATTACGAAAGATCGATGTTGAAAAACTATCTTTATCTGACCAAAATATTTATCATGGGATCCTTACGAAAATTGATTCCATCAAATTACTTTTGAAAGGTATATCAAGATATGATCAACTTTCCTTAGGAAATCATTTCAGGGTGAGAAAGGGTATTATATTAGTCTCGAAGAAAACGGAAGGATTCCTGAAAGAACACACTGGAAAAGCTCTTCCAAATCTGCCACCGATCGAACAATCCGTCCTGAAATCGAACCTGAAAAAATTCAAATCCACAACAGAATATGCTCCACACTGGGTGATCCTGCTGGTTTCGCTTTCCCTTGGATTAGGGACGATGATAGGCTGGAAAAGAATTGTAGTGACGATCGGTGAAAAAATAGGGAAATCGCATCTTACCTATGCTCAAGGTGCAAGTGCTGAAATTGTTGCAGCAAGTACCATTGGTGTTTCATCCATGTTTGGATTGCCGGTCAGTACAACGCATGTGCTTTCCTCGGGAATTGCTGGTACAATGGTAGCAGGTGGCGGAAGGCAAAACCTTCACATCAAGATGGTTCAGAATATCGCCATCGCCTGGTTGATCACTCTTCCTGTAACGATCCTTCTTTCCGGTTCATTGTTTTTGCTTCTTCGCTGGATCATGAATTAATTAAAAGTGTACATTTGCACATTTTTCTGAAAGATACCCATATTCTATGCTTGATCTGGTAAAGCATCTTGTTGATTTTATTTTACACATTGATAAGCACTTGCTGCAAATCGTTACCGATTACCGTACCTGGACATACCTTATTCTTTTTGGAATAATTTTTTGTGAAACAGGATTGGTGGTGACCCCTTTTTTACCTGGTGATTCGCTTTTATTTGCCGCGGGGACCATTGCAGCGATGGCAAGCCAGCCGCTCAATATCGTTATTGTGATCCTGCTATTGATTTGTGCAGCATTTATCGGAGATAATACCAATTATTTCATAGGCAGATTTTTGGGGTTACAGGTATATGACAGAGATTACAAACTGATCAAAAAGAAATACCTTACGAAAACCCATATTTTTTATGAGAAGCATGGTGGGAAGACCTTGATCATTGCGCGTTTTATGCCCTTTGTACGGACTTTTGCACCGTTTGTAGCCGGTGTCGGTACCATGCGGTATATTCGGTTTTTCTCCTTCAGCCTGGCCGGCAATATCCTATGGGTGAATTTATTTAGCCTGGGAGGATATTTTTTTGGAAATCTTCCGTTCGTGAAAAATAATTTCAGC